>NZ_JAFAUS010000379.1 GCF_019243155.1 Mycobacterium sp.
CAGTCACCATTCGGTTCGTGCGGTACAATTAAACTGCACGAACCGAACTTGGAGGTATCCGGTGACCCCCACCACCACCGTCGCTGAGCTGGACGCGGCGAACCGCCGCGTGCGCGAGAGCGCTCACGCTGTGGGCGTCGCGCTGTCGTCCGTCGCGGTGTACACCGAGCCCGCGGTCGCGCGCGCCGTGCAGGCCGAGCAGAACCTGTATGCCCGCATCGAGGCCGAGTTCGGGCTGTTGAGCAGCACGGACGCCGGGAAGCGAATGGGATCGCGGTCCAGTGCGCCACGCAACATGGCCACCACCGCGCACCGCAATAAGGCGCTGGTCGCCGTCCGCCGGGGAAATTACCTCGCCTATCCCGGCTTCCAGTTCGGGGCGGACGGGACGCCGTTGCCGGTCATCGCCCGGCTGCGCGAGGTCGCGGAGGAAAACGGCTGGTCGGAGGCCGGCCTGGTGCAGTGGCTGTGCTCTCCCACTACCTATCTGGACGACGACCGGCCCGTCGACCGCCTCCTCACGGATCCCGACGGCGTCGTCACGGTAGCCGCGGAGGCCCTGGGCGTCTCTTGGTAAGGCGGCCGCCCGACCCCTTCGACCCGGCTACCGCGACCCTGCCTGCGGGACACCTGCTCTACCGCGTGCTGTCGGCAACCCGCACCGCCACCGACTTCAACCCCGGTTTCGGGAGCCGCACCCGATTCGGCTTCTTCGGCGATGCCGGCCAGCCCGGCAAACCATTAGTCCCGATCATGTACGCCGCCGACACCGAGGACGCGGCCATCGCCGAGACGCTGCTGCATGACATCCCCGCCGCGGGCGGCCTGCTCCCGTACGACCAATACGCGACCAAGGTGCTCGTCCGCCTGAAAGCGACCCGCAGCGTGCGTCTGGGTGTTCTGCACGGCACCGGGCTGCGACGGCTCAAGGTCACCGCGGATGAGCTCACCGCGAGCCCGGCGTCCAGCTACGCCAGCACGGTTCGGTGGGCCGAGGCCGCCCACGGCGCCGGGCTGGACGGGCTCGTGTGGATGTCGCGGCAGTGCAACGACACCAAGGCCTACGTCTTCTTCGGCGACCGCTGCGCTGACACGTTCGAGCAGGACCCGTCGCACGCGCGCATCTTCGCCAGCCCCGCCGACCAGATCTGGCTGATCGACCGCTGCGCACCCCTGCACGTCGACGTGCTGATGGAACCTTCATGACAGACCGCAGGGTTTGCCGACTCGACCAACCGGTCGGTCTCTAAACTGGTGATGAGTCCCACAATTTGAGCGAGGTTCGCGATGACCGTGACTTCCCAGGAAGCCGCCGACGGCGCCCCGGACGAGGTCGACTATTTCGACGTCATCATCGTCGGCGCCGGAATCTCCGGAATCGGCGCGGCCTACCGGATCGCCGATCGCAACCCGCAGTTGACCTACGCGGTCCTGGAACGGCGTGCCCAGATCGGCGGGACGTGGGACTTGTTCCGCTATCCGGGTGTGCGCTCCGACAGCAGCATCTATACGCTGTCCTTCCCGTTCGAGGCGTGGACGCGTGAGGAGGGCGTCGCCGACGGCGTGCACATCCGCGAGTACCTGAGCGACACCGCGCACAAGTACGGCATCGACCACCACATCCGGTTCAACAATTACGTCCGCGGCGCGGATTGGGATTCCGCCACCGACACCTGGACGGTGACCGTCGAACAGGACGGCGACCAGAAGCTCTACCGCTCCAGGTTCTTGTTCTTCGCCAGCGGCTACTACAACTACGACGAGGGCTACACGCCCGACTTTCCGGGCATCGAAGAATTCGACGGCACCGTGGTGCATCCCCAACACTGGCCCGAAGACCTGGACCACACCGACAAGAAGGTAGTGGTGATCGGCAGCGGGGCGACCGCGGTCACGCTGCTGCCGTCGCTGTCGGAACAAGCCGCCAAAGTCACCATGCTGCAGCGTTCGCCGACCTATCTCGTCTCCGCGTCCAAATACGGAAAGGTCGCGGCCGTCGCTCGTAAACTGCTGCCCCGCAAGGCCGCTCATCTGGTCATCCGGATGTACAGTGCCCTGACCGAGGCGGTGTTCTTCGCACTGTCCCGCAAGATGCCGCGGTTGGTGAAGCGGATCCTGCGGCGCAAGGCGGTCAAGAGCCTGCCCGACGGCTACGACGTCGACACCCACTTCAAGCCGAACTACAAGCCGTGGGACCAGCGGATGTGCCTGATCCCCGATGCCGACCTCTACAACGCGATCACCGAAGGACATGCCGATGTGGTCACCGACCACATCGATCACTTCGACACGACCGGCATCGTGCTGAAGTCCGGCGGGCACCTCGACGCCGACATCGTCGTCACCGCCACCGGGCTGCAGCTGCAGGCATTGGGCGGGACCGCTATCAGCCTGGACGGCAACGAGATCAAGACCAATGACCGCTTCGTCTACAAAGCGCACATGCTCGAAGACGTGCCCAACCTGTTCTGGTGCGTCGGGTACACCAACGCGTCGTGGACATTGCGCGCCGACATGACCTCTCGGGCCACGGCAAAGCTGCTGGCGCACATGACGTCTCACGGATACACGCACGCCTACCCGCATCGCGGCAACGAGCCGATGACCGAGAAGCCGTCCTGGGACATCGCCGCCGGCTACGTGCAGCGGTCGGCGCACCTGCTGCCGAAATCGGGCACCAAGCGGCCGTGGAACGTCCGGCAGAACTACCTCGCCGACGCCATCGACTACCGCTTCGACCGCATCGATGAGGCGATGGTGTTCGGCCGCGCCGGCGACCGCACGCCGCTGGCGGGATAAGCGGGCGAGAGTTCGTGAACTGCTACTAAATGTGAGGTGTCGGCAATACGCTGACTTCCATGGCACCTGACAAGCGCGAACCCAAAGTTGTTGTCCTCGGTGGCGGTTCCTGGGGAACCACCGTGGCGTCAATCTGTGCACGCCGCGGACCGACGCTGCAGTGGGTGCGCTCGGAGGAGACCGCGCAGGACATCAACGAGTATCACCGCAACAGCCGCTACCTGGGCAACGACGTGGTGCTGAGCGATACCTTGAGTGCCACCAACGACTTCGCCGAGGCGGCGAACTCCGCCGACATCGTCATCATGGGCGTGCCGTCGCATGGCTTCCGGGGCGTGCTCACCGAGCTGGCCAAGGAGCTGCGCCCATGGGTGCCGGTGGTTTCCTTGGTCAAGGGGCTCGAGCAGGGCACCAACATGCGGATGTCGCAGATCGTCGAGGAGGTGCTGCCCGGTCACCCTGCAGGCATCCTCGCCGGACCGAACATCGCGCGCGAGGTGGGCGAGGGCTACGCGGCCGCGGCCGTGCTGGCCATGCCCGACCAGCACCTGGCGACCCGGCTGTCGGCGTTGTTCCGCACCCGCCGTTTCCGCGTATACACCACCGACGACGTCATCGGCGTCGAGATGGCGGGCGCATTGAAGAACGTCTACGCCATCGCCGTCGGGATGGGTTATTCGCTGGGAATCGGCGAGAACACCCGCGCGCTGGTGATCGCCCGCGCGCTGCGCGAGATGACGAAGCTGGGGGTGGCCATGGGCGGCAATCCCGAGACGTTCCCAGGCCTGGCCGGCCTGGGCGACCTCATCGTCACGTGCACCAGCCAGCGCAGCCGCAACCGTCACGTCGGTGAACAATTGGGAGCCGGCAAGCCAATCGACGAGATCATCGCCTCGATGAACCAGGTCGCCGAGGGTGTCAAGGCCGCCAGCGTAATCATGGAGTTTGCCAACGAGTTCGGACTGAACATGCCGATCGCCCGGGAAGTCGACGGGGTGGTCAACCATGGTTCGACGGTGGAGCAGGCTTACGAGGGCCTGATCGCCGAGGTGCCGGGCCACGAGGTGCACGGTTCGGGCTTCTGACCTGGTCACGGGCCCGGGCTTAATTTAAATCTTTGCATTCCCTATGGGCCGGGCCCCACGGCTTGACCCACGCTTTGCCCGCAAAATACCGTCAACGCAAGGTAGCCAGGCGTTCCCGCGCGCGACCGTGCCAGCGGGACCAATCGTAATCGTCTGTGCACCAACTGATTACGCCGACGTAATCAAGCGAAGTCGGGGCGGATATTTCCAACATCCCCCGCTAACACCTAACGAGGGACGCGACCGATGCCAAACATTGAACGCACCGAAGGCATTCGATCGGTAATTCGGCACGACCTGCCGTCATCACTCGTGGTTTTCCTGGTCGCGCTGCCGCTGTCGTTGGGGATCGCGATCGCTTCCAACGCTCCCGTGCTCGCCGGCCTGATCGCCGCGATCATCGGAGGGATCATTGTCGGCTGCCTCGGCGGCTCGCCGCTGCAGGTCAGCGGCCCCGCAGCCGGGCTGACGGTCGTCGTTGCCGATCTCGTCTCCGACTTCGGTTGGGGGGTAACGTGTTTGATCACCGGGGCCGCGGGCATCCTGCAAGCCCTGCTGGGACTCAGCCGCGTCGCGCGAGCCGCACTCGCGATCTCACCCGTCGTCGTGCATGCCATGCTCGCCGGCATCGGGATCACGATCGCCTTGCAGCAGATGCACGTGCTGCTGGGCGGAAAGTCCAAGAGCACGGCCTGGCACAACGTCATTGGCCTGCCCGGTCAGATCATCGGCGCTCATCGTCCCGGCGTCATCCTGGGCGTGCTGGTGATCGTCATCCTGATCGCATGGCGATGGGTTCCGGCCAAAGTGCGCCGTGTCCCAGGGCCGCTGGTAGCCATCGTGGGCGTGACGGTGATTTCGGTGGTGTTCCCATTTCACGTGCGCCGGATCGACCTCGACGGCTCTCCGCTGGATGCGTTGCGGCTACCCGAAATCCCTTACGGTGACTGGGGCGGTGTCGCAGTCGGAGTGATCACCGTCGCCCTCATCGCCAGCGTCGAAAGCCTGCTCTCGGCGGTGTCGGTCGACAGGATGCACAACGGGCCGCGCACCGACTTCAACCGGGAGTTGGTGGGGCAGGGTGCCGCCAACGTCGTGTCGGGGATGATCGGCGGGCTGCCGGTCACCGGCGTCATCGTCCGCAGCTCGACCAATGTCATCGCGGGTGCGAAGTCTCGCGCTTCGGCGATCATGCACGGTGTGTGGATCCTGCTGTTCACCATCCCGTTCGCGGGTCTGGTCGATGAAATCCCCACCGCGGCACTGGCCGGTCTGCTCATCGTCATCGGCGTCCAGCTGCTGAAGCCGGCGCACATCGAAACCGCAATGAAGCACGGCGATCTCGCCGTTTACGTGGTGACCGCTGTCAGCGTCGTCTTCCTGAACCTGTTGCACGGCGTGATGATCGGGCTGGCACTGGCCATCGCGCTGACTGGATGGCGGGTGATCCGGGCCAGGATCGAGGCCAAGTCCGTCGGTGACGATTGGAGCGTCGTCATCGAGGGGGCGGCGTGCACCTTCCTCGCGCTGCCCCGGCTGACCCGCGTGCTGGGCGCGTTGCCTTCCGAATCCGTTGTAACGGTGGATATTTCGGTCCACTACCTCGACCATGCTGCGCAACAGGCGATCAGCGACTGGCAGCGACAATACGAGGCCACCGGCGGCACAGTGCTCATCCGTGGTGTGACGGAGCCGGGCCACCGTGTCGTCTTAGTCGAACCCGAAAGACCCGAAGCCGCTGCCTGATTGGCGCTCTGACAGATGCACACGCCCCGGAAGGTGTAGCGATCCACGGGAATTTGATAGCACCCGCGCTATTAAATCTGCGAGCCGACAGGCGGTGCTCAGCCGCGCGCCATCTCCTGCAGCCGGCGGATGCGGTCTTCGATGGGCGGGTGCGTCGAGAACATCGAACCGATCCGCTCGCCCGCGCGGAATGGGTTGGCAATCATCAGGTGTGCCTGGCTGGCGAACTGCGGCTCCGGGGGCAGCGGGGCGGCCTGTACGCCACCGGAGATCTTGCGCAA
Source organism: Mycobacterium sp. (assembly GCF_019243155.1). Lineage (GTDB taxonomy): Bacteria > Actinomycetota > Actinomycetes > Mycobacteriales > Mycobacteriaceae > Mycobacterium. Next base: position 5,912 of record NZ_JAFAUS010000379.1, read on the forward strand.
GGCCGACGCCAGGGCCAGCGGGTCGCCCGTCAACAATGCGCCCGACTCATCCGCCTGGTACTCGCGCGACCGCGACACCGCCAGCCGGACCACCGTCGCGGCGATCGGGCCGAGCAGCGAAACCAGCAGCAGCGCAAAGGGATTCTCGCCGTCACGGTTGTTGCCGCCGAACATGCCCGCGAACATCGCCATGTTGGCCAGCGCGGTGATCACCGAAGCAAGCGCGCCGGCGATGCACGAGATCAAGATGTCGCGGTTGTAGACGTGGGAAAGCTCATGTCCAAGCACGGCGCGCAGCTCACGCTCGTCGAGGATGTTCAGGATGCCGGTGGTGCAGCACACCGCGGCGTTGCGGGGGTTGCGCCCGGTGGCGAAGGCGTTCGGGGCGTTGGTGTCGCTGATGTACAGCCGCGGCATGGGCTGGTGCGCCGTGGTGGCCAGCTCGCGCACGATCCGATACATCGCCGGCGCCTGCAGCTCGGAGACGGGCTGGGCGCGCATCGCCCGCAGCGCCAGCTTGTCGCTGTTGAAATACGTGTAGACGTTCATGCCGATGGCGAACAGCACCGCGATGAACATCGCCGTCTTGCCGAACAGCGATCCCACGAACACGATCAACGCGGACATGCCAACCAACAACACGAACGTTTTGAGCGTGTTGTGGTGCGGATGCCAGGTCATCAGCGTCCTCCTACGACCTATTGCTGATTACTGCAATTGAACGCTCGAGGGGACCTTCAAGGTTCCGAAGGCACTAGCCGTGCCGGCTGATGGTGTAGTCGATCAGCGTTTGCAGCGCGTAACGACCCGGGACATCGGGCAACAGGGCCAGCTCCTGGTGCGCCCGCTCCGCGTACTCCTGCAGCGAGCGCTTGGCCTTCGCCATACCCGGGGACGCCCGCAGCAGCGTCAAAGCCTCCGCCACGACCTCGTCGTCGTCGATCGGCCCGCTCAGCAGCTCGCGCAGCCGCGCCGCCTCGGGTCCGGGTTCGGACAGCGCATAGAGCATCGGCAGCGTGTGCACCCCTTCGCGAACGTCGGTTCCGGGGAGCTTGCCGGACTCCTGGGAGTCGCTGTCGATGTCGATGATGTCGTCGGAAATCTGGAAGGCCGTGCCCACGATGCCACCCAGGCGGCTCAGCCGCTCCACCTGATCGGCGTCGGCACCCGAGAACATCGCGCCGAATCGGCCCGCCGCTGCGATCAGGCACGCCGTCTTCTCGTACACCACTTTCAGGTAGTGCTCGATGGGATCGGCACCCTCGGCCGCATCTCGTAGGCCGCGGGTCTCCCGCATCTGCCCGGTCACCAGCTGGGCGAACGTCTCGGCGATGAGCCGCACCGCCTCCGGCCCCAGCCGCGACACCAGCCGTGACGCCGTGGCAAACAAGTAGTCCCCGGCCAGGATCGCCACGTTGTTGCTCCAGCGCACATTGGCGGTGGGCGTGCCGCGGCGAACCTCGGCCTCGTCCATCACGTCGTCGTGGTAGAGCGTGGCCAGGTGGACCAGTTCGATCACCGCGCCCGCGGTCGTCACCTCGATCGCGTCAGGGTTCGGCCCGAGCTGTGCCGACAACACGGTGAACAGCGGGCGAAACCGCTTACCGCCGGCCTTGAACAAATGCGTCAGCGAATCGGTCATCACGTCGTCGGCGCTGTTCAGCTCGGTGTCCATGAGCTGCTCGATCCGTGCGACGCCGTCCCGAACGGTCGCCGCGAAGGCAGCGTCGCCGAGATCAACGCCCGCCACCACCGTCGCCGGAGTCTTCACGCGACCAAACATACTGGTGTACGTGGAAATGGGAGCGACGCGGGCTGACGTGGTGGTGGTGGGCGCCGGACCTGCCGGTTCGGCGGCGGCCGCCTGGGCGGCCCGCGCGGGCTACGACGTGCTCGTCATCGACTCGGCGAGCTTTCCCCGCGACAAGCCGTGCGGTGACGGCCTGACCCCGCGTGCGGTCGCGGAGCTCGAACGCCTCGGGCTGGGTGACTGGCTGGACACCCGCATCCGGCACCGCGGGCTGCGGATGAGCGGGTTCGGCAAAGAGGTGGAGGTCGACTGGCCCGGCCCGTCGTTCCCCACAACCGGCAGCGCGGTGGCCCGCCTCGAGCTGGACGACCGGATCCGCAAAGTCGCGGAGGATTCCGGGGCGCGGATGATGTTGGGTTCTAAAACCGTTGCTGTTCATCATGATTCGTCAAGGCGGGTGACGTCGATCGTGTTGGCCGACGGCACCGAGGTCCGCTGCCGGCAATTGATCGTGGCCGACGGCGCGCGATCGTCGTTGGGCCGCAAGCTGGGCCGGCGCTGGCACCAGGAGACGGTGTACGGCGTCGCCGCCCGGGGCTATCTGCGGACCGCGCGCGCCGACGACCCGTGGCTGACGTCGCACCTGGAACTGCGCTCCCCCGACGGCGCGGTACTGCCCGGCTACGGCTGGATTTTTCCGCTCGGCAACGGCGAGGTGAACATCGGCGTCGGGGCCCTGTCGACGTCGAAGCGACCGGCTGACCTGGCGCTGCGGCCGCTGATCTCCTACTACACCGACCTGCGGCGCGACGAGTGGGGCTTTGACGGCCAACCGCGGGCGGTGTCGTCGGCGCTGCTGCCGATGGGCGGCGCCGTTTCCGGGGTGGCCGGACCCAACTGGATGTTGATCGGCGACGCCGCGGCCTGCGTCAACCCGCTCAACGGCGAGGGCATCGACTACGGGCTCGAGACGGGACGCCTGGCGGCCGAACTGCTGGACTGCCCCGACCTGTCGCAGGTGTGGCCGTCGCTGCTGCGCGAGCACTATGGTCGCGGGTTCTCGGTCGCGCGCAGGCTGGCGCTGCTGCTGACCTTCCAGCGGTTTCTGCCGACGACCGGACCGATCGCTATGCGTTCGACGACGCTGATGACCATCGCGGTGCGGGTGATGGCCAACCTGGTCACCGATGACGATGCCGACTGGGTGGCAAGGGCCTGGCGGGGCGGCGGGCGACTGTCACGATTGATCGATCGCCGGACGCCGTTCAGCTGAATCGAGGTCTTCGCGGGACTGCGGGCGAACGTCTGCGGCCCCAGATTCAGGGGTGTATAGTCCGGCTAATGAAGGGAACGATGCTGGCTACTATAAGTGCCGCGGCCGCTGCTGGTATCAGTGTTGCCGCCGCCGCTGCCACTTTCGCGCTGTCCGCGCCGGCTCCGGCTCTGGCCGACCCGCCGCCCACGGCGCCGTACCCGACGCCCAGGACGCCGTCGCCGCCCAGCGACTACGACGCCCCGTTCAAGAACACCGTCAACGGGTTCGGCATCTACGCTCCGCAGGACCAGCTCGCCTGGATGGGCAAGATCAGCTGTGACCGGATCAACCGCGGCCTGGACACCGACCCGTACAAGTCGGCCGACTTCATCCAGCACAACCTGCCGCGCGGCACCACCCAGGGCCAGGCTTTCCAGTTCCTCGGGGCTGCGATCGACCACTACTGCCCCAACCAGACGGCCTTCATCCAGAACGCCGGCCAGCACTAGTATCCGGGTCAGCGCAGGGGTTTGTACCCGGCGTGCAAGGCCACGATCCCGCCGGTCAGGTTGCGCCACCGCACCGCCGCCCAGCCGGCCGCCGAAATCTGGTGTGCCAACTGCTGCTGATCGGGCCAGGCCCTGATCGACTCCGCAAGGTAGACGTAGGCGTCCGGGTTGCTGGACACCGTCCGCGCCACCCGCGGCAGCGCACGCATCAAATACTCCTTGTAGACGGTGGCGAATAATCCGTTCGTCGGCGTGGAGAATTCGCACACCACCAATCGGCCACCCGGCCGGGTCACGCGCGCCATCTCGCGCAGTCCAGCCTTCGGGTCGACGACGTTGCGTAACCCGAAACTTATTGTGACCGCGTCGAATACGTCATCAGCGAAGGGCAGCCGGGTCGCGTCCGCAGCGACCTTCGGCACGTCGCGCGCGGCGCCCGCCGTCAGCATCCCGACCGAGAAGTCGGCCGCCAGACACCACGCGCCGGACTTTTGCAGCTCGACGGTGGAGACCGCGGTGCCCGCCGCCAAGTCCAGGACTTTGTGGCCAGGCCGGATGGACAGCGCCGACCGGGTGGCCCGCCGCCAGAAGCGGTCCTGACCCAACGACAGCACCGTGTTGGTGACGTCATACCGGCGGGCGACGCCGTCGAACATCGACGCGACGTCCCGGGGGTCCTTGTCCAACGCGGCGCGACTCACGACGAAGACGCTACCCGCCGGGAATTAGCAGGCGACGAGCGCGTTGCAACACTTCGTGACTGAAAAAGTTTGGTTTATCACCGGTACATCGAGGGGTTTCGGACGGGCGTGGGCGATCGCGGCACTGGAGCGTGGCGACAAGGTGGCCGCCACGGCGCGCAACCTGGCATCGCTGGATGACCTCGCACAGAAGTACGGCGACGCCCTGCTGCCGATCCAGTTGGACGTCACCGATCGCGACGCGGACTTCGCCGCGGTCAAGCAGGCGCACGACCACTTCGGGCGTCTCGACCTCGTCGTCAACAACGCCGGCTACGGGCATTTCGGGTTCGTCGAGGAACTCTCCGAACAGGACGCTCGCGAACAGATCGAGACCAACGTTTTCGGCGCGCTGTGGATCACCCAGGCCGCGCTGCCGTACCTGCGCGAGCAGCGCAGCGGCCACATCATTCAGGTCTCCTCGATCGGCGGCATCACCGCGTTCCCGTTGGTCGGGATCTACCACGCCTCGAAGTGGGCGCTGGAGGGCTTCTCCCAGGCACTCGCTCAAGAGGTCGCTCCATTCGGCGTGCATGTCACGCTCATCGAGCCGGGCGGCTTCGACACCGACTGGGCGGGCGCGTCGGCCAAGCACTCCGACCGGTTGTCGGCTTATGACGACGTTCGTGCGGCGGTTGACGCCGAGCGCGGCCGGCGCTGGGCCAACCCGGGTAACCCGGCAGCGTCGGCGGCAGCACTGCTGAAGGTGGTCGACGCCGAGGAGCCGCCCCTGAGGGTGTTCTTCGGCGCATCCCCGCTTCAGACCGCGAAGACCGACTACGAGAGCCGGATACGCAACTGGGAGCAGTGGCAGCCCGTTGCGGAGTTGGCGCAGGGCGAGTGAGACTGAAAGCTATGAGCTTTCTGGAAGAAAAGCTGCTCCCGCAGGTACTGCGGGTGCACGACACGGTGTATCGGAAGACGAACGGCTGGATCGGTCACCGGTTGTTGTTGATACCGAGCCTGCTGCTGCATACCGTCGGCGCGAAGACCGGCAAACATCGCACGGCGTCGCTGACCTACGCGCGCGACGGCGGCAACTATCTGATCGTCGCCTCCAAGGGCGGCGCGCCCGAGGCCCCGGGTTGGTACCACAACCTGAAGGCCAACCCCGATGTCGAGATCAATGTCGGCCCAAAGCGTTTGAATGTCACCGCGCGACGGGTGCTGCCCGAGGACCCCGATTACTCGCGGCTATGGCAGATCGTCAACAAGAACAACCAGAACCGCTACATCGCATATCAGAAGAAGACGTCTCGGCCGATCCCTATCGTTGAGCTGACTCCGAAAGGCTAAAGCGGCAACGCATTCAGGACTGCCAGCTCTGCGCCGCTATCGCATCACCTCGGCCCACGCGATATGGCCCTGGAAGCCAAGACTTTTCGCCATGTCTCGATAGTCGTCCCGCAAGCGCGCGTAACCGGCCGCATCACCCCGAGCCGCGGCCAACAACGCCCGCAGCCGCAACAACCAGATGTCGCGCATCACCAGACCCTCATCGGCGGGCGCGGCCGCCAATCGGGCAATGGCGGCCTCGACTTCGGCCAGGTCATCGTCGGCCCCGCGATCCAGCAATGTCTCCACCAGAACACCCGTCGCCGCGATGCCCCACAACAGCAGGCGTCCCTCGCGGAACAGATGGTCGGCGGCAACACGTATCGACGATATGGCGACGTCGTAATCCCCCTGTCTCGCCGCCTCACGTGCTGAGTAGACCTCGACGATCGTCAAGTCGCATAGGTTGCGCTGTTGGTTCACGAACACTTCGCTGACCTCGGCCCCGAGCGTCCGTCCGCGGCCACGCTCCGCATCTTTTTGGCGGTGCATCAGAGCAAGGGCATGAGTCGCCTGGGTGAAGCCCACCACAACGTCATCACTGGATCGCTCGGCGATCCGTAGCGCATCCTCAACCTCTTGCAGCGCAGCATCATCGGGCCTCAGCACGCCAAACGGTATGCCCAGCAAGTACATATAGCCGACAACTCCGGCGTACGACGCGGGGTCAGCATTCCGGCCTATAGCCAGGCCGTGCCGCAGGTCTTCTAACCATCCGGGACGGCCGAGGAAGTAGCGGGCCATCCCCCTTGACGCAAACGCGAGCGCCAACGGCGACCCGACCAGGAAATTACCTTTCGACGGATCACCGTCGGAAAGGTCGACAACGGCCTGCGACCACCGCAGCACGTCACACCATTCGGCGCTCTCGATCTTGCCGTAGATCACCGGGAAGGACAGCCCCACAGTCAGGTTCGCATCTCCGACCGACTCGGCGAGGGACCGGGCGTCGGACGCCAGCTGCGATGCCTCACGCAAGCGGTCCTGATGCGCATGGCCAACTACCAACCCCGCCATAGCGATCCCCAACGACGCCTTGTCTCCAGCCGCGCTGCACAATTCCCGTAATTCATCGAAGCGGTCATCGGCGATCCTGGCGTTGACTCGCCAGCCGGTCCCGCACAACATGGTGCGCGGGGCAATGCGCATGGCCGCCCGGCCTGGATCGTCGGAAGGCAGTGCGTCGGCGATGGTTCGGGCACGCTCCCAATTCAATCGCGCTGCGGCGATGTCGCGGTTGGTCGCCCATGTGGCGGCACGCATCTGCCAGTCGTAGGCGGCGTGCAGATCGCCGGCAGCCTCGAGATGTTCGGCGATCAGCGCAGCATTTTCGTCAGCCGACGCCGG
>NZ_JAFAUS010000182.1 GCF_019243155.1 Mycobacterium sp.
GGGCTCCGGCCAAACACCGTTCGCGCGAGGCGGCGACGGACTGGCCGCCGTGGGCCCGATGCTGCGCGAATACATCATCAGCGAGGCGATGCACGCCTTGGACGTGCCGACGACGCGGTCGCTGGCCGTCGTGAGCACCGGGCGCCCGGTGCAGCGCGAGACCGAGCTGCCGGGCGCGGTGCTCACCCGCGTCGCCAGCAGTCACCTGCGGGTGGGCACCTTCCAATACGCGGCCTCCACCGGCGACGGGGACCTGCTGCAGCGGCTCGCCGACCACGCGATCGCGCGCCACCATCCCGACGCCGCGACGGCCGATCGCCCCTACCTGGCGCTGTTCGAGGCAGTCGTCGCTGCGCAGGCGTCATTGATCGCTCGCTGGATGCTGATCGGGTTCGTCCACGGGGTGATGAACACCGACAACATGACGATCTCTGGCGAAACGATCGACTACGGGCCATGCGCTTTCATGGAGGCCTACGACCCCGACACCGTCTTCAGTTCGATCGATTTCTGGGGACGTTATGCCTTCGGCAACCAACCCGTGGTCGCGGGCTGGAACCTTGCGCGCTTCGCGGAGACGCTTCTCTCACTGCTGTCGGACAACGTCGAGGAGGCGATTGCTCTGGCCGAGGGGGCGTTCGGCATCTTCTCGACCCGATACGACGCCGTGTGGTCATCGGGGATGCGCGCCAAACTGGGTTTGGCCGCCGACGTCGACGCCGAGTTCGGCGCGGCGCTAATCGACGAACTCCTCGGGCTGCTCAAGCAGAGCCGCGTCGACTACACGTCGTTCTTCCGCCACCTCGGCGCGGCCGCGCGGGGGGTGACACCGAAGGCGCACGCGGATTGTTCGCCGACCTCGCCGGCTTCGACGCGTGGCTGGCGCGCTGGCAATCTCTACGGCCCGACGCCGACGTCATGGACCGCGTCAACCCGATCTACATTCCCCGCAACCATCTGGTCGAGGAGGCGCTGGGCGCCGCGACCGCGGGTGACCTCGCTCCGCTGGAGCGGCTCCTCGAAGCCGTGCGTGTACCGTACGACGAACGACCGGGATTCGAGCGTTACGCCAGCCCGGCGCCCGACGATTTCGGAAACTACCAAACCTTTTGTGGCACTTGAGTTTACGCTAGCTTGGCGACCTCGGCCTGCAACTCATCCAGCCGGCGCAGTGTCTCGTCGCGGGGTTCGGTCGGCAGGTCCACCAAGAGGTGGTCCAACGCCAACTCGCGGTAGCCCTCGAGCTCTTTGGCCGTCGGCTCGCCACCGTGGAAGTTGATCACCGGCACGTCATGGTCGGTGGCGTCGCGCAGTTGCTCGAGCTGACCCGCCAGAGCTTCCGCGGACGGCGTCATCGCGAGCCAGCCCGCGTTGAGCCGGGCGATCCGCTTGAAACCGGCCGGTCCCCCGCCGAGATACAGCGGCGGATACGGCTTCTGCAGCGGCTTGGGCCAACTGTAGATCGGATCGAAATCCACGAATTTCCCGTGGAATTCCGCCTTTTCCTTTGTCCAGATCTCGATCATCGCATCCAGTCGCTCGTCAACGACGCGTCCGCGGACCGAGGGATCGACACCGTGGTTGGCGATCTCCTCTCGCAACCAGCCCACACCCACTCCGAAACGCAATCGCCCCTGCGACACCAAGTCGAGCGACGCGACTTCCTTGGCCGTGTGGATGGGATCGCGCTGCACGACCAGCGCGATCCCGGTGCCCAGCACCAGCTTCTCCGTCGCGACGGCCGCCGCCGTCAGCGCGACGAACGGGTCCAGTGTGCGGTAGTACTTCGGCGGAATCGGGCCGCCGCCCGGGTAGGGGGTCTTCGCGTCGACCGGGATGTGGGAGTGCTCGGCCAAAAACAGCGACTCGAAGCCGCGCTGCTCGAGCGCCGCGCCCAGTTCGACGGGGCCGATGCCGTCGTCGGTAACGAATGTCAGGACACCGATATGCATGAGTCCAGTCAACAGGATTGGGCGTTGCCTGTCAGCGCCTAGTTCTCAGGGCCCGCGGCTCAACTGCGGTCGGTGACGAGAACCAAGCGCGCCATCCCGCGGATGATCCACGGTGTGTCCGCTTGACCATGATCGCCATGGCTCGATCTGACCGGCGCATCGTATCCCGGGGCCCGGGCGTCGGCGCGGCCGCGAGATCCGCTTCGCGCGACCCCGTGCGCGCGCCGTGCCTGTCGACCGCCACCAGCTCCCAGATGCCCGTGACGCCGCGCAACTCGACGACGCCGCGGTCCCGGAAAGCGATGCCGGAGCCGACGACCAGATCGCGGACGGTACGGGACACCAGGATTTCGCCCGCGCCGGCCTGGCCGAGGATTCGCGCCGCGAGCAAATGCCGGCGGATTCGCTCAGCCCGCTACTGCTCTATTGCAGCCGTTTCGCCCGCTCGGGTGGTCCGTCGCGCCGCACCCCAAAGGCCGACGCCGATGCCGACGACCGCGCCGCCCAGCCCGATGAGCCGTTGGGCCGGCTTCAACTCGTCGTGCACACTCAACCCCCCGAGCAGGTCGGCAGCGTCGGCTCCGCCGGACGCCAGGAACCAGCCGCGGGTGTTCTTGCCGCGCAGCGCGGCCGCCATGAGCAGCCCGCCGATCAACGCGTCGCGATACCCCATCGAGCGCAGGAGCAACTGCGCGGTCGGCGTCGGCTCTTCCGGGTCGCCCCATAATCGGTTCGCGCGCAAGGGATCGACGAGAAACGAGACGCCAGAGGTAAGTCGGATGCTGCCCGCGAGAAGTGCGGCCCGGTCGATTGACATGGTCGTTCAGCCTAGGAGCAAACCGGTCCGTTGCGCACCGGTTAGCCCAACAATCGATCATGGCGCCGGGCATGCCTGGGCGATTTGTATCGAGGCGGGCCACAACAGCGTGGTCAACCCGAAGGCCGCGGCGTCGGCGCCGGCGGGCATCACGGTTTCGATCCGGGATTGAATCCGTTGCGTCTGCTCGGTGTGGAAGAGAGTCCAGACGAACCCGATGCACAAATACGGAATCGCAAGCCACACAGCCAGTTCGAGCAGCGCACCGATGCTGACCCGGTGCTGCAGAATGCGTCGAAGAGGAATCATCACGCCACCGTGAGTCATCCTGTCACAAGCGCACGGTCAGCCAGCGCACCCATGACCGGTGCCAACAGCCGCGCATATTCGAATGTCAGATGGTTGGCGTCGTGGAACACGATGGTGTTGCCGACAATCACCGGGCAGCGTTTCGTGGTGCAGAACAGCTCAGTCAAGTCGGCGTACTGTCCTCCCCCGGATTTGGTGGCAGCGGCTTCAGCCGCCATGCCGAGTTCGTTCATCGCCGTCAATGTTGGCTGCGCGCACGCCGTCGCATCGTCGAGATGACCGGACAGACACGTCGGCACTTCCTCGTGCGGATCCGGAGCCGGCCCGAGCACCAGCACCTTCGCACCGGTCCCGCCGAGCTGCTGCACCAGTCGGGTCAGCCCGCCGAGCCACGCCGGATCGTATGACGTGACACCGGACGGGAAGTCATAGCGGGCACCGTATTTGCGCCACAGGCTTAGCACGATCAGACTCGGGTGCTCGCTGCGAAGCCGGGCGAGCACCAGATCGCGCCACCTGTCACACTCGGCGAATTCCCGGCGCAGGAAGGGGTTGATGATCGGCAGGTCCAGCATGGGACAGCCGCCCTTGGTCAGGGTCTCCAACCTCCAGTGCTGCTGATCGGCGAGCTGCCAGAAACCCGGGATCCACATCGCGGCGGTCGAATCGCCAACCAGGGCCACCCTGGTTTTCGAGGCTGTGTCGCCCGCTACGCACTCCGGCTGGTCGGCGTCCAAGAAATTACGCATGCAGCCTTTGAAGTATGCGAGCGGCCTTTCGGCTGCCGCGGCCGCAATCGACGGATTGACGTTGGACGGCACGGCCCCCAGATCGGCGGACGCCGCGACCGCCGCCTGCACTTGCCCGAACGCCGATTGCACCTCGGCGTCGTAGCGGTCGAGCGAGTCATCCCCCGGCAAAGGCGCGACCGTGACAGTCAGCGCCGAAACCGGCGCACCACGGCCGACGGGGGCTGGAATCGATACGAGTAGCCCAGCGCCCACACAAACCGCCAACGCGGTCGAGACACCGCCGAGGACAAGGCTGCCGAGCGAAGACCGGCGTACCGGCGCGGCGAAGCGGAGGGGATTTTCGATGAAACGCAATGTCAAAGCGGCAAAGGCGCAGGAAACAGCGGCAGTTGCCAGCCTGCCCGCCAGCCCGAGCGGGTGGCCCAGCAGCGGCGGCGCGAGGAGCAGCACCGGCCAGTGCCACAGGTACCAGGCATAGGAGACCCGACCGATGGCTCGCATCGGGCGCACAGCCAGGAGGCTTCCACACCCTAGAGAAGGAGCGCGGCAGCCCGCGCCGATCACCAGCGCCGTGCCGATGACCGGAAGGAGCGCGGCAATACCCGGATAGGGGGTGGTCACGTTCAACGCCGTGCAGCCCAGGAGGACCACCGCAAGTCCTGCCCACCCCGTGATCACCGCCGCCCATACGGGTAGCCGGCGCCACTGAGTGGCCGTGAGGGCCACCAGTCCGCCGACGGCCAACTCCCAAGCCCGGGTGGGCAGCGAAAAGAATGCGACCGAAGGCACCCAGGGAGTGGCGATCAGAGAAGCCGCAAACGACGCAGCCCCGACCAGGGCCAGGACCACTACGTACGGACGCTCCGTCGGCGACGCGGCGGGAGATCCTGCGCGCCGGGGCCTGCGCCGTAAGAGCCAGGCGGTGCCAATGATCACGGCAGGCCAGAGAAAGTAGAACTGCTCCTCAACACCGAGGGACCAGTAATGCTGGAACGGCGATGGCGGCGAGTAGGCAAGCTGGTAGTCGACACCGTGCATCACGAACCAGTAGTTGCTGACGTACAGCGCGCTGGCGATGCCGTCAACGATGACGTCCTTCGCCTGCAACGTGGGTAGCAGGATCGCCGATGCGATGGCGGTAACAATGCCGACCGTGGCCGATGCCGGCAGCAATCTGCGAGCCCGTGCCCCGTAGAACCGCCCCAGCCGGACGGTGCCGGCGGAGCTGACTTCGCGAAAGAGCATGCCGGTGATCAGGAAGCCGGAAATGACGAAGAAGACGTCAACGCCGATAAAACCGCCACCTACACCCGGCAAACCGGCGTGGAAGAGGACGACGGCCAAGAACGCGACGGCACGCAGCCCCTCGATGTCGCGGCGAAATATTGAGCGCGATGGCTGGGAGTCTTGCCCGCCTGTAACGGGCGCAATGCTTTCAGTCTGCGACATGGTCACCAACTCGGTGCGACGTCGCGTGCTGCGGTGCTACAAGCTGGCTGCCCCGAAAAGGTCGCCGGGTACTTGGTCGGTCCTGAAACTCGCGCAAGCGACAGCTGTATGCCGATGGCTTCGCCAATTACAGTCCGCTCCTTCGTGACCTCCTACTTCCCAACTCGCACGGACTATAGCGACGTTCTGGGCAACGCGTGGTTGATCGGACCAAACGCGTGGGTGATCACGCTAGCTGAAAGTGGCTTCCCGTTTACTTCCGGGCCACTTCTTCGGAGTACCTGGTGACTAGGCAGCCGGTGGTGGCGGCGCTGGCGGTGGCGGCTCGGGGTAGAGGCCGTTCGGCCCCACACCGGGCGACGGCGTCGCCGGTGCCGCCGGTGCCGCCGGTGGCTGCGTGGCACCGGCTTGCCCCATGTGCTCGGGGCAGTAGACCCCCGCCGCGATCATCGTGAACTTTGCCGCACCGTCGACCGTGAAGCCGGAATTGGCCGAGGACACCTGCTTGATGACATCGACTTGGGGAGTGCCCTGATTCAT
>NZ_JAFAUS010000227.1 GCF_019243155.1 Mycobacterium sp.
CGATGACTGCGGCGAGGATCGCCGAGGGGCGTCGGCCTACCCAATCGGCGAGCGCGGTCCCCAGATAGACGAAGACGACCTGCAGCAGGAAGAACACAAGTGCGTAGCGGATCGCGTCGATTGAGGATGCGTGGAACCTCTTCACGATGTACGTCGTCAAAAAGACCGTCACGCCCCAGTAGCCAACCGCGTTGGCGGTATAGATGAGCCAGCCGGAGATGAGTCGTCGCCGCACGCCGGGCAGCTTCCAAAGGCGGGGTTTCGCGGTTCCCCGCACCACTTTGGTCTGTACGTCGGTGTAGCGGTGCGACTCCGTGATGCCGCGCCGGACCAGGAACAAGATGATGGCTGGGACGATCGCCACGATGAACGCGGATTGCCAGCCGAAATGCGGGACCAAGACCAGCGCGACAGCCGCGGCGAGGACGTAGCCCAGTGAGAAGAGGGAGAAGATCACTCCGCCGACCCCGATCGCGCGAGTCTTCGTCGGCCAGACTTCGGCGGTGTATGGCGCGCCGACCGCGAGTTCCCCGGCACCGCCCACACCCGTGAGAAAGCGAAGTCCGGTGAAGGCCGCGATGTTCGTCGTGAGTCCGGCCAGCGAAGTGGTGATGCCGTAAAGCAGGATCGACGCCCCGAGCGTCGCTTTACGCCCCCACCTGTCCGCGGCGAATCCGAAGGCGATCGTGCCGATGGTGTAACCCAGCAGAAAGATCGAACCGATGTACCCGGCCTGGGCGTCGGTGATGTGCAACGTCCTCTTGATGTCCGGCAACACCAAGCCGTAGATGTTCACCGCGTACGAGTCGAAGCCGTAGCCCAGTCCGGCGGTCACTGCGACGAAGAGGGCCTGTTTGAAAGTCGCAGGTATTGCCCGGGGCGCCTCGGGCAGGAGGCTGCCCACGTTCGATGTCATTCGCGCAAGGTATGCGGCGGGTTGCATTCGCGGAAGGATCACAATCCGCCTGATCGCAACCAACACGGCGTTCGCCGATAAGCACCGCGCTCGCCACGAAGAATTCGATAGGACAATTGCCGCGACGTGTACGAAGATGAACGCATGCGAACGCTTGTAGGGCTTGCGAGTCTCGCCATCCTCGTCGGTACGGCCACGCCGGCATACGCTGATCCGGCCAGCGGCGAGTCCGCCTCCGATGGGACCTTCATCGCGTCTCTCAACCAGGGCGGCGTCCCATTCAAGGACGCAAATACCGCCATTTCGATCGGCCACAAGGCGTGCCAACTAATGGATCAGGGTCACCCCAAATCCGAGATCATCACGAGTCTGTCGTCGGACAATCCCGGCTTCCCGGCGGACGCCGCCACCAAGTTCGCGAATAGCGCGGCGACCGCCTTCTGCCCCCAACACGTCGGAGAACCGGATGTCGCGCCGCCGACTCCGCTCCCACCGTCGGAATGGCCGATCATCGACTTTCCGATCATCACGCCGCCGGGTTAGGCAGTGCGCCGCACGAACGGCATGGGTCTAGGGAGCAGCGAAGTCGCCGACGATTGTCATTTTGTTGCCGTCCGAAGCGGTAGCGAAGCCGGCGGCCGTGTAGGCACAGTTCGTAATGATTGCCCGGTGTGGAGGACTTTGCATCCACAGGTCGAGCGCTTGAGTGAGATTGGCAGCGGATCCGGTGCCCCAGAAAACGACCTCACCGCTGTAGCGAGTCCGGTAACCGGTGTCCGTGATACGCAGCTGCGGTGAAGAGCCGTCCGAACCAATGTGGCCGTTCACACCGTTCGCAAGCATGTCGTCGGCGTGCCGCTGCGCGGCTTGTGTCAAACGCGGGTCGTCGCCGATCGGCCCGCACCCTTCGCGAATCCGGTCGACGCCGCTGTACAGGGCGGACACTGAACCGTCTGCGCGCGCGGGAACATCACCAACTGTCCCAGGAGCCGTTACGAACACTGCTCCTATCGAGGCCATGGCGATGATTCCGACTCTCCCCGCAACTTTGCGTTTCCCCACGCCTCATTTATCGGTCTGTGACGAAAAAGCGTAACTATCCGCCTGACCGGCCGGCCTCGATGGCGGCAACGGTTGTCGCCGCCTCGGGCCCACAGATCCTCTGAAGGTTCACCGCGCCACCGGCCAGCAGATCGTTGACTCGGCGCTTGAGGTCACCCGAGGAGAGGTGGGCGTAGAGGTTTGCTCCCGGGCAGGACGTCTGGGCTAGATCGCGGTGGCCGGCCAACGTGTCGCTGGCGATGTGAAATGTTTGAGTGGCCCACGCGAAAGCGAGCGCGGCTCCATGAAGTTGGGCTTCCGGGACGACTTCTTTGTCGAAGTCCCCTTCGCAGAGGACCAAAAAGTGCCCTGTCGTGTCGTAGTCGGTCGCGGTGTCACCGGCGATCTCCGGCGTTCGCAGTTCATAGATGTTGCCGTCGCGGTCGACACCGATGTGATACGCGATGTCGACCCACCCCTTTGTGTCTTGGTGGTAGCGCTGGTCCTGACGTAAATGGCTTGGGGCGTCACGGTTCTCGCCGAGCACGACGGCCTCGTGGTGGAGAGTCATTCGCGTGATGGTGTGTGGCCTGCCGCCGGCTCGGGCGGGACGAGCACCCCAGGCATCCCGACACAACATAGGAGCCGACGCTGAATTAAGCGGGAGTGCCGATGCCGTTGTCGATTGCCCACAGCCGCTCACGATCGCCGCAGCCCCTGCGCCGCCGATCAGCTTCAGCAACTGGCGACGGCTGACCGGCTCGGGGCCACCGTCGTGCTGGCAGGACGCGACTCCGTCCATGATGAACACCATACGAAGAGCAGGGCCGAGACTGCGGATAATCGGCAGTTATACGGTGCAATGCATGCGTCGCGTGGACTACGTCATTCAATATGTCGCATCGCTTCACCGGTCGGTCGCCTTTTACCGCGACGTGATCGGGCTCCAGGTGCGGATCGAGGGCGACGGCTATGTCGAGTTCGAACTGGAAAACACGAAGTTCTCGCTTTTCGAACGCTCGAAGCTGCCGGAGCTCATTGGTCGCGAAGGCGGCAACCCGCCCTGCGGCGAAATCGGCTTTCTGATTGAAGACGTGGATGTGGAAGCGGAACGGCTGCGAGGTCTCGGCGTCGAAATACTCAGCGGACCGGTGGACCGACCATGGCGTGAACGGACGCTGCACGTCGCCGACCCGGACGGCAACATTGTCGAATTCGCTGAGAAACTGCGATGATTCACGGCCACCGGTGATCCTCGCCGTCGACCTCGGCAAGACGTCCTGCCGGGCCGCGGTAGGCGGCCGCAGGACCGAGGGTGCGGGCGCGCCGGGGCTCGCGGCGCCGGGCGGCCTGCGGGCCGCGGAAGCGGCGATCCAGGCCCTAGCGCGGGGTTTCGGTCCGGTCGACGAGGTGATCGTGGGTGCCGCCGGCGCGCTGGCGGCGCCGGACGCGGCGCGGGCGCTGGCCGACGCGCTGCTAGCGTCGCTGCGGCCGCAGCGCGTCGCGGTGACCAGCGACGCCGTGATCGCGCATGCGGGTGCGCTGGGCGGGGAGCCGGGCGTCGTGCTGATCGCGGGCACCGGCGTCGTGGCGCTCGCGATCGACGCGAACGGCGCGATGCGCACCGCCGACGGCTGGGGTCCTTGGCTGGGCGACGAGGGAGGCGGCGCGTGGATCGGCGCCGCCGGGCTGCGCGCGGCGCTGCGTGCCCACGACGGCCGCGGGCCGTCCACCACACTGCTCGACGCCGCCCGCGCCCGCTTCGGCACGCCGGAGACCTGGCCCGCGCAACTCACCGATGCCCGCGCGCTCGCGTCCTTCGCGCCCGACGTCCTTGCTGCGGAAGGTGATACCGCGGCGCTGGCGATCGCCAGCGCCGCAGCCGACGCGCTCGCCGCGACCGCTCGCGCGGCCGGGGATGGTCCGGTGGCAATGGTCGGCGGCCTTGCGGGATTCCGGGCCCTGCGCGCGCACCTCGACCTCATCCCGGCCGCCGGCGATGCGCTCGACGGCGCGCTGCGGCTACGGGCAATTCACGAGCCGTATGTGATTCGCGTGCAGGCGGATCCGAAGACTCTGGTGCCGCGCGGACTCGATGCGCTCGCCACCGAGGCGGTGCGGCCAGACCTTTACGACCTCGATGCACGGCCCATCGCCGAGGTCGTTGCGCTGCTCGTTGCCGCCGAGGCCGAAGCACACGGGGCGGTGGATGCGGCGATCCCCCGGATCGCCGCGGCGGCCGAGGCCATCGCTGCGCGGCTCGAACGCGGCGGCCGCCTGATCTACGCCGGTGCCGGGACACCCGGTCGGCTCGGGGTTCTCGACGCGGCCGAGTGCGGACCGACGTTCGGCACCGACCTGGTGCGCGGCGTGATCGCCGGCGGACCCGGTGCGTTGACCGAGGCCATCGAAGGTGCCGAGGACGCGTTCGACCCCGCCGATCTTGCCGACCTGACCGCCGCCGACGCGCTCGTCGGGATCACGGCGTCGGGCCGCACGCCCTACGTGCTCGGGGCCCTCGAACACGCGCGGGCGGCGGGCGCACTGACCGTCGCAATCGTCAACAATCCGGGCAGCGAGGCGTCAGCCGACGTGATGATCGAGCTGTTGACCGGGCCCGAGGTGCTCGCCGGCTCCACGCGACTGACCGCGGGCACGGCACAGAAGGTGGTGCTCAACGCGCTCTCGACGAGCGTGATGATCGCGCTCGGCAAGGCTTACGGACCGCGGATGGTCGACGTGCGCGCGACCAATGCGAAGGTGCGCCGCCGGGCGGTGCGGATCGTCCGCGACGCGGCCGGCGTCGACGAAGAGACCGCGATCGCCGCGCTAGCCGCCGCGGGCGGTCACGCCAAGACGGCGATCGTGGCGCTGGTCACGGGCGTCGACGCGACCGAGGCCGCCGCCCGGCTCGACCGGGCGCGCGGACGCGTCCGGGATGCGTTAGGCGGGTGACAAGTAGTGCACTGGCTGAGCCAGCAGCTCTATGTGCTGTTTGGCTTGGCTAGCTCGAGCTGGTTATCGGTTGACGCGCAGTCCCTTTCGCTGCTCAAGCTCCTCTTCACTAACCGGTTCCAGCATCGGTTGCCCAGGCACGCACAACAATGTGAGGACGAAGCTACAAGGAATGTCGGTGCGGTTGTTCGCGTCCTGATAGTGGATCAGGTCGCCGCCGGGTCCCCAGAACGCTTCTCCAGCGCGCAGGACGCGCGGCGCTTCGCCCTCGAGCTCGAACAGCATCTCACCGTCAATCATGTAGCCGAATCCCGGACCGCCCGGAAGGCGATGCGGCGGGTAACCAGGGGCGCCCGGTGGATGGTTGATGACAACAGTCATCACGTATGCATCGTCAGGAATCATCGGTGACCGTACTTCCTGTATCACCTTGATCGTTGATGTCGATTCGGAGCCAGTCGAATCCTGCAACATTCGTTATCCTTCTCAACCCGAACCGATTTCCCTACGCAGGGCGGCCGGAGTGTGCGTCGATCCAGTCGGAGTATCGAGTAGTGAAGATGGTGGCATTCTCGTCGGGTGCGAGGGTGTGGTCGTCGATCACCGCACCGAAGTATGGCGCCTGAGCGTCAGTCACCACCAGACGCTTATCACCGTTCGCGGCAAGGCCCGTGCGCACGAAGTCGTCCATCCCCATCGCTTCGGGTCCAGCGATCTCCGTTACTCCGTTGGTTGGGCGCGCGACAGCCGCGTGGGCCACTGCGGTGGCGACATCATCGGCCGCGATCGGACGGAACAAAGCGTCGGGCAACCTGACAATGTCACCGTCGGTCGCGGAATCGGCTAAGCCAAGCGCGAATTCGTAGAACGGAGTTGCTCGTACGATCGAGTAGGGCCGACCTGAATTCTTGATCAGATTTTCCTGAGCTGCTTTGGCGGTGTTGTAGCCGCTATCCGGCATGACCTGCGCGCCCACTACGGACAACGCCACATGGTGTTCGACGCCCGCTTCCAGTTCGGCAGCCAGAAGATTCGCTGTCGTGGTCGTGAAGAAGTGCATCACAGGTTCGTCGTCGAACAGCGGTGAATCCGCGGTGTCGACCACCACATCCGCACGAGTGAAGGCGTTGGCGAGGCCTTCACCGGTGAGTGAATCGACACCTGAACGGCGTGACGCGGCGATCACGTCGTGTCCCTGCGCGCGGAGTCTCGCCACCACTTTCGAGCCGATCAGCCCACGACCGCCAATGACTACGATCTTCATGACGCACCTTTCAGAGTCCGACTGGTTTATCGCGCCGCCGACATCGCCTGAGCATAAGAGGATTTCGAACCCTGCGGTTCACTACCAAACAGGTTCGCCGGGGAATCTCAAGTCGAAGCGTTTGCATAGCTCGGGGACGCTGCCGACATCCATCTCGAGTTCGTACCACGCACAGAGTTGGTCTAGATCCTCTGGCGATATCTTGTCCACACCGCCGAGGTCGGCAAGCTCGTCGAAGAACTGCTCAAATCCTGCGGGGGAAATGATCTCAAGGATGCGGGCGGGCTCATCGCCCGCGTTCCAGAAGGTGTGCCATTGGCCTCGGGGCTTGAAAATGAAGTCGCCGGGTCCGCCGTAGAGCACCTCATCGCCAAGCAAAGCGCCCACGCGTCCCTCGATGATCCAGCTGTACTCATCTTCGTTGTGGTGGCGATGAAGCGCTGAGGCCAGCGCTCGGGGTGACATCGGATGCTCGAGGACGGAGAAGCGCCCTCCCGCCTGGATCTTGTCGACGATGTGGCGAACACCGACCGTCCCGAGGAACACCGACTTGCCCTCGGTGCGGCCGACAAACTTGGCCGGCGGGCCGCCTGGCCGCAAGATGTCACTTGTCAGTGCGATCTCTCCTTGGCTGAGTGCGCAGTCGATTGACCAGCGCAACACGGTGTTTCGGCCTTCCCAGGCTTTTTAGGACCTGCATCGGAATCAGTTGCGGCCGGCCATGATGCCGCCGTCGACGTTGATAATCGCGCCGGTGACCCAGCTGGCCTGGTCGGAAAGCAGATAGGTGATGGCGTTGGCGACGTCAGCAGGGGTACCGACTCGTCCCAGCGGATGAATCGGCGCGAAACTATCGAGCGTGGAGTCGATCTCGTCCTTCGGGACCCACCGCTCGAGAGCGGGTGTCTTGACGGCGGCCGGTGCCACCGCGTTGACGCGGATCTTGTGCCCGGCAAGCTCGATGGCAAGGTTGTGCGTGAGCGCATGCAGGCCGGCCTTTTGCATCGAGTGCCCAGCGGATGGCGTCAGACCGAGCGCCTGGTGCGCCCACATGCTGCCGATGTTGACGATGCTGCCGCCCTCCCCGCGGGCGATCATGCCCGCAACGACGGTCTGCGTCAGGAAGAACAGGGCATAGTTGAGTTCCATGTACGAGTCGTAGTCATGAGAGTCGTAGTCGAGAAACGGCTTCGGGATGAAGAATCCGGCCGCGTTGACCAGCAGTGTGGCGTCGCTGTGATCCTCGGAAAGCGCGCGCTGGACGTCCGCGATCGCGGCGCGATCCGTCAGCTCGGCGGCGATGCCCCAGGCTTGGCCGGGCCGGCTCGTCAGGTGAGCGACGGTCTCATCGACGCGCGCTTTCGAACGCCCGACGATCACCGCGCTGCCGCCGTGACCGACGATGTCGATCGCGGCCTGCCGGCCCATTCCGGCGCTGCCGCCGACAACAATGACTTTTTTGCCCTCGAAATGCATGTTCACGATTCCTTCCGTCCGCCCGCACTGAGACTGCAGGCAGCCGGGGTGAGCTGTCATCACCCCAACCACCCATTCACCCGGGTGAGTAATGCGCCGCCGTGATCACTGCGGAGGGGATGACTCGGTCGCGGCCGAAGGGCTGCCCGCCAGGGCGGGTTGCACACCGGGTCGGTCGCGGCACAACGCTGCGACGTCGCAGGGCACAGGTCGGTATCCGCCAGGCGGATTGGTTATCAACAGCGCGGCGCATAACGCACCCAGCGCGAATAGTGCGGCGCTTACCTCTAACACCTGGGCGAATCCGGCGGCGCTCGGTGCGCCACCGCTGATCAGGCCGATGGACCCGATCGATATCAACGCGGAGAGCCGCGAAACAGCGTTGTTGATCGCGGACGCCACGCCACTGTGTTCGGTCGGCACCGAGGCCAGCGTCACCGACATCAGCGGTGTGATAGTCGCGACCAGCCCGATGGCGAGCACCGTCATCCCGGGGACCAGGTCGGTGATCGCGTGACATCCATTGTGTTTCGGGCGAATCAGCAGCAGCCCGACCGCCGCCAAGGCGGGGCCCGCGATCAGGAACGCGCGTGGTCCCACCCGCGCGGCGATGCGGCCGACATGGCGGGCGAAAACGAACGACACCAGCGGGATTGGCAGAGTGGCCAGTCCGGCCGCCGTGGCTGAGTATCCGCCGATTTCCTGGGTGTAGAGGGCGATGGCCAGCGACCCCAATGTCAACGCGCCATAGACGAACGCGGTGATGAGGTTGGCTGCAGCGAAGTTGCGAAAGGTGAACAACGGCAACGGAAGCATCGGCAACTCGCTGCGACGCTGCCGGCTCACGAAGCCGGCCAGTGCGGCCATCCCGATCACCAATGGCGTGATGACCATCGAGTCAGTCCAGCCATCGCGTTGCGATTCGATCAACGCATACACGGTCGCGGCCAGTCCTACCGCCGACAGACCCGCCCCGACGGTATCGACGCGCGCGCCTTCGATCCGCCCCGACAACGGGCATAGCCAGAACGTCAGTGCATACCCAACCACCATGGGGATCGCTGACAATACGAAAATCCAACGCCAGCCAAGGAAATCGACACACAAGCCGCCCAGCAGGGGCCCCAACGCGAAGGCGGTCCCGGTCCACCCGGTCCAGACGCCGATCGCCGCGGACTGGTGTGCTTTATCGAACACCGTGTTGATCAGCGCCAGCGATCCCGGCACGAGGAACGCCGCACCCAGACCCTGGATGATGCGTGCGGTGATCAGCATCGCGGGTGAGGTGGCAACGGCCGCCAAAACCGAGCCCGAACCGAAAGCCAACAGCCCGAACCGCATAACGGGAACGCGTCCGAATAGATCCGAGATGGAGCCGCCGGGCAGAATCGCGGTCGCCGTCGCCAACAGGTAGCCGTCGATGACCCATTGCTGCAGCGTCAAGCCGCCGCCAAGGTCGTGCTCAGTGGCCGGCAAAGCCAGGTTGACCACGGTGGAGTCGAGGAACGCGACCATCGACACCGTCACCGCGACCACCATCGCGCGGCTGGTCGGTGCGGCGTCGCGCAATGTCATTGCGGCTCACCATCGATCGAAATGCAGCACCTCGTCGAGCGGAATCCGTCGAGCGCGGCGGAAGGTCGTGCCGGTGTAGTAGGCGGTGGGGATGGTCGTGGCGTGATAGACGTTGTCGGGCAGGCCGAGGATGGCCCGCATCTCGTCGTCGGCCATTATGGTCACCCCGGTCCACGTGGTTCCCAAGCCCCGGGAACGCGCGGCGAGCATGTAGCTCCACGCGGCGGGCATGATCGAACTCCAATACTGGTTGGCGTCTTCGGCCGTCAGCGTGCCGTCACCGTCGATGACCTCAACGCACGGGATCACCAAGACGGGGACCTCGCCGAAGTGCTCGGCGAGGTACGCCGCACTGTCGGACACCTTGCGTTGTTCGCGATTTCGCGCGGAGTCGTCTTTGAACCGATCGGCGACCGCGAAAGGGGACGCGGCAATCCAGTCCCATGTGCGGCGGTAGACATCGCCGATCGCGCGACGCTGTTCGGCGTCGGTGACGACGATGAAGCTCCAATTCTGCACATTGGACGACGTCGGTGCCTGGACCGCGATATCCAGGCATTCCCGGATCAGGTCGATGGGAACGGGTTTGGTCAGATCGAGACGCTTGCGCACCGAGCGCGTCGTGGTGAGCAGTGCGTCGGTGGACAACTCGACGATCGGGTAGTCGCTCATGACGGCAGCATGGCGATGACTTCGACCTCCACACGGATGTTGGGCCACACCAGCCCGTCGATGATGCTGAACATGGCGGCGGGTCGGTGCTGGATGATCTCTTTGCTCAGCGCCAGGTAGGCGGAGGCATTGTCACGGCTGGTGACCCATTGGCGCATGTAGACAATGTCGGTGAGCTTGGCGCCGGCCTTGCCCAGCGCGGCCTCGACATTGGCCCAGCACTGCCGGGCTTCGTCGGTAAAATCTTCGGGCACGGTGCCGTCGTCGCGCACCCCTGGCGTTCCGGAGACGAAAATCTGTGTGCCGCCACCGGATACGGCGAGGGC
Source organism: Mycobacterium sp. (assembly GCF_019243155.1). GTDB lineage: Bacteria > Actinomycetota > Actinomycetes > Mycobacteriales > Mycobacteriaceae > Mycobacterium. Next base: position 10,226 of record NZ_JAFAUS010000227.1, read on the forward strand.
GTCGGCGTAGTGCCCGATGTGGTCGGCCACTCCGGTGCAGATCGGGGTAACGGTGGTCATCTCGAGACTCCTTGCTGGCTCATGCTTTCGGGTTGTCGTCGGTGGTGAGCGGGCCGTCGCCGGTATCGACGAGGAAGACCGCGAGCAATTCGGCGGGTTCGGTGGCGCTGACATTCTCACTGATCGTGTGGTGTGCGCCGGGGGCCTCACTCCACGTCTCGCCCGGCTGATAGACGCGTGCGGGTTCACCTTCGACTTGGCTGCGGATCGCTCCGGAGATCACGTAGGCCATGATGAACGCCGACTTCGCGTGGTGGTGAGCCTCGCTTTTGGCTCCGGGCGGATAGCTGACGGTTACCGCTTCAAGTGACTTGCCCGGAACATTGGTGGGCTGATTGAAAACTGGTCGGATAACCGGGTTTTGATCCGATTTCGTCGGCGCCGGCTCGGCGTGCGCCGCAGGCGCGAGCAACGCCGCCACTGTCAGTGCGGAGAGCAGTAGTTTCACGGCCATTTCTTAACCGCCTCAGCCTTCAGCTACGCGCAGGATCGTCTTGCCGGGGAGCCGCTTGTCGGGAGCGAATGCGGCGGCCGCTTCGGCGAGTGGAAGCACGGCATTCACCACCGGCTTGAGGCGTCCATCGCGTACTCGTGCGGCGAGGCCGGCGAGCTGAGCGCGATCGGCTTCGACCACGAAGAAGACTGCCCGCCCATCACGCGGCAGGGTCTTCGGCGGTTCCGCGATGGAGACGAGGGTTCCGCCTGCCCGCACCAGATCCGCCGAGCGGACCAGAATGTCTCCGCCGATCACGTCAAACACCACGTCGACTTCGCCTGCATCCTCGAGCTTTTCGGTCTCCAGGTCGAGGAAGGTGTGGACGCCGAGCTCAGCCGCCGCGTCTCGATCCGCGGTCCGTCCGGTGCCGATGACGCGAGCACCGACCTCGCGGGCGAGCTGCACCGCGAGCGACCCCACCGCACCCGCGGCACCGTGGATCAGAACCGTTTGTCCGGTAGCAAGGCGGCCATGGTCGAACAGACCCTGCCAGGCCGCCAATCCGGAGATGGGCAGCGCCGCGGCCACAGTGTGGTCGATGTCGATCGGCAGCGGCGCAAGATTGCGGGCTTCGACAGCGGTGTACTCCGCGAGCGAGCCGTCGCGCGCCCAGTCGGTGAGCCCGAACACTCGCTGCCCGATGCTCAAACCGGTTGCGCCATAGCCTAACTCGACTACAACCCCCGACAGCTCGTGGCCGGGCACACTCGGTGTCCGGTCACGGCCCGCGTGGTCGGTCCAGGTGTGCGGCCACTCGAGCTCCGTGCGTGTGAAACCCGCGGCGTGCACCCGCACGACGACGTCGTTGTCAGCCGGCTGGGGGTGGGGCACGTCCGTCAGCGACAGGCCAGCGACACCGGCGTCACGATCCGAAACAGTGATGGCTTGCATTACGGGTCCTCCCTGATGGGTGTTTTTCGTGTGGAGTCAGCCGCGGGTTGCGGTTGTACGCTGACGAGCTCGAGGCCCAGATCACGAACCCGGTCGAGGAGTCCGTAAAGCTGTGACTGATCCTGAATTTCACCGATGAACTCGGTTTCGGCCACACCGGCCTCGAGCCGCATCCCTTCGAGCGCGGACCCGAGCCGCTCGGTGACGCGGCCTCGAATGCAGATCCGGTACATCGTCGGTTGCATTTGTCCTCCGCTCGCCAACTGCAGGTCCAGCGTTCGCCGACGTGGGGTGAGTCGTCATCACCCGGCGAGCCATTTCACCCGGGTGACTGCAGAGGCGGCGTAGTCTTAGTACCGCTTTTTCAGAGCCCCAGGAGCCGTCCGATCGCCCCACTGGTAACGACCACGATCACTGACATGCGCGCAACAGCCGGATCCCAAAGCTCGGTCGCCGGGTTGGATCTCTACCTGGATCGCCCCGGCGGCCGCGTCCGCGAGGGCGTGATGGAAGCCATTCGCGACGCGATCCGTTCGGGGCGATTGGTGCCGGGCATCCAGTTGCCCTCGAGTCGCGCGCTGGCCGCGGACCTCGGTGTCGCGCGAAACACCGTCGCCCGTGCGTACACCGAACTCATCGCCGAGGGCTGGCTGACATCACAACATGGCTCGGGCACCTTGGTTGCCCAACCTACGGCCCAAGTCGTCCGGTCCGTCGCTTCGCCCCCTAAGCGGCGGACACAGCGCTCGTTGGACCACGACTTGCGACCGGGTCATCCGGACCTGTCGTCGTTTCCACGGACCGATTGGAGTCGTGCGGTCAAGCGCGCGTTGAACGCCGCACCGTTCGAAGCGTTCGGATACAGCTACACCGACCCACATGGACGGCCCGAGCTTCGCAACGCCCTTGCCGAGTACCTTGCCCGTGCTCGGGGAGTTCGGGCGCGACCGGGCAACATCGTCATCTGCAGCGGGGCCTCCGAAGGATTGAAGCTGGTGGCCCTCGCGTTGTCAGCAGCCGGGGTCGCCGCCGTCGCCGTCGAGGCATTCGGCCTGCATACCCAGCGGGAGACACTCGCTCGAGCGCGATTGCGTTGTCCCCCAATGACAGTGGACTCTCATGGCGCCGATGTCGTGGCTCTCGACGGCATGGCCGACGCGGGCGCCGTACTGCTCACGCCGTCGCACCAGTTCCCGCTTGGCGTGCCTTTGCATTCCGACCGCCGCGCTGCGGTCGTCGATTGGGCGCGACGCACCGGCGGACTGATCATCGAAGACGACTACGACGGCGAATTCCGCTACGACCGTAGCCCCGTCGGTGCACTGCACGGCATCGATCCCGACCATGTCATCTACATGGGGACGGCGAGCAAGTCGCTGGCGCCGGGGCTTCGGCTCGGGTGGTTGGTGCTGCCAGACCGACTCGTCCATGCGGTGAGCCGGCAGCGGGGTGAACGCGACGAGACCTCCAGCTTCGTCGACCAGTTGGCGATGGCCGAATTCATCGTCTCGGGTTCCTACGACAGACACATTCGCACCATGCGCGCCCAGTACCGGCGCCGTCGCGAGCAGTTTGTCGCCGCGGTGGCCCGGTCATCGCCGAACACCACCGTCGCGGGAATGCCCGCGGGTCTGCACGTGCTGCTTGAGCTTGCCGGAACCGACGCGAGCGCGTTGTCTCGTCAACGCGCATGGCGCCGGCTCGGCGTAGAGGGTCTCGACGTGTTTCGCCATCCCGACGCCGGCAGCGAGCGGGACGGCTTGGTGATTGGGTTTGCGGCGCCCGCGCCGAGCGCATGGTCGACGGCGTTGGATGCCCTGGTCCGGCTGCTGCCCTGAAACCTGCGGCTCAACTGGCCCCATCTCGCCGCGCCCAAGTGGCCCACGATCAGCGAGCTACCGGGATTAGCGTCAAAGCATGATCGCCGCAGGGGGCTCCACTATCGCCGATTTGCTGTGCGTCACGCCGATCCCCTTCGAGTTCGAGGGCAGAGCACCTGCTGAAGCCGGCGAACCCGCGGTGCTGCTTGCCGGCAAGTCGGCGCCACCGGCCATCCGCACCCGGCTCATCGAACGTGCAGGCCTGATCGAGATCCTTTCGGCGGAGCCCTTTCGCAAGCTCACGTTGCTCAGTGCGCCGGCGGGCTGGGGCAAGACCACGCTGTTGGCGCAATGGGTGAGCGGTGCCGATGACCGCCGTCGACGGGGCTGGCTGTCCCTCGATGCGTCCGACAACGATCCAGCACGATTTTGGGCCTGTGCGATCGCGGCGCTGGACAAGGCCAGCCCGGGGGTGGCCCCGCGTGCGTTCGAGCTCATCAAGATGGGGGCCGACCTCAGACGGGTGGTCTTGCCCACCCTGCTCGACGAGCTCGCCGCCGTCGACCACCAGATCGCGTTGATCCTCGACGACTATCACCTTGTTGAAAACCGGACCGTGCACGAGCAGGTGGATTTCGTCGTGGAACGGATGCCGCAAACTTTCCAGCTGGTCATCGCCACCCGCTCGGATCCGATGCTGACGTTGGCGCGGTTGCGGGCCCGCGGCGAGCTGCTGGAGCTGCGGGCCGAGGGATTGCGCTTTCAGGCCCGCGAGGCCGTGGATCTGCTTGACGGCGTAATGGGTTTGACGTTGACCGACACACAAGTCCAACTGCTGGTTCGCCGCACCGAGGGATGGGCCGCGGGACTGCATCTCGCCGGGCTGTCGTTGGCCGGTCGCAGCGATACGGCAGCATTTATCGAGAGCTTCGCCGGCGACAACCGTCACATCGTCGACTACTTGATGGCCGAGGTCCTCGACGGTCAGCCACCGCAGCTGCGCAGCTTTTTGCTACGTACCTCGGTCTTGGAGCGACTCAGCGGTGCGTTGTGCGACGCGTTGCTGCAAACGTCTGGCTCTGCCTCGGTTTTGGAGCATATCGAGCGCGAAAACCTATTTGTCATACCACTGGACATGTCGCGTCACTGGTATCGCTATCACCAGCTGTTCGCGGAGTTACTGCGGACCGAACTGCGTCGCAGCGAGCCCGATCTCGTCGCCGATCTGCATCGACGAGCCGCGGTTTGGTTGGAGACCGAGGGCCTCACCGATGAAGCGGTGCGCCACCTGGTCGCTGGCAGCGACATTTCGCGCAGTGCTGATCAGGCCGTCGCAGCCGTGCGGAGCGCGGGCGTCGCGGTGACGTCGCGCGACGACGGGTGCGCAGTCGGCGAGGAGCTGACCCCCAAGGAGCTTGAGGTTCTGCGCCTGCTGCCCACCCGGTTGTCGCGAACTGAAATCGGTGCGCGGCTATATGTCTCGCTAAATACCGTGAAGACCCACCAGCGTGCCGTGTACCGCAAGCTCCGCGTTGAGCACCGCGGTGCGGCAGTTAGCCGCGCGCGAGAACTGGGCCTGTTGTAAACCGTCTAGGCCCTTGTAGCCGAGAAGCGCCGGTGATTACCTGGCCGGCGAAGTCAAGTAACTGGTCAAGGCTGTCGAACATTGCGAAGGCATCCACGATCGCCTCATCGGTGCCGGCCTCCGCTAAGCGCTTGAGCCTGTCGGCGACCGGATCAACGGACGTGCCCGGTTCGAGGTTGAGCCGCATGGCCGTCTTCAGCGCGTCAGGATCGCGGCCGGCGTCCTGTGCCGCACGGCGCGCGATCGGCAGGGAGAAGAACTCGCTGTCCCAGGACACCGGGGTGGTCGTCCACCACTCATGCAGGAACGCCAGCGGTCGTCGAGCATCCGCCCGCGCCGGTTCCAGTCCGCGCTGCGGGCGATGTCGTACTCGTCTTTCATCCACCCGATTCCCACGCCAACGTCGAGCCGGCCGTCGCTGAGCACGTCGAGCGTGGTCAGCAGCCGGGCCAGATGCGGCGGCTCAAGCCGAGGTCCTCGATTTCGCGCAGAACGCGCTCAGACCAGCGGCGCTGCTGATCGCGGGTCCGACATCAACCATTGTCAGCGCACGGCGGCCCTGTTGACCGGCGCGGCTCAGGCAGGAACGGCGGCGCCAAGGGCGAAGTCGAAGTTTCCCACCCCGTGGCGGGCGAGGCCCATCATGACCAGGCCCGTTCCTTCCAGCCAGTGCGCCATGTTCAGGTCGCCGACGTCTAGCGGGCGCAACCCGAGGCTCTCGATGAACTCACCCATGCGGGCCTTGGCGCGCGCGTCATCGCCGGCGATGAAGACGTCGAGCGGCCGCCCCTGGGCCAGGACCACGCCGAAGACGGTGTTGAACGCCTTCACCACGCTGGCGCTGGCGGGGGCGGCCTTGGCAACCTCCTGCGCGATCGAGGTGCCATCGGGGATGGCGAGCCCGTCGGCATCGCCGTTGAACGGGTTGCTGATGTCGACGATGACCTTGTCCCTCAACGCGTTTCCGTACTGGGTGACGACCGGAACGACATTGGCGTACAACAGGGCCACGATGACGATGTCCCCGGCCGGGACGGCGCCGAACTCCCCCGTCGTGGCGCCGCCGCCGAGAGCCTTGGCCAGGTCAGCGGCCTTAGACCGATCGCGGCCGATGACCTCGACGGTGTTGCCGCCCGCGACTGCCAACGCGCCGATCACGCGAGCCATGTTGCCGGTGCCGACGATGCTGATGCTGCTCATGATGTGCTCTCTTCCGCTTGTTGTCTGGTTGATGCGCAGGGGCCGATTGGTCTGGGTGGGCGTTGGTAGGCCGGGTTCGGCCCTAAATGGCCGTCCCGGAGGTGTCTGCGGCAGCGGCGCTGTGTGGCTCGGTGCTCACATGTCCGTGGGCGATCGGGTCTGGTCGCTACTACGTGTGGGTGAGGAGTTCCCATTGCTTCATGCCGAGGTGGCCTGCAAGGTGCCTCTGCATCTGGACCCCGGCCGGCAGCGGCCGCCACCAGATGGTCACCTCGGCGATCTTTCCGTCTGCGTCGAGCAGGATGTAGTCCATCCCGTTGACCACGGTGTCTTCGATCTGTAGCCGGAAGTGCGCGGCATGATGGGTCTCGCCGCTGAGGACTTCTTTGTAGGTGAGGTCGGCCGCCCCGCCGATCCCTCGCATGGCTTCCAGGACCGCATCGCGGCCGGTGACTGGCTCATCGCCGAGTGGGCTGTACAGCACCACGTCCTCGGCGAGGATTGCGGAGAGGGCGTTTTTGTCTGCGCCGCTGTGCATGATGTCGATGAAGGCGTCCACGGTGTCGCGGTGCGGGGCGAATGCGGTCATGGTTTCTCCTTGAGTCATGTGTTGCTCGTGGTGTGTGAGATCGGATCGGTGCGCGACGTCCTCGCGGCGTCCATGCCGTCGTCGTTCACTCAGATCGCCGTGGTGCCGCCGTCGACCACCAACTCCATGCCATTGACATAGCTCGAGTCGTCGGAGGCGAGGAACAACGCGGCCGACGCGATCTCCTCAGGGCGGCCCATCTTTCCCCGCGGGATCAAAGATTCGAACTGTGCCTTCGTCTCCTCGTCGAACAACTCCTCCTGCTTCGCCGTCGCGACCTGGCCAGGGGTCAGGACGTTCACTCGGATCTTCCTGTCCTTCAGCTCGGACACCCACACCCGTGCGTAGGCGGGCAACACGGCCTTGCTCGCTGCGTACACGCTCCACCCGGGGTAGCCCTTGAGCGACGCGCTTGAGCCGGTCATGAAGATCGAGCCGCCATCGTTGAACAGCGGGAGCGCCTTCTGGACCGTGAACAGCGTGCCGCGCGCGTTCAGCCAGAAGGCGTCGTGGAAGTCCTCCTCGGTGATGTCGCCGAGCTGGCTCTGCTTGCCCACGCCGGCGCTTGCCCACAACACGTCGATCGCGCCCTTTTCCTGCTTGACCGTCTCGAACAAACGGTCCAGGTCGGCGAGGTCGGCCGAATCGCCCTGCACGCCGGTTACGTTCCGGCCGATCTGTTCGACGGCCTGGTCCAGCGCGTCCTTCCGTCGGCCCGTGATGAAGACGTGAGCTCCTTCGTCAGCGAGCAGCTTGGCACCGGCCAGGGCCATGCCACTCGTTGCGCCGGTGATCACTGCGACCTTGCCCTCGAGTTTTCCCACGATCACTCCATTCGTTTGATGATGTCGATGTTATGTACACCGGCCCGTGTGCTTAACGTATCGAACGGTCGCGCGGGATGCAAGCTATGCACACCGATCCGTACCCAATTGGGCTACGCTGGGTGTATGGCGGAGTTGGAGAAGGGGCCGCGAGGCCTGCGCCGCGGCAGGGGCGCACGAGAGCGCATCGTCGCCGCTTCACGACAGCTGTTCCGCGATCAGGGCATCAACAGCACTGGCCTGGACCAGCTCTGCGCGGTGGCCCAGGTGTCCAAGCGCACCTTCTACCAGCACTTCAAAGGCAAGGACGAGCTGATCGCCGAGCACCTACGCCGATTCGACCCCGACCTCCTGCCCGAGGTGTTCGACCGGGCCGATCTCACACCCCGCCAACGGCTCCTCGCCGCCTTCGACATCCACGGGCCGCTGTGCCCGTTCATCGCGGCCGCCGTCGAAATCCACGACCCGGACCACCCGGCACGCGTACACGCCGCCGACTATAAGAAGGCATTTGCCGCGCGGCTCACTGAAACCGCGCGCGAGGCCGGCGCCACCGACCCCGAACAGCTCGGCGAACAACTGGCGCTGCTCTTGGATGGCGCTTCGGCCCGCAACCGCGTCCTCAATACCGAAACCTTTGCCACCGCCGCCGCCATCGCAGTCGTGCTCATCGACAACGCCATCCCCACGCCAGCGGTACCGCCCGGCGCAGGCGGGAACCCGTCGACCGGGGCGGGGCCGCATGCCAGATCCGGCGGCGAGCTCAGCCGAAGTTGACGACAAGGGACAAGTCGAAGTCCGCCACGCCAAGGCCCACCCCTACCGACAGCAGGTCCGCGCCCTCCAGCCAGTGAAGGTTTATGAAGGCTCGTCGTCGTCCGGGGAATCGTGGTGAGTGGCCAGGTGGCGCTGGATTCGTTCGTTGAGAGCGGCGAGTGTGTCTAGCTCAGTTGGGGTCATCAGGTCGATGAAGTTGCGGCGGACGTCTTCGACGTGCCTGGGTGCGGCGTTCTCGATGGCCGCGCGGCCGGCGGGTAGGAGGCAGACCATCGTGCTGCGGGCGTCGTTGGGGTTGGGCCCGCGGCTGAGCAGCCCGTCCTTTTCCATGCGACGCAATTGGTGGGAGACGCGGCTTTTCTCCCAGCTCAGTGCGCTGCACAGGTCGCGGGCGGGCATGCGGTCTCCCTCGTGAGCCGAGAGCACTTCAAGGACGGCGTAGTCGGCCCCGGACAGGCCCGATTTCTGCAGGCCTCGGTTGAGATGCGCGACGAGCTGATTATTCGCATACACGAAGGCCCGCCAGGCGCGGTCCTCACGAGGGTTAAGCCAGTTCGGTGTCACCGGCTGCCATCCTATCCCCGTTGGTTGACGTATCACCAATTCAGTTTATGGTTGAGGAGTCAACCTTTTTAATCGTCAACCGAGGAGGTATTTCATGAGCAGCATCAGCATCATTGGCCTGGGTACCATGGCCAACGCTCTGGCCCAGCGCGCCCTCGCGAGCGGCAACGCTGTCGAGGTCATTGGTCGTGACCCGGCCAAAGCCAGAGAATTGGCTGCCACGCTCGACGGCGCCACCGTCGGGACGGCCGGCACCGCGCCAGCCGGCGACATCGTCATTCTCGCCGTGCCGTACGCCAGCGCGGCGGAGGTGGCCAGCGAGTACGGGGACGCGCTGAACGGCAAGATCGTTATCGACATCACTAACCCCGCGAACTCCGATCTCTCAGGCTTGGTCACCCCCGAGGGCAGTTCCGGGGCTCAGGAGATCGCCAAGGCCGCCCCCGTCGGCACGCATGTCGTCAAGGCGTTCAACACCCTGTTTGCCAACGTGCTGTCTGCGGCCGAGGGCCGTTCGTTAGACGTGTTCATCGCCGGCGACGACACGCAGGCCAAGGCCCAAGTATCGGTGTTCATCGAGAGCCTGGGACTGCGCCCGTGCGACTCCGGGCCGCTGCCATGGCGCAGGCATTGGAGAACGCGGGCCTGCTGGAAATGAACCTGATGAACTCCCTCAACCACACCAACTTCGCCTTGGGCATCACGGTTCTGGACTGATGCCACCGCCGCCTCCAATCCGAATCCAATCCGAAAAGGACATTCACATGCGCGTTTTCATCGCTGGTGGGACCGGCCACGCCGGCTCGCACATCATCCCCGAACTCATCGCCGCCGGACACGAGGTCACCGGCATGGCCCGGTCGGACACCGCCGCAGCGGCCCTGTCCGCGCTCGGCGCCAAGGTGCATCGCGGCGACCTCGAGGATCTCGACGGGCTCAAGGCGGCGGCCGCGGACTCCGATGGCGTCATCCACGTCGCCCACCGCCAAGACCTGCTCCCCACCGGCGGGATCGACGCCGTGGCCGCCGCGGAGCTGCCGATCATGCTCGCATACGGCGAGGCGCTCGCGGGAACCGGAAAGCCGCTGGTCGCGGCCGGCAGCATCGGCTCGCCCGGAAACCTGGGCTGGCCGGCCACCGAGGACGACCCGGCCCTTCCCAGCAGCGAGGAGCATAGGGGCACCCTGCGTGTTCGTAACGTGGTGGAACGCGCCGTCGTCGGCCTCGCCGAGCAGGGAGTGCGGTCTTCGATCGTGCGGCTGCCGCTCATCGCACACAGCACAACCGATACTGCCGGCTTCCTCCCGCAGCTGATCGCGATCGCCCAGGAGAAGGGCTTTGCCGGTTATCCCGGAAACGGCGCGAACCGGTGGAACGCCGTGCACATCCGCGATGCCGCCGCCGTGTTCCGCCTGGCGCTGGAAAAGGGTCCGGCCGGTCGCTATTGGCACGCGGTCCAAGAAGGGGGCATCCCGTTCCGCGAGATCGCCGAAGCCGTCGGCAGCCGCCTGGACCTGCCCGTAGTCAGCGTCCCCGAGGATGTATTGATGCTGCCGGGATACTTCGGGCCCGTCACGAACCTGGTCACGATGGACGTCCCCGTGACCAACCTCATCACCCGCGAAACCCTGGGCTGGGAACCCAATCAGCCCAATCTGCTCGCCGATTTGGACAACGGCCACTACTTCTCCGCAAACTAAGACACAGGAGCAACCCCATGAACTCCTTCGCCTCGCACCGCGAAACGCTGGAATCCTTCGTTGATTGCATCAACGGCGCCGGCCGCGATGGCGTCGACACAGACACCCTCTCCCGTTTACTTGCCGAAGACGTGGTGATCTACGGGCCGTTCGGCGATGACCCGGTCAGCGGCCGCGACGCGGTCGTGGAGACCATTCGAAGCGTTAACAAACTGTCGACCGACGACACGTATACGGAGGTCCTCAGCGGTGACGCCCACCACGCCGCGATGTTCCGTCTGCAGATCGGAGACGCCGCGGTCAACGGAATCTTCTTGGTTCAGCTCAACGTGGACGGCGAGATCGCCGAGGTGAGAATCTTCTACCGCACACTGCCGGGCGGCGTCGCGCTCCAGCAGAAGATGGCCAAAGCTCTCGGTTGGCAGCCCTGGGAATTGCGCACGGCCGACTAGTCGCTGATCGCATATCGCATCCCTTGGGGTCTGTCTGCTGCCGGCCGGCCGCGCCGCCATCAAGGAAGCGGCGCCCAGACACGTGGAGGACGTCCGCCGGAACTTCATCGATCTGCTCGCCCCGGCCGAGCCCGACATGCTGACCGCCCTCAACGAACGGGTCCTGCCACCTGGCCGACGATGACTCCCCCGCCGAAGACGAGCCCTCATAGCTT
>NZ_JAFAUS010000464.1 GCF_019243155.1 Mycobacterium sp.
GTCAGGCGTCCAAGAATCGTGCGCGGACTTGTGGCGACGGCAGCGGACAACTGTCGTACTTGCCAAAAACGCGATACCTGATGTCGGCGAACCTGTCGTAGAGCCAGTCGCGTAGTGGCACCGGCACAATGCGGCCTACCGTGAGCAGTTTCCATGGGCCGCCGAGATAATCCGCCGCCCGCAACATGGCCCCGGATCGGACGGCGACCCGTTCCGCGGGACGCCCGGGTGCGTCGACGAACACCACCGAGTCGACGTTCTGAATGTCGGGGTGCCGGTCAATGATCGCTTTGGCGAAGTCGCTGTCCAGGGCTGCAAATCGCAAGTCGCCGTTGGGGTCCAAGCGAAGCAGTGTGCGCACCCCCCAGTTGCAGACGCCGCAGACGCCGTCGTAGAGCAGGACCGGCGTCGCCAGATCGATCCGCGATTCCCCGTTCACGTTCTCAAGCCTACTGATTTGTTCGAAAGCGATATCGCATGCGATATCGCTTTTGCGATTGGATCGTCGATCGTCAGCACTTCGGCAGTTGACCTTTGGTAAGGCAACCCTTAGTTTGTGGGGGTAACTTACCGAGCCGGAGTGTGATGCGAATGCGAACGATTGCGTCCCGCCAGGGCGGCCGCCCGCCGCTCATCACGCTCGATGACGTCGTCGCGATCGGTCGCGACCTCGGAATGCGGCGGCTGAGCATCAACGCCGTGGCCTCGCGGCTCGGCGTCACGGCGACCGCGTTGTACCGCTACGTCGAGGGCAGGTGGGACCTCGAGCGGCTGGTCGGCGAAAGCCTGCTCGCCGAGCTCGACCTGCGCGATGATCCCACCGCCGACACCGCAGAGCACCTGCTCTCGTTCGCTGTCCAGCTGCGGGATTTCACCGCCGGGCATCCCGGCTTGGCGACGTACCTTCAGGTGCTCTTTCCGCGGGGCGACGCCGGCCGGCGGTTGCTGGCGGCGGAGGTCGCGGCGCTGAGCCGTCGCGGCTACTCCGCGGAAGCGGCCATCTTGTTGAGCAGCGCTGTGGCCACTTTGGTCATCAGCCTGGCCGCCCGCGAAGAGAGCAATGCCGGCGCAACCGGGGGAGACCATGCCACCGGATTCGAGGCCGAACGCGACGCCATCGCCGACCGGCTAGCCGGCGATCCGCAGCTGGGTGCGGCGCACGGGTGTGTGTCGCAGGTGTCGAATGCAGAGTTCGTGCGGCTCTTGCTGGCCGCTTCCATCCGGGGCCTGGTCACGATGACCGCGCCGGGTCGTCCGATCGACGAAGTCGTCGCGGAATTGAGCGACGCAGGAAAGGACCGTTAATGGCACGCGGGTTCCAGGGCGTGATGTTGCGAAGTTTCGGCGCTCGCGACCACACCGCAACGGTGATCGAAACCGTCCGCATCGCCCCGCACTTCATTCGAGTGCGCATGGAGTCGGCAACGCTGTTCGAGGACGTGGACGCCGAACCTGCTGCATGGCTGCGGTTCTGGTTTCCGGATCCGGATGGATCGAATACCGAATTCCAGCGCGCCTACACGATTTCGGACTCGGACGTCCCCGCTGGCCGCTTCGCGGTCGACATCGTGCTGCACGAGCCGGCCGGTCCGGCATCGCAATGGGCGCGCGGCGTGCAGCCGGGCGCCACGATCGCGGTCATGGCATTGATGGGCTCGTCGCGTTTCGATGTCCCCGACGAGCAGCCGGCCGGCTACCTGCTGATCGGTGATTCCGCGTCAATCCCGGGAATGAACGGGATCGTCGGAGTCGTCCCGAGTGATGTCCCGGTCGAGATGTATCTCGAACAGCACGACGACAACGACCCGTTGATTCCCATCACGCAACATCCCCGGCTACGAGTGCACTGGGTTACCCGGCGCGATGAGAAGTCGCTGGCCGCAGCGATCGAGACCCGCAATTGGTCCGACTGGTACGCGTGGGCGACCCCCGAGGCCACGACGCTCAAGCACGTGCGAGCGCGGTTGCGTGACGAATTCGGCTTCCCCAAGTCCGAGGTGCACGCCCAGGCCTACTGGAGTGCCGGGCGCGCGATGGGAACCCAGCGTCGCGACGAGGTCGAAGCGCCCAGGCATATCGTTACGAAAGAGCCTTCAGCACAACGTGTTCAGGCACCGGCAGCCAAAGGTAGTTGGCGGGCCCAGGGTGCCGGCCGGCTGCTGGCGCCGCTGAAGTCGTCGCTGATCCTCTCGGGCGTGTTGCAGGCGGTGATCACCCTGGTGCAGCTGGCGCCGTTCGTGCTGCTGGTCGAGCTGGCCCGGCTGCTGGTCACCAAGGCGCCGGCGGCGCGACTGTGGGACGTCGTAATCGCTGCCGTGTCATTGCTCGGGCTGGGCACGGTGCTCGGCGCCGCCCTCACGCTGTGGCTGCATGTCGTCGACGCGCGGTTCGCCCGTGATTTGCGAACCAGCTTGCTGCGGAAGATGTCTCGGCTGCCCTTGGGTTGGTTCACCGCACGCGGTTCGGGTTCGATCAAGCAGTTGCTGACCGACGACACGTTGTCCCTGCACTATCTGGTCACCCACGCCATCCCGGACGCGGTCGCCGCCGTCGTCGCGCCGGTCGCGGTGCTGGTGTATCTGTTCGTCGTCGACTGGCGGGTGGCGCTGGTGCTGTTCTTGCCCGTCCTCGTTTACCTGGTGCTGACGTCGTCGCTGACGATCCAGTCGGGCCCGCGCATCCCGCAGTCGCAGCGCTGGGCCGAGAAGATGAGTGGTGAGGCCGGCGCGTATCTCGAAGGCCAGCCGGTGATTCGGGTGTTCGGCGGTGCGGCCGCGTCGAGCTTCCGGCGCCGCCTCGACGAGTACGTCGGGTTCCTGGTCGGCTGGCAGCGTCCGCTGGCCGGCAAGAAGACGCTGATGGATCTGGTCACCCGGCCCTCGAGCTTCCTGTGGCTCATCGCGCTCACCGGCACGCTGCTGATCGTCGCCGGTCAAATGGACCCGGTGAATCTATTGCCATTCCTGTTGTTGGGCACCACTTTTGGTGCGCGACTGCTCGGCATCGCCTACGGGCTCGGTGGCATCCGCGCCGGCATGCTGGCCGCCCGACGTCTGCAGAACACCCTCGACGAGCCCGAACTCGACGTGCTGGAACACGACCAGCCCGGCACGGATTCGACGGTGGTGTTCGACCACGTCAGTTTCGGCTACCGCCCCGACGTCCCGGTGATTCGCGATGTGTCGCTGACGTTGCGACCCGGCACCGTCACCGCCCTGGTCGGGCCGTCGGGATCCGGCAAGTCGACGATGGCCGCCCTGCTGGGCCGCTTCCACGACGTCGATCAGGGCGCGATACGTGTTGGGGGACAGGATATTCGGTCGATGACCGCCGACGAGCTCTATGCGCAGGTCGGTTTCGTCCTGCAGGACACGCAGCTGGTGCACGGCACCGTCGCGGAAAACATTGTGCTGGCCGTCCCCGACGCCACCGCGGCCCAGGTCGAGGAGGCGGCGCGCCAGGCGCAGATCCACGACCGCATCATGCGGCTGCCGCAGGGCTACGACACCATGCTGGGCGCGGGGGCCGGGCTGTCGGGCGGTGAGCGGCAACGGCTCACGATCGCCCGGGCGATCCTGGCCGACACCCCGGTTCTGATCCTCGACGAGGCCACCGCCTTCGCCGACCCGGAATCGGAATACCTTGTGCAGCAGGCGCTTAACCGGTTGACCCGGGAACGCACGGTGCTGGTAATCGCTCATCGCCTGCACACCATCACCCGGGCGCACCAGATCGTGGTGCTGGACCATGGCCGGATCGCCGAACGCGGCACGCACGACGAGTTGCTGGCCGCCGACGGCCGGTACCGACGGCTCTGGGAGGGCGGACGTCGCGAGCCGGTAGCGGCCGCGGCAACTCTCGAAATTCAGGAGGGAGCGCGATGATCCGCACGTGGTTGAGCCTCGTGCCGGGGGACCGGCGCGCGAAGGTCGTTGCCTACATAGTGCTCGCGTTGTCTTCCGTCGTGGTGCGGGCAATAGCCGCCGTATTGCTCGTCCCTTTGGTCGGCGCGTTGTTCAGCGGCACGCCAACCTATGCGCTGGTGTGGCTCGGTTGGCTCACCGCCGCTACGGTCATCGGCTGGACGATCGACACCGCAACCGCCCGGATCGGCTTCGATCTGGGTTTCTCGGTGCTCGACCACAGCCAGCACGACGTGGCGGACCGGTTGCCCGGCGTCCGGCTGGATTGGTTCACGGCCGAGCACACGGCGACGGCCCGGCAGGCGATTGCGGCCACCGGTCCCGAACTCGTCGGCCTCGTCGTCAACCTGCTGACGCCGCTGACTTCCGCCATCCTGCTGCCCGCGGCCATCGCGCTGGCGTTGCTACCGGTCTCGTGGCAACTCGGCGTGGCCGCGCTTGGCGGTGTGCCGCTGCTCCTGGGTGCGTTATGGGCGTCGGCCCGACTGGCGCGCCGCGCCGATTCGGTTGCCGCCGAAGCCAATAGCGCGTTCACCGAGCGGATCATCGAATTCGCCCGAACCCAGCAGGCGTTACGGGCCGCGCGGCGCGTCGAGCCGGCGCGCAGCCTGGTCGGCGACGCGTTGACCGCACAGCACGGCGCGACCATGCGGCTGCTGTCCATGCAGGTACCGGGGCAGCTGCTGTTCAGTCTCGCCAGTCAGCTGTCGTTGATCCTGCTGGCGGGGGTCACTACGGCGTTGACGGTGAACGGGACGCTCACGGTGGCCGAGGCCGTCGCGCTGATCGTCGTGATCGTGCGCTACCTGGAGCCGTACACCACCATCAGCGAATTGGCGCCGGCGCTGGAGAGCACCCGCGGCACGCTCGACAACATTCGTTCGGTGCTCACCGCGCCACTGATGAATGCGGGTGCCACCGTCTTGCCGGACGCGGACAGGGCACCTCGCGTCGAGTTCGACGACGTCGCCTTCTCCTACGATGGCGCCAGCGCACCGGTGCTGGACGGGGTGAGCTTCTCGCTGGCACCGGGCAGCACGACGGCGATCGTCGGACCATCGGGTTCGGGCAAGAGCACGGTCCTGGCCTTGATCGCCGGACTGCACGAACCCGCCCGTGGCCGCATCCTGATCGACGGTGTCGACGCCGCGAGCCTGGACGCCGACGCCCGGCGGGCGGCAAGCAGCGTTGTGTTTCAGCATCCCTACCTGTTTCACGGGACGATCCGCGACAACGTGTTCGCCGGAGACCCCGGCGCGGGCGACGAGCAGTTCGCGCGGGCCCTGTCGCTCGCCCGCGTCGACGAGCTGATCGGCAGGCTGCCCGACGGTGCGGCCAGCATCGTCGGTGAAGCCGGTTCCGCGCTGTCCGGAGGCGAACGCCAACGCGTCAGCATTGCCCGGGCGCTGCTGAAACCCGCGCCGATACTGCTGGTAGACGAGGCGACCAGCGCCCTGGACACCGAGAACGAGGCCGCGGTGGTCGACGCGCTCACCGCCGACCCGAGGTCGCGCACCCAGGTGATCGTCGCGCATCGATTGGCCAGCATCAGTCACGCCGACCGTGTCCTGTTTCTCGATAACGGCAGTGTCGTCGAGGATGGCACGGTCGACGAATTGCTCGCCGCGGGTGGGCGTTTCGAGGAATTCTGGCGGCAGCAGCACGAGGCCGCCGAATGGCGGATCCTCACCGACTAGATCACCGCGGTTGACCGCAACTCTTGCCGTATGCCTTACAGTTTGTCAGTCGGACCGAGCTGTCCGGGTACAGGAGGCGTGCTGCTTATGAGTGCTGTGATGTCGATTCCCCGGTATCCGGCCGACGTGACCCCCGAATGGCTGTCGGCCGCACTCAGTGATGGCAGCGCAACCGTCGAGGTCGCCGAAGTGGACGTGGTGCCGATCGGCACCGGACAGACCGGTGCGACCTACCGGGTGACCGCCCGGTACGCGTCGGAACCCGACGACCTGCCGCAAACGTTCGTGATCAAACTGCCGGCGCAGGACGACACCGTGCGCGAACGCGTCACCATCGGCTACCGCAGCGAGTGTGCGTTCTACGCCACGGTGGCCGATCGCGTCGCGGCGCCCACGCCGCGGTGTTTCTACTGCGAGATCACCGAAGACGGCTTGGATTACGCGCTGTTGCTCGCCGATCAGGCGCCCGCCGTGCAGGGAGATCAAATCGCCGGCTGCGACGAGCAGCAGGCGCGGCTCGCGGTGGTGGCGTTGGCGGGATTGCATGGCCCCAGTTGGTGCGACCCCTACTTTCTGGATCTGCCCGGGCTCGCGTTTCCCCGCCCAGATGAGGCATCCGCCAAGGGACTTGGCGACGTGGCGAAGATGAGTGCCGACATCACGCTGGAGAAGCTTGGTCCCCGCCTAAGCGCCGAGGACCGTGAGACCTTTTCTGAGACAATGGGTTTGATCACGCCCTGGCTCTTCACCGAACAGCAGCGATTCGCCCTGCTGCACGGCGATTATCGGCTCGACAACCTACTGTTCGATCCGGGTCAGAGCTGGGTGAGCGTCGTCGACTGGCAGACGCTCGGTGTGGGCCTGCCGGCCAGAGATCTGGCGTACTTCACCGCGACCAGCCTGGATTCGCAACTCCGCACCTCCATCGAGGAGGGCCTTGTCGGCGACTATCACCGGGCGCTGCTGGGCCACGGCGTCACCGGATACGACCGCGAAACATGTTGGCGCGACTACCGACTCGGGGTACCCCAGGCGCTGTTGATATCCGCCCTCGGGTTTGCCTTCGCCTCGTCGACCGAGCGCGGTGACGACATGATGGTCACCATGCTGCAGCGCGGCAGCCGTGCGGTCCGCGATCTGGGAACGCTGGACCTGATCGCCTGAGGCTTACAGCTCGTCGCTGAAATCCGCGCTGAGCCAGCGGTCCGGGCGGATGGTGAACAACACCTCTTCCACGCCCTCGAGGCTCTTGACGAATGCGGGACCGGCTTCCTCGCCGAGGTAGCGGATCGCGATGGCCTCCTGTATGTCCGCCGGAGCGGGTGTGGTGGCGTCGACGATGGTGCCCTCCACCACCACGTACTGGTACGGCGGCTCCTCGCGCTGCACCACCAGCGTCACCGCGCCGGCCTTCTCGATGAGTCGGGCCTTGCGGCTGGACGCCCCGGTCATGATCCGGACGTCCCCGCCGACGCTGTAGTCGTACCAGATCGGCACGCTGGCCGGCGGCCGGCCATCAGCCGCGACGGACAGCACGCCGACATGCTTGTCGGCGAGGAACTCCTGGCGCTCGGTTTCGCTGAAACTCTTCATGTCGACTCCAATCGCCGATCTGAACGAGCTATTCCCGAGGCCCCGTCAGTACTGTGTCGAACCCTGGTCGACCGGAATCTGCGCGGCCGTGACTTTGCGCGATTCATCACTGGCGAGCCAGCACACGGTGTCCGCGATCTCGTCGGGCTCGGCGATCCAGTCCGGCAGAAACGGTGTCAGGACGTGCGACAGCTGCGGGTTGGTTTCCATGGTCTTGCCCACTGCCGCGGCCATGTCGCCGGATCCCATCGGGGTGTTCACCGGTCCGGGGTGCACGCTGTTGACCCGGATCGAGTGCTTGCCCAGTTCCGCGGCGAAAGCCCGCGCCAAGCCGGTGATGGCATGCTTGCTCGCGGTGTAGTGAATCATGAACGGCTGCATCTTCATGCCGGCCGCCGAGCTGATCAGGATGATCGAGCCACCGCGGCCGCCATCGATGATCTTTTCCGCACCCGCCATCACGGTGTTCCAGGTGCCGGTCACGTTGATGTCCATGACATCGCGAAAGGACTCGGGCGTGATCTCGTTCCACGCCTGCGGGGCGGCGATACCGGCGTTGGCGACGATGATGTCGAGCCGTCCCAGCGCGGCGACTCCGTCGTCGACGACCTTGTGGAGTCCGTCGAAGTCGCGGGTGTCGACGGCCGCGGCGAAGACTCGGCCGTTCGCCTCTTCTACGAGGCGAACGGTTTCGTCCAGATCTTCCTGGGTCGCCGAAGCGTACGGGACGCAGGAGGGGAGCTTGTCCGCGATGTCGACGGCGATAATGTCGGCGCCTTCCCGCGCCATGCGTACGGCATGCGCCCGGCCCTGGCCCCGCGCCGCCCCGGTGATGAATGCCACTCTGCCCTGTAGCCGGCCTTCACGCGTGCCGCTCATGTTGTCTCCTCTGGTGAGTTTGGTCGCCGCACAGCGCTTGTCAGCGCTGCGCCGCCTTGACGAGGTTGGATCCGATGATCAAGCGCTGAATCTCGCTGGTGCCTTCGTAGAGCCGCAGCAGTCGTACGTCGCGGTAGATGCGTTCGACGGGGACACCGTGCATGTAGCCGCTGCCGCCATGCACCTGCACCGCGAGGTCGGCTACCTTGCCGGCCATCTCGGTGCAGAAGAGCTTGGCGGCCGACGGCGCGATCCTGCGGTCGGAGTTGGTGACCCATTGCCGCGCGGCGTCGCGGACAAGGGCGCGCCCTGCCAGCACCCCGGTCTGCTGGTCGGCGAGCATCGCCTGCACCAATTGAAAGCTGCCGATCGGCGCGCCCCCCTGGGTAGCGGTGGCCGCGTAGGAAACGGATTCGTCGAGCGCGCGTTGGGCCGCACCCACCGCGAGGGCGGCGATGTGGACCCGGCCCCGGGCCAGCGAGGTCATCGCCGCGCGGTAGCCGATGTCCTCGTCGCCACCGATGAGCGCGCCGGCTTCGACGCGGACATCGTTGAAGTTGACGTCTGCGGTCCACGCACCCTCTTGGCCCATCTTGGCGTCCTTGGCGCCGACCTCGACGCCGTCGGAATCCGCGGGTACCAGGAAGACGGCTATGCCGGGGCCCTTGTCGTCGGCCGGCCGGGTGCGTGCGAAGACCACGAACAGATCGGCGACGGGCGCGTTGGTGATGAAGCGCTTCTGTCCGGAGATCACCCACGCCGCGTCTTTGTCGGAGCCGTCGCGGACGGCTTTGGTCCGCAGACCGGCGGGGTTCGATCCGGCGCCGGGCTCCGTCAACGCGAACGAGGCCACGACATCGCCGGAGGCCATCGACTCCAGCCATCGAGTCTTCTGCGCGTCGGTGCCGAAGCCGACGAGTACTTGACCGGCGATGCCGTTGTTGGTGCCGAACATCGATCGCAGCGCCAGCGAGGTGTAGCCCAATTCCATTGCCAATTCGACGTCTTGCACGAGATTGAGCCCGAGGCCACCCCACCGCTGCGGAATCGCGTAACCGAACAGCCCCATCTTCTTGGCCTGCTCGCGTAGATCGTCCGGCACCCGGTCGTCGGTCAGGATCTCCTGCTCGCGCGGTACCACCGCGGTGCGGACGAAGTGACGGGTCTGGGCGCGGATCTCTCCGAAATCCTCGTCCGAAACCTCGGGGACCTCATCGGTGGTCATGTTGCAGACGCTCCTCATCGGCAGTCGCTCGCGGGCACGGGCGCGGACACCCCGGCACCGGCCGCGATCCTATATGAAATACGATATTCGAGCGGAAGAGGCCTGGCGGCCGACAAACAAAGACCAGAAAAGGAAGCGTGATCGACGTGTCGTTGCTGAGCGGTCAGACTGCGGTGGTTACCGGTGCCGCGCAAGGTCTCGGTTTCGCGATCGCGGAGAGATTCGTGGCCGAGGGCGCGCGGGTCGTGCTCGGAGATGTCAACCTCGAGGCGACGGAAAAGGCGGCCCAGCAGCTCGGCGGCGACGGCGTTGCGCTGGCGGTCCGCTGCGACGTGACGCAAGCGTCCGACGTCGAAGCGCTGATCCAGACCGCGGTCGACCGATTCGGCGGCCTCGACATCATGGTCAACAACGCCGGGATCACCCGCGACGCGACGATGCGCAAGATGACCGAAGAACAGTTCGATCAGGTCATCGACGTGCACCTGAAGGGGACCTGGAACGGGATCCGGCTGGCCGCGGCGATCATGCGGGAGAACAAGCGCGGCGCGATCATCAACATGTCCTCGGTGTCCGGCAAGGTCGGGATGATCGGCCAGACCAACTACTCGGCCGCCAAGGCCGGGATCGTCGGAATGACCAAGGCCGCGGCCAAGGAGCTCGCCTACCTCGGTGTGCGGGTCAATGCGATCGCCCCCGGCTTGATCCGGTCGGCGATGACAGAAGCCATGCCGCAACACATCTGGGACCAGAAGGAGGCCGAGGTGCCGATGGGACGGGCGGGGGAGCCCAGCGAGGTCGCCAGTGTCGCCCTGTTCCTGGCCTCTGACCTGTCCTCGTACATGACCGGCACCGTCATGGAAATCACTGGCGGCCGGCATCTTTAGAGATGGGAGCTGAAGTGCGCGAAGTCGTCATCTGTGAGCCCGTCCGAACGCCGATCGGCCGCTACGGCGGAATGTTCTCCTCGCAGAGCGCCGTCGACCTCGGTGTCGCCGCGCTGAAGGGTCTCCTCGAGCGGACCGGGATTGCGCCGGAAGCGGTCCAGGACATCATCCTCGGACACTGCTACCCCAGCAGCGAGGCGCCGGCGATCGGACGCGTGGTGGCGCTGGATTCCGGTCTGCCCGTGACGGTTCCCGGTATGCAGGTCGACCGTCGCTGCGGCTCGGGCCTGCAAGCGGTGCTCCAGGCAAGTCTGCAGGTGCGCAGCGGCGACCACGATCTCGTCATCGCCGGCGGCTGCGAAAGCATGAGCAACGTCGCCTTCTATTCGACCGATATGCGCTGGGGCGGAGCCCGCAGCGGTGTCCGCGTGCACGATGGGCTGGCGCGCGGACGCACCACCGCAGGCGGTCGGCGCTACCCGGTGCCCGGGGGGATGCTGGAGACGGCCGAGAATTTGCGGCGCCAGTATGGCATTTCGCGTCTGGAGCAGGACGAGCTCGCGGTGCGCTCACACCAGCGTGCGGTTGCCGCGCAGAAGGACGGGGTCATGGCCGAGGAGATCATTCCAGTGTCGGTGCCGACCCGGCAGGGCGAAGAAGTGATCGACACCGACGAGCATCCGCGCGCCGACACGTCGGTCGATTCGTTGGGCAAGCTCAAACCTGTTCTGCTGAAAGATGATCCGGAGGCGACGGTGACGGCCGGCAACGCCAGCGGGCAGAACGATGCGGCGTCGATGTGTGTGGTGACCACCGCCGAGAAGGCCGACGAATACGGGTTGACGCCGTTGGTGCGGTTGGTGTCGTGGGGTGTGGCAGGCGTCGCGCCCAACATCATGGGCATCGGCCCGGTTCCCGCGACCGAGGTCGCGCTCGCCAAGGCCGGGTTGCAGCTGAGTGACATCGACCTCATCGAACTCAACGAGGCGTTCGCAGCGCAGGCGCTGGCGGTCATGCGGGAGTGGAAATTCGGCGCCGCCGACCACGAGCGCACCAACGTGCACGGATCGGGAATCTCGCTGGGACACCCGGTCGGTGCGACGGGCGGCCGGGTGCTGGCCACCCTGGCGCGCGAACTCACCCGCCGCGAGGCGCGCTACGGGCTGGAGACCATGTGCATCGGCGGTGGGCAAGGCCTGGCGGCGATCTTCGAACGGGTCGGTCCGAGATGACCGATCCGGGGTTGCCGTTGAGCGGCCTCACCGTGGTGGAGGTATCCAGTTTCGTTGCCGCCCCGCTGTGCGGGATGACACTGAGTCAACTTGGGGCGCAAGTGATTCGGGTGGACCCGATCGGTGGCGCTTCCGATGTGCAGCGCTGGCCGCTCGCGGCGGACGGCACGTCAATCTATTGGACCGGCCTGAACAAGGGGAAACGCTCAGCCAGCATCGATCTGCGTTCGGCCGAGGGGCAGGAACTGGTTCAGCGGCTGATCGTCGAGGGCGACGGCATCGTGGTGACCAACGCTGCCGGATTGTCTTGGCTGAGCCACGATCTCCTGAAGGCCAAGCGCCCGGACGTCATTCACGTTCAGCTGCTCGGGCGCGGTGACGGCTCGACCGGGGTGGACTACACGGTCAACGCGGGTATCGGATTCCCGCTCGTCACGGGCCCCATCGGCCACGCCGGTCCGATCAACCACGTATTGCCGGCCTGGGACGTGTGTTGCGGGCTGTACGCCGCGCTGGCGGTCGTCACCGCGGTCCGTCGTCGTGAACAGTCAGGGACGGGCGCGCGAATCAGCCTGGCGCTCGAAGACGTTGCGCTGGCCACCGCCGGAAATCTGGGATTGCTGACCGAGCCGCAAGTCAACGGCACCCAGCGCCAGCGTCTGGGCAATGCCATCTACGGCCAGTACGGGCAGGATTTCATCAGCCGCGACGGGGTCAGATTCATGGTTGTCGCATTGACGGGCCGGCACTTTCGCGACCTGGTCGACGTAACGGGCACGGCAGCGGCGGTTTTGGCGCTCGCCGAGGCGCTGAGCGTTGATTTCGGAACCGAGGGTGATCGCTATCGCTACCGCGAGGTGCTGTCGGGCCTGTTCGCCACCTGGTTCACCGATCACACTGCGGACGAGATCACTGCCGCGCTGTCGGACACCACGGTCTTGGTCGAGCGGTATCGCACTTTCGCGGAGGTCGCGGCAGGGCCGAAAGTGACTGCCAATCCGCTGTTTTCCCGACTCAACCAGCCGGGTCTCGGCGATTATTTCGCGGCGGGCCTGCCCGCCGCGATCGACGGCAACTATCCCGCGCCCGCGCCCGCTCCCGCCTTGGGGCAAGACACCGCAGACGTCCTCGGGCGGTGCCTGGGTTTGACGAGCGGCGACCTCGAGCGCCTGACGAACGCCAAGACGATCGCTTGCTGAGCAGCCGAAAGAGAAAGACAGCGCAATGACGAAACTCGCCCAGACCATCGGATTGACCGACATTCAGACCGAGATCCTGGCTACCGTAAAGCAATTCGTCGAAAAGGAAGTCATTCCGCACGCCGCGGAGCTGGAGCGTGGCGACACCTATCCGCAGGAACTCGTCGACCAGATGCGCGAGATGGGCTTGTTCGGGCTGATGATTCCCGAGGAGTACGGCGGTCTGGGGGAGTCGCTGCTGACCTATGCACTGTGTGTGGAGGAGCTGGCGCGCGGCTGGATGAGCGTGTCCGGGGTGCTCAACACGCACTTCATCGTGGCGTACATGCTGCGCCAGCACGGCACCGACGAGCAGAAGCAGCGTTTCCTGCCGCGTATGGCGACGGGCGAGACACGCGGCGCCTTCTCGATGTCGGAGCCCGAGCTGGGCTCCGACGTCGCCGCGATCCGGACTCGCGCCACGCGAAACCCCGACGGCGACTACACCATCAACGGTCAGAAGATGTGGCTCACCAACGGCGGCAGCTCGACGCTGATCGCCGTGTTGGTGCGCACCGACGAGGGCGCGGAAAAAGCGCACCGCAACCTGACCGCGTTTCTGGTCGAAAAGCCAACGGGCTTCGGAGAAGTCCTGCCCGGTTTAGTGATTCCCGGAAAGATCGACAAGCTGGGTTACAAGGGCATCGACACCACCGAACTCATCTTCGACGGGTATCACGCGAGCGCGGACGACATCCTCGGCGGCACTCCGGGGCAAGGCTTCTTCCAGATGATGGACGGCATCGAGGTCGGCCGTGTCAACGTGTCGGCCCGGGCCGTCGGCGTGGGCATCCGCGCCTTCGAACTCGCCGTGCGGTACGCGCAACAGCGCCAGACGTTTGGCAAGCCGATCGCGGAGCACCAGGCCATCGCCTTCCAGCTCGCCGAGATGGCCACCAAAGTCGAAGCCGCGCATCTGATGATGGTCAACGCGGCGCGGCTGAAAGACTCGGGGGAGCGCAACGACGTCGCCGCCGGGATGGCCAAATACCTCTGCAGCGAGTTCTGTTCCGAGGTCACGCAACAGAGCTTCCGGATCCACGGCGGTTACGGCTACTCCAAGGAATATGAGATCGAGCGGCTGATGCGCGACGCACCGTTCCTCCTCATCGGCGAGGGAACGAGCGAAATCCAGAAGAACATCATCAGCAAGCGGCTACTCGCCGAGTATCAGGTGTGAGGCAATGAGCGTTCCGGATTTCGCTGCGCGACCGCAACTTTCCGACGATGTCGCGCGCCTGATCCGCCAGCGGATCTTCGACGGCAGGTATGTCGCCGGGTCTTACGTCCGCCTGGACCAGTTGGCCGCGGAATTGGGCATCAGTGTCACGCCAGTCCGGGAGGCGCTCTTTGCCCTGCGCGCGGAAGGCCTGATCGCCCAGCAGCCCCGCCGCGGCTTCGTGGTGTTGCCGGTGACCGGGCGTGATGTCACCGACGTCGCGAACGTGCAGGCACACGTCGGCGGCGAACTCGCGGCGCGGGCCGCGATCAACATCACCGACGACCAGTTGCGCGAACTCAAGCAGATCCAGGCCGAACTCGAAGACGCCTACGCCGGTGACGACAACGAGCGGACCGTGCATCTCAATCACCAGTTCCACCGGGCCATCAACGTCGCCGCGGACTCCCCGAAGCTTGCCCAGCTGATGCTGCAGATCACCCGCTACGCACCGGAATCGGTGTTTCCGGCGATCGAAGGCTGGCCGGAGCAATCGATGAAAGATCATCGGCGCATCCTGTCGGCCCTGAAAAAGCGCGACGACGGGGCGGCGCGTGCGGCGATGTCGGAGCACTTGGCCGCCGGTGCGATTCCCTTGATCGATCACCTCGTGACGCGTGGCGTGGTTGTCGAGGGGACCCGTCCGACGAGTTCGTGATTTCTGTTGTAGCGCGCCTGGCCAGGGCATACGCTGCCATCGGGGGACGGCACAACAGAACGAGGAAACATGTCCCCAGCGCGTCGCGCATCGGCCGCTTTCGTTGCAGCGGTGACAGCTATCGCCCTGGCGCCGCCCGCCGGCGCCGATCTCATGGACCCGATCCCCGGCAACGGCGTCTTTGTCGTGGGGCCCGATATTGCCCCGGGCCTGTACCACACTGGCGGCTCGGGATCGGCCTTCGGAGTGTGGATCAACAACGTGCCGACCCAGGATTCGATGTGCTCGTGGTTTACCTACAGCACACCGGATGCCAACAAGGACCACGTACTTCAGACGAACACCTCTGTCGGCCCGATGTTCGCGAACATCAACTCCTCGGTCAAGGCCTTCGAGTCGCAGAACTGTCAGCCCTGGACGCGGGTGCCGTAGACTACCGCCGCACCGTCTTGCGAATCACCGCATGACATAGGGGAAGTGGGGATGCGGGTGGACTCCGTGCAGGTCACGACACGACGGCGGCTGTCGCCCTTCGGCATCCTTGATTCCATACTTGACGGCTAACTCCGCGCCGATCAGGGTCTGGCCGCTCAGTTCGGCCAGATCCGGGTCTTCGTACAGTCGCGAAATGATGTGGCCGGTGAGTTCCGGGGTCTCGGCGATGTCGAGAACGTAGCCGAGCTTCTCAGGCTTACGCGCCACGATGTCCCGCACGCGTTGCGTCAGCAGGGATCCCATCCAGATCGAAACGGCAGCGATCCCAGTGCCTTCGAAGTCCACGGCCATATCCGCCGCCATCTTGTCGGTACCTGCCTTGGGCACGCCATAAGCGGGGCCGAACGCGTAATGCACCGCCCCCGAGGCGGAGGTGAACACGACCAGGCCCTTACGTTGGGGCAGCATCAAGGGCGCCGCCAGGACGGTGGCGACGTAACTGCTACGCACCCCGACCGCCAGCGTGTCCATGACGTTGAGCGGCTCTTCCCAAAACTTCGTCCGCCCCATCATCTCGTCGCGGATGATCGCGGCATTGTTGACCAGCACGTCGATCCTGCCGTGCTCATGACGCACCCGCTCGAAGAAGTCGATCACCTGCTGGTCATCGGCGTGGTCGACTCGCACGGCAATACCGTTGCCGCCCAAGGCATTCACCTGCTCGGCGGTGTCCTGGATGGAGCCCGCTTGGGATGAATCGCCAGATCTCTCCGTGCGGCCGGTCAGATAGACGGTGTACCCGTGACTGCCCAGCGCGCGGGCAATACCCGCTCCCGCCCCTCTGCTCGCACCGGTGACAACCGCAATCCTGTCCGGGTCCGACATGGATCGAACTATACAGTCGTACAGCGACGACAAGTCAAGCCGCTGACCCGCAGTTCACCTGCGTGAGCGTGATCGCCTGCGCTTGCTGCGCGTCGACCGAGCCTCAACGGAGTCCAGATATTTTTCGATCGCGTTGACCACTTCGTCGTGCGCGCCATCCACCCCTACGCCCTCCTCAAGATTGAGGAACTTCGGGATCCCGGTCACCAGCAGGGCGAGCGCATTCAACGACAGGTCGCCATTCAGGCGCGTCCCTTTGCCGAATTTCCGGACGAGCGCCTCGACTTCCACACTGCGCACCTGATTCGTGACTTCGGCAATGGCGGAACGGATTGACTTGCGGTGGTTTCCCAGCGCCAGGAACTCGGTCATGAGGGCACCTGTCGCCTCGTCCCAGCTGAAGTCCCACAGCGCATGCAGTGGATCCTCGGACCGGGCTTCAAGGACTTTGGCCAGCACCGCGAGATTGCGTTCGGAGTATCGGTTGATCGCGGCCAGGAAGATCTCGTCGAGGGACGGGAAGTAGTACTGCACCAGGCTCGGAGTCACCCCCGCCTTGGCGGCCAGCGCGCGGTAAGTGATGCTCGCGTAACCCTCTTCAAGCATCATCTTCTCGACACAGTCCAGAAGCAGGTCGCGCGTCCTGGACGTCTCCGCACCGACGCGACGGGGCGCTGTCGCCATCTTCACCTCACTGGTCTCAAAGCGAACCATCTTGACATTCGCCAACCGCTGTACACATGTATAGTCTCAAAGTTGTGCGCTGATGGCACGACGATGTGGAGACTCATGCCTGCGGAGATCGACCTATCCCAGTTGCAGCGCGACGTGCAGTACCTACTCGATCGCACTGCGATCCTCGATTGCATCGCCCGGCATGCTCGCGGGTGCGACCGCCACGACAATGACCTCATCACCGCGGCTTACCACCACGACGGCATCGACGAGCACGGCCGCGCGATCAACTCGGGGCCCCATTACGCGAAGTGGGCCAACAAAACTCACGCCGAAACGTCGATCATGCACACGCATAACATCACCACGCACTCGTGCGAGATCGATGGCGACACGGCTCACGCGGAGAGTTACGCCATCGTCGTCCTGATCGGGCGTGACGGCGGCAGCGCGCAGTTCATCACGGGGCGCTATCTGGATCGATTGGAGCGCCGGGACGAACAGTGGCGCATCGTAATTCGGCGTTCGACAGTGGAGGGGATGTTCCTGGCGGACGCACGTGTGTTGCAGTCGCAATTCTTCAAGGAGCAGGGTTATCTGGTCGGCACCCGTGATAGTCAGGACCTGTCCTATCAACGGCCTTTGACGATGGAGACACCGGGAGCGGCCCGCTGGTAGCTGCGCTTCAGATGCCGGCTGGGCGCATGGCGCGGTAGATCGAATTCGAGCCGCTGATGGTTTCGAAAACGAGAGGCTCGCTCATCTAATGCTCTGCCCCAGAACAATCCGCCTCGATCAGCATCTCTCGCAGCCGGCGGACGTCGACCTTGCC
>NZ_JAFAUS010000114.1 GCF_019243155.1 Mycobacterium sp.
ACTTCGATCCCGAGGGGCTGCTGCGCGGCATCTACCGCTACCACGCCGCCACCGAGCAACGCGCCAGTAAGGCGCAGATCCTGGCCTCCGGGGTGGCGATGCCGTCGGCGCTCAAGGCGGCCGAGATGCTCGCCGCCGAATGGGATGTCGCCGCCGACGTCTGGTCG
The DNA here is from genome assembly GCF_019243155.1 of Mycobacterium sp. Classification (GTDB taxonomy): domain Bacteria; phylum Actinomycetota; class Actinomycetes; order Mycobacteriales; family Mycobacteriaceae; genus Mycobacterium. The sequence continues at coordinate 168 of NZ_JAFAUS010000114.1, forward strand.
GTGACCAGTTGGGGCGAGCTGAACCGCGACGGCGTGAACGTCCAGAAGGCGAAGCTGCGCCACCCGGATCGCCCGGCCGGTGTCCCCTACGTGACGCAGGCCCTGTGCGACGCCAGCGGCCCGGTGATCGCCGTATCGGACTGGATGCGCGCCGTTCCGGAACAGATCCGGCCGTGGGTGCCGGGCACCTTCGTCACTCTGGGCACCGACGGCTTCGGCTTTTCCGACACCCGGCCTGCGGCGCGGCGCTTCTTCAACACCGACGCCGAATCGCAGGTGGTCGCCGTCTTGGAGGCCCTGGCGCGCGACGGCGAGATCGACCCGTCGGTGCCGGTCGCGGCCGCCCGCCAGTACCGGATCGACGACGTACAGGCCGCACCGGAGCAGACCTCCGACCCCGGGGTCGCCTGAGACTCAACGGCCCCGACGCGTCGTTTATGAGATAGCGTTAAGAGCGACGCGCCTGGCTTTGGCGGATACATCCAGAAAATTCGCGTACGTTTTAGGGGTGAATGACAACCCTTTTGCCGGCCCCTTCGCCAAGCACCCAAGGTCGCCGCTTGAGCTGCTGGACACGGTCCCCGAGTCGTTGCTGCGCCGGTTGAAGCAGTACTCCGGCCGGCTGGCCACCGAGGCGGTCTCGGTGATGCAGGATCGGTTGCCGTTCTTCGCAGACCTGGAAGCGTCTCAGCGGGCCAGCGTGGCGCTGGTGGTTCAGACGACCATCAACAACTTCGTCGAGTGGATGCACGACCCGCACAGCAACGTCAGCTACACCGCGCAGGCCTACGAATTGGTGCCCCAGGAGCTGCAGCGTCGGATCGCGCTGCGCCACAGCGTCGACATGGTGCGGGTGACGATGGAGTTCTTCGAGGAGGTCGTGCCGCTGATAGCCCGCTCCGAAGAGCAGCTGACGTCCCTGACCGTGGGCATCCTGAAATACAGCCGCGACCTGGCGTTCACCGCGGCGGGCGCCTACGCGAACGCGGCCGAGGCGCGCGGCAGCTGGGACAGCCGGATGGAGGCCAGCGTCGTCGACGCCGTGGTCCGCGGCGACACCGGACCCGAGCTGCTGTCTCGCGCGGCGGCGCTGAACTGGGACACCACCGCGCCGGCGACGGTCGTGGTCGGAACTCCGGCACCCGGTCGGGACGGGTCGACCGCCCCGGGCGACAGCCAGCGGGCCAGCCAGCACGTCCGCGATGTCGCCGCCAACCACGGCCGCGCGGCCCTCACCGACGTGCACGGGACCTGGCTGGTCGCGATCGTGTCCGGCCAGCTGTCGCCGACCGACAGGTTCCTGGGAGATCTGTTGAACGCGTTCTCCGGGGACCCGGTCGTCATCGGCCCCACGGCGCCCATGCTGACCGCGGCTTATCACAGCGCCAGCGAGGCGATATCCGGGATGAACGCCGTCGGCGGCTGGCGCGGCGCGCCACGGCCCGTGCAGGCCCGAGAACTATTGCCCGAACGCGCCCTGATGGGCGACGCGTCGGCAATTGTCGCCTTGCACACCGACGTGATGGGCCCCCTGGCCGACGCCGGACCCACGCTGATCGAGACGCTCGACGCTTATTTAGATTGTGGCGGCGCTATTGAGGCCTGTGCCAGAAAGTTGTTCGTTCATCCAAACACCGTGCGCTACAGGCTCAAGCGCATCACCGACTTCACGGGGCGTGATCCCACGCTGCCGCGAGACGCATATGTGCTGCGTGTGGCGGCGACCGTCGGTCAGCTCAACTATCCCAAGCCTCCTTCTGGCGCCGGAAACAACGCGTTGACGGCTGTTCCATTGCCGGTCAAAGGGGCTATGGTGGGGCGATCCGGATCCTAGTGATCCAGGCCACAGGTCGCGGGACGATCTCAAATATGTCGCTTACCGAGCCGTTTTGTAGGTAGCGCACAAAAACCTAAGACGAGGTTCATAATCTGTTACACCCGCCAAAACCGTTTCCACAGTGTTCTCTTAAACACGTGATTGCATTGCTTGCGCCCGGACAGGGTTCGCAGACCGAGGGGATGCTGTCGCCGTGGCTCGATCTTCCCGGCGCCGCGGACCAGCTCGACATCTGGTCGAAGGCGAGCGGCCTCGACCTGGTTCGGCTGGGTACCACCGCGTCGACCGAAGAGATCACCGACACCGCGGTCACTCAACCCCTGGTCGTTGCGGCCACCCTGCTGGCACACCAGGAACTGACCAAGCGCGGCCTGCTGGCCGACGCGGAACTCGTTGTGGCGGGTCACTCCGTCGGCGAAATCGCGGCCTACGCGATCGCGGGCGTGCTGGCCGCCGATGACGCCGTCGCGCTGGCCGCCACCCGCGGCGCCGAAATGGCCAAGGCATGCGCCGTCGAGCCGACCGGCATGTCCGCCGTGCTCGGCGGTGACGAGGACGAGGTTCTGGCTCGTCTCGAGCAGCTTGACCTGTTCCCCGCCAACCGCAACGCGGCGGGGCAGATCGTCGCCGCCGGTCCGCTGAACGCCCTGGAGAAGCTCGCCGAGGACCCGCCGGCCAAGGCCCGGGTGCGCGCGCTCGGTGTGGCCGGAGCGTTCCACACCAAGTACATGGCTCCGGCGCTCGATCGCTATGCCGCCGCTGCGGCGGCCGTCCAGACCGCCGAGCCGACCGCCACGCTGCTGTCGAACCGGGACGGGAAGCCCGTCACGTCTGCGGCGGCGGCGATGGAGGCGCTGGTGGCTCAGCTGACCCAGCCGGTGCGCTGGGACCTATGCACCGCAACGATGCGCGAACGGGAAATCACGGCGACTGTCGAGCTTCCGCCTGCGGGCACGCTCACCGGCATCGCCAAACGCGAACTTCGGGGAACGACGGCTCTTGCCGTCAAGGCGCCCGCAGACCTGGACGCATTGGCTGAACTCTAAATC
>NZ_JAFAUS010000133.1 GCF_019243155.1 Mycobacterium sp.
TTGAGGTGCAGGTTGCCCTCACCGATGTGACCGAACAGCACCGGCAGCGCGTCGGGAGCGTGCTTGCCGACCAAATCGACTGCCTCCCTTGCGAATCTGTCGATGGACGACAGCGGCAGCGAGACGTCGAACTTCAGCGGCGGGCCGTACACGCCGAGCACCTCCGCAAGCGCCTCGCGAACCTGCCACAACCGTTGCTGCGCAGCAACATCGATGCCGACGGCGGGCTCGCCGCACATCTGCACGTCGTCGAGCAGGCCGGCCAGTCGATCGGTCTGGTCGTGGTCGGCGGCCAGCTCCACCAACAACAGCCAGTCACCTTCGACCGGGGATCCCACGCCACGATGCTCGCCCGTCAGTGCGGCCGCCCGGCCATCGATCAGTTCCAAGGCCGCGATGCCGTCCACGTCGCGAAACATCCGGCCGGCGTCCACGAGCGCATCGAGGTCGGCGAAGCCGCAGATCGCCGTCACCCGATGCGATGGCGATGGGTGCAGCCGCAGCTCCAGGGCAGTGATGACGCCCAGTGTGCCTTCGGCGCCGACGAACAACGCCGGCAAGTCGTAGCCGGTGTTGTCGCTGCGCACCTGGCTGTGCCGGCGCAGCAGCGAACCGTCGGGCAGCGCGACCTGCAAGCCGACGACTTGTTCGCCCATGTTGCCGTACCGGACCGTGCGCAGGCCGCCGGCGTTCGTCGACGCCATGCCGCCGACGGTCGCCGTGTCACGAGCGGCGAGGTCCACGCCGAACACCAGCCCGGCCTCCGACGCCGCCCGCTGCACCGCGGCCAGCGTGGCTCCGGCGCCGACCTCAACGCGGCGCTCAACCGTGTCGACGTCGCCGATGGTGTGCAGCCGCTCGGTGGACAACAGCACGTCGTCATGCTCGGGCACGGTGCCCGCCACCAGCGAGGTCCGACCGCCCTGCACCGTGACATGTGCGCCGGCGTCACGGCACACGCGCAACACCTCGGCGAGTTCTTCGGCCGAACCGGGTCGCACCAGCGCGCTCGCCCGACCCCGGTAGCGGCCGGTGTGGTCGACGCTGCGCGCGGCCAGGACGTCGGGATCGGTGACGAAGTGATTCGGTCCGACAATCCTTTTCAGTTCGTCGAGGCTGCCTGGCATGCTCGCGGTTATAGCACGCCTTAAAACTCCTTGTGGTTGACGTCGGTCACCAGGCCGCCGTCCATCACGAACTCGCTGCCGGTGGAGTAGGAGGACTCGTCACTGGCGAGGAACACCACGAACGTCGCGACCTCGCGCGCTTCGCCGGGACGGCCCATCGGGATGGTGACCAGGTCTTCCGGCAGGTGTGCGGTCATCGGGGTGCGGATGAAGCCGGGATGGATCGAATTCACCCGGATGTTCAGCGGGGCCAGCTCCAGCGCCGCCGATTTGGCGAGGCCGCGCACGCCCCATTTGGACGCGACGTAGGGGTGGACGGCCGGGGCGCCGCGCAGCCCCTCGATGGACGACACGTTGATGATCGAGCCGCCCCCGGCGGCCGTCATCGGCTCGACGGCGACCCGCATGCCCAGGAACGTGCCGGTGAGGTTGACGTCAATCACCTTCTGCCACTTGGCCAGATCGAAATTCTTCAGTTGCCCGAGCGCGACGGTGCCCGCGTTGTTGACCAGCACGTTGAGCTTGCCGAATTCGCCGACGGCGGTCGCGACCGCGGCCTCCCACTGGTCGGGCTGTGTGACGTCGAGGTGCACGTAGCGCGCGGAGTCGCCGATCTCGTCGGCCAGCGCCTTGCCCTGCTCGTCCAGGATGTCGCCGATCACCACCTTGGCGCCTTCCTCGACCAGCAGCCGCGCATCTTCGGCGCCCATGCCGCCGGCGCCGCCACTGATGAGCGCTACCTTGCCGTCTACCCGTCCCACGCGGGACTCCTTTCGTTTAGGTGGTCACCAAAGTGTTTGGTGCGTAAAGCCCTTTGCCCGTGACGAGCGGCATGTTCAGAGTGGTCCGGATGCCGGGCGGTGCCGCGATCACATCCGGAATGGAGTTGACGATGCGCCCGGCGGCCCCCGCGATCGCGGCGTGGTTGTGGTCGCCCTTGCGGCTGGTCGGCACGATGTCCACGGCGTAGGACGGCTCGCCGGTGATCTCGACGCGATAGGAGCCGCCGCCGGCCGCGGGCTGCGGCAGGTCGGGCCGCAGGTCCGGCCGCAACCGGGTGACGTGCTCGATGACGATCGCCGGGTGCCCCTTGACCATGCCGCGAATCTCGAACTGCAACACCGCCAGCGTGCCCTTGGCCACGCGACCGATCGCGATGTCGAAGTCCTCCGGGGCCGGCTCGCGTTGATAGGACTCGGTGATCTCGTCGACCTCGATGCCCAGACCCGCCGCCAACTGTCGGATCGCCGTCCCCCAGGCGATGCCGAGCACGCCCGGCTGCAGCAGCATCGGCACGTCGTCGAGGGGTTTGGCGAAGCCCATGTAGTCCATGACCTCGGTGCCGTTGTAGGACGCGTAGTCGTGAATCTCCATGCAGCGCACCTGCTCGACGCGCTGACACGTTCCGGCAAGCGCGAACGGGATCAGGTCGTTGGCGAACCCCGGGTCGACGCCCGTGATGAAGATGCTCGAATTGCCTTGCCGGGCAGCATCTTCCACCCTGTTGATGTACTTCTCGGGCATCACGCCCCACGGGTACTGCAGCAGCCCGGGCGAAGAGCCGACGACGTTGATGCCGGCGGCCAGGATGCGCATGATGTCGGCCATCGCGTCCGGCAGCCGGGTGTCGCCCATGGCGCAGTAGACGATGCAGTCGGGCCGCGCGGCGACCAGGGCGTCGAGGTCGTTGACGGCCGCTATCCCCGTCACGATCGGGTTGTCCAAGCCTTCTAGGCCCACGCCGCACAGCTCGCCGGCGTCCTTGCCCGCCTTTTCGGGAGTGGAGACGCACACCCCCGTCAGCTCGAACTGTGGGTTGGTGATGAGTCCGGCCAAGGCCAGACCTCCGACATTTCCGGTACCGACGTGCGCGACGCGGATCACCATCTTCAGTCTCCGTCCCTTCAGCGCTGAAAAACTTTTCTAGACACTAGTCCATAAATTTGGCAGCGGATACGGGTGGCAGCCGGTACCTCACAGGTGCGCCCGCAGGTAATCGGCCATGCCCCGGCGAAACGCCTGCATTGTCGGCACTTTCGGCTTGATGCCGTCCGCGCCGTGGTACATGCCGGTGACGGTGACGAGTTCGGTCGGCACCCCGCACGACTTCAATTGTTCGGCGTAGGCGACGCCTTCGTCGCAAAGGATGTCGAGGTCGCCCACCCCCACCCACGCGGGAGGCAGATCCGCTAAATTCGTGCGCCGGGCGGGAGCCGCGTATTCCGGCGCGAAGTCGAGCCGCGGTTCCCGGCCGAGGTATGCGGTCCACGCCCATCGGCTCGATTCGGGCGTCCACATGAACCGGCCGCGGCCGCCATGGTCGATCAGCGTCGACCGGTCGTCGAGCATCGGGTACACCAACACCTGCGCGCGCAGCGCGATCCCTTCGTCGGTCGCGCGTTGGGCGACCGCGGCCGAAAGTCCGCCTCCCGCACTGGATCCCGCCACCGCGATGCGGTCAGGATCGAGTCCCAGTTCGTCGGCGTGCGCCCGCATCCACCGCAACGTCGCCATGCAGTCGTCCAGCGCCGCCGGGAACGGGTGCTCGGGCGCCAGCCGGTAGTCGGGCGACACGACGACGGCGTCGAGCTCGCGCGCGAAGCGGCCCCCCTCGAGGGCTTCGAATTGCGGTGAGCCAACCACCATTCCGCCGCCGTGGATCAACAGGACTGCTGGCCGAAGCGCCCCGACCCCGCTGGTTTGATGACGAGCACCCGCACCGGCTGCGTGCCGTCGGTGTGCCGTTCGGTCATCGTCACGCCGTGGCCCGGTTTCGTGCCCAGCCGCATGGCCATCCGCGCCTGGCGCAACGATCGCTCACTGAGCCTGCCCGCCGTCAACGGCAGGATCGGACTTCGCAGTTCGGGCGGAATGGCCGCCATCGCGTCAAGGGTCTTCACGTATCGCGCCGCGAGCCGCACAATCGCGACGACGGCCGCGATGCTGGCGACGGTCCGCGCACTAGGCAACTTTGCCTTCACCTTGAACAGAGTGGGCCGGGCCGCTTTTGCGGTCAAGCGCCGAGCGCTACGGCCCGAGCGGAGAACTCGCGCGAATCGACTCGTCGCGGATCAGGCCGCGCAGCAGCGCGGTGCTGAATTCGGCGGCAATCTCCTTGGCGCTGCGGCGTCCACTCGGACGCAGCCACCGGTACGCGCCGAGCGTCATGCCGATGTACCCCAGCGCCAGGACGTGGGAATCGCATTGGTAGAACTCGCCGCTGGCGATCCCCCGGTCGATCAGGCCGTGCACATGCTCGTAGACCTGGGTTTCCTTCTCCCGGACCGCGGCGACCTGCTCTTCGCTGAACCACTCGGTGATGTAGGGCTGCTCCTGGAAATACACCGCCGCACCCTCGGGGTTGGCGGCGATCTGGTTGAGCAGCCGCACGGTGTATTGGTACAGCGCCTCGCGGGCGGTCATCGACGGATCGTCGTGGACGGCGGCCAGTGTACGCTCGGCCGCCTGCTGATAGATGTCGTAGAGGATCAGCGACTTGCTGGCGTAGTAGTGGTAGACCGTCGCCTTATTCAGGCCGATCACATCGGCGACATCGTCCATCCGGGTGCCGTGGTAGCCGCGGGCGGCGAACAGCTTGGTGGCGACTGCCAGCAACTCCTCGCGGCGCGTGAGCCCGTTCTCGGGGGGCATCTGTACTCGCTATCGTCCTGCCGGCAGGGTCGCGGAATCTGCGCCCGACCGGTCATCAATCAACTGGTTGGACAGTCTAGATACACGCGTGTCACCGGGTGTGAGAGCCACGACCGGTTATCGCCGAATTAAGACCGGATGTCCTGCGTCGAACGAGTTCTCGACCCAAAAGTCTTATATTGCCAATCGCGGCGCAGTACACTCCCCGACCAGGGCAACGTCGTTGTGCGAGGGGGCGCAAGATGTTGATGACGCTGGCTCAAACCGACCACGGGTACACGGTGCTGCGGCTGCGCGGCAAACTGACTGGCCGCACCTATGTGCCGATCCGGGATTCCGTGATCAAGGCAGCGCTCGACCAGCCCACCGCAGTGATCGTCGACGTCAATGAGCTCGAGGTTTCCGATGACTCCGGCTGGACGGTTTTCACCAGTGCGCGGTGGCACGTGCAGCAGTGGCCGCACATCGTCATCGCACTGGCCTGCGGCGATCCCGCCGTCCACCAACGCCTGGACCGGATGTCGATCGCGCACTACGTGCCGGTGTTCACGGGCGTGGCCGCGGCGACACGGGCCATCCGCGACGGTCTGTGCCGCTATCGTCGGCACGCCCGCACATACATATCCCACAACGAATTCGGTGTCCGGGTCGCGGAGTCCTTCGTCCGCCATTACCTGACGCAGTGGTCGTTGGAGAGCCACACACCCGTGGCCCTCACGGTGGCCACCGTCTTCGTCGAGAACGCACTGCGTCACACCGGTGACGGCTGTGACGTGCGGCTGGAGAGCATCGCCGACGACGTCGTGATCGCGGTATCGGATACCAGCACGGTTCCGGCGGCCCGGCGCGCGCCGGGCGAGGGGGCCCTGCCCACGGGACTGGACATCGTCGACGCGGTCTGCCGCCATTGGGGAAGCGCGCAAACCCCGACCGGCAAGACGGTGTGGGCGCGCATCAGGCCCGAGGACCAGATCACGGGTATCGGCCGGCTTCTGCGACTGTGAGACGAACGCCGGGTGTCGTCCCAACAGCGATGGGACTAAACTCGCCTACGAACGTTCAAGTCGCGACTGGAGGGGTGGCCCATGGATCCGAGCCCGGACTACGACGCTAGCGACGAGATCGAGTTCTTCTTCAGGTATGTCCCCTGGGGCCTGCGCGGTGTGACCGACGGCAACGGATACCCGCCGCAGGCATATCCGCCCGTTTAGGCCCTTACAGCGCCTTCAACTCCTCGGCGACCTCGGTCACCGACTTTTTCGCATCCCCGAACAACATCGTCGTGCCTTCGCCGTAGAACAGCGGGTTGTCGATGCCCGCGAATCCGGAGTTCATCGAACGCTTGAGCACAATCACCGACTTGGCCTTGTCCACGTTGAGGATCGGCATGCCGTAGATGGGGCTGGACGCGTCGTTTCGCGCAGCCGGATTCGTGACGTCGTTGGCGCCGATGACGATCGCGACGTCGGTGCGACCGAACTCGTCGTTGATGTCGTCCATGTCCTTCATCGCGTCGTAGTCGACCTCGGCCTCGGCCAGCAACACGTTCATGTGCCCGGGCATCCGGCCGGCCACCGGGTGGATCGCGTACTTCACTTCCACGCCCTTGTCCTCCAGCAGCGCCGCCATGTCCTTGACGGCGTGCTGGGCCTGCGCGACGGCCAGCCCGTACCCCGGCACGACGATCACCTGGTTGGCGTAGGCCATCTGAATGGCGGCATCGGCTGCCGACGTCGACTTGACCGTCTTGTCGCCGCCGTCGCCGCCGCCGACCGCCACGCCACCGCCACCGAATCCGCCGGCGACGATCGCGGGAATGGAGCGGTTCATCGCCTTGGCCATCAAGTTGGTCAGGATCGAACCGGACGCGCCGACGATCATGCCCGCGACGATCATCGCGGTGTTGTTCAGCGCCAGACCCGCCGCCGCGGCCGACAACCCGGTCATCGCGTTGAGCAGCGAAATGACCACCGGCATGTCGGCCCCACCGATGGGCAGCACCACCATCAACCCGAGCACACCCGCGGCGACGAGGAGTCCGATCATCCACCAGAGCGGCGCGCCGCCGGTTCCGGGATGAGCGTGCAGACCGATGACCACCGCGGCCGCCACGGCCGCCACCAACAGCAGCAGGTTGACCGGCTGTTGGGCCTTGCCGAAGCCGATCGGTGAGCCGGAGATGATCTCCTGCAGCTTGCCGAACGCGATGATCGAGCCCCAGAACGAGATCGAGCCGATGATCGCGGCGAACAACGACGCCACCACGATGTGCACGGTCGGCGATTCGCCGTGCTGGAACGCCGAAAAGCCGCTGGTTTCAATGAATTCCGACAGCGCGATCAGCGCGACCGTGCCACCACCGACGCCGTTGAAGAACGCCACCAGCTGCGGCATCGCCGTCATCTTGGTCAGGCGCGCGGGGGGCACACCGAGCGCCACACCGACGACCAGGCCGGCGATGATCAGCACCCAGGATTCGGTGTGGCGGATCTTGACCAGCGTCGCGCCCACCGCGATGACCATGCCCACCGCGGCGATCAGGTTGCCCCGCACCGCGGTCTTGGGCCCGGTCAGCCCCATCAAGCCATAAATGAAAAGCGCGAACGAGATGATGTAGAGAACCGTGACCAAGTAGTTCATTTGGCGACCGGCGCTTCCTCTTTTTCGGCTTTGGCGGCCGGGGCCTTCTTCTTGCCCTTGAACATGCCCAGCATCCGGTCGGTGACGATGAAGCCGCCGATGACGTTCAGCGTTCCGAACACCACCGCGACGAACAGGATGATCTGCACCGCCAGCGACGGGTGCTCGACCTGCCCGAACACCACCAGCGCACCCAGGACCACAATGCCGTGGATGGCGTTGGTCCCCGACATCAGCGGAGTGTGCAAGGTATTGGGCACCTTGGAAATGACCGCGAATCCGACGAACCCGGACAGCACCAGGATCGCGAGATTGGCCAGTAGTTCGTCGTACATCTAGGAGTCCTCTCGAGGGATCACTGGCGCCGCTTCTCCTCATCGCTGCGCTCTGCATCGTCGCTGCCGCGCGTCACGCACGAATCGGCGATGACTTCGTCGTCGAAGTCGGGAGCCAGCTTGCCGTCGGAGATCAGCAGGTCGAGCAGTGCAGTGATGTTTTTGCTGTAGAGCTCGCTGGCGTGCTCGGGCATGGTGGCCGGCAGGTTCAGCGGCGAGGCGATCGTGACGTCGTGCTTGACGACGATCTTCCCGGGCTCGGTGAGCTCGCAGTTGCCGCCGGTCTCGCCGGCCAGGTCCACCACCACGCTGCCCGGCTTCATCGACTCCACGGCGGCGGCGGTCACCAGCCGAGGCGCGGGCCGTCCCGGCACCAGGGCGGTCGTGATGACCACGTCGAAACCGGCGATCGCGTCCTCGAGCGCCTTCTGCTGCTGGGCCCGCTCGTCTTCGGTGAGCTCTCGGGCGTAGCCGCCCTCGCCGGCCGCGTCGATGCCGAGATCCAGCCACTGCGCTCCCACCGAGCGCACCTGGTCGGCCACCTCGGGACGTACGTCGTAGCCCGTGGTGCGCCCACCCAGGCGCTTGGCCGTCGCCAGCGCCTGCAGCCCGGCGACGCCGACACCGAGCACCAGCACGGTGGCCGGCTTAACGGTGCCCGCGGCCGTCGTCAGCATCGGGAAGAAGCGAGTCGACTCGGACGCCGCCAGCAGTACCGCCTTGTAGCCGGAGACGTTGCCCTGTGACGACAACGCGTCCATGGCCTGGGCTCGCGAGATTCGCGGGATGGCCTCAAGTGCGAACGCCTGAACGCCCGCTTGCTTCAGCGCACCGATCGAGTTGTCCGCGTTGCGGGGCGCGAGGAAGCCGATCAGCGTCTGCCCGCTGCGCAGCTTCGCGACCTCGTCCTGGGTCGGCGGCGCCACCTTCACCACGATGTCGGCGGCCCAGGCGTCCCCGATCTCGGCCCCGGCGTCGGTGTACAGCTGGTCGGGAAGCAGAGCCTTTTCGCCCGCCCCAGACTCGACCACGACCGCCACGCCGCTGTTGACCAGTGACGCCACCGCCTTGGGCACCAGCGCGACCCGCCGCTCGTCGGTCCCCGACTCGGCGACCACTCCTACCCTCGTCTGCGCATCTGTCATGGCGCGTACATCTACTTTCCCGAACTTTCCCGCTATCGAATGTCCCTGCATGTGCCGGTGCCCGGCCGCACGCCTCGCTACCTTAACGCCTGCCGGATTTGACCACGGACGTGCGATCAGCCAGGACGGGATACCCGCCCGCCGGTTGATCGACCCTCCGGCGCCGATGGTTCCGCCGACCGGAGCGAGCGCGCTAGCGGCGGTGCGGTTGTGGCGCCACACGCCTTCGTTGTGGCGCCCGCGGCTACCAGAGCGGGAAGTCTTGACCGTGTTCGGACTCCGGTCGGGGCCCGAAGTAGCGCCGCTCGGTTACGTCGATCGGCACGTCGTTGATGCTGGCCTCGCGGCGCGCCATCAACCCCGACTCGCTGAATTCCCACAACTCGTTGCCGTAGCTGCGGTGCCACTGGCCGCTGCGGTCGCGGCACTCGTATTGGAACCGCACCGCGATGCGGTTGCCGTGAAAACTCCACAGGCCCTTGCGCAGTGAGTACTCGAGCTCGCGTTCCCACTTGCGCGTCAGGAAGGCGACGATCTCGTCCCTGCCGACTATGTGCTCGTCGCGGTTTCGCCAGTGCGAGTCGGGGGTATAGGCGAGGCTGACTTTGACGGGGTCGCAGGTGTTCCAGGCGTCCTCGGCGCCTTGGACTTTCTGCATCGCGGTCTCGTGGGTGAACGGAGGAAACGGGGGCCGGGATTCACTCATGCGTCTATCGTGCGCCGACGACCGGACCGCGGCAGCCCGTTTTCACTCCGGCGTAAGCATTGCGCCGGTGACCTGTTAGGACGCGTCATCGCACGTGTCCTATCGTGGCGGACATGGACTTCGCGATGTCGGCCAAAGCCAACGACTACCACAAGCGACTGTCCGACTTCATGACGGAATACGTCTTTCCGGCCGAGGCCGAATACGACAAATACCGCGACGAAGCCGGCCCCCTCGACCACACGGTTCCGCCCATCATCGAGGAGCTGAAAATCAAGGCCCGAGCCCAAGGCCTGTGGAACCTGTTCCTGCCGGCGGAGTCGGGGCTGACGAACCTGGAATACGCGCCGCTTGCCGAGATCACCGGCTGGAGCCTGGAAATCGCGCCGGAGGCGCTCAACTGCGCGGCTCCCGACACCGGCAACATGGAGACGCTGCACCTGTTCGCCACCGAGGAGCAACGCAAGCAGTGGCTGGAGCCATTGCTGGCCGGCGAGATCCGCAGCGGCTTCTCCATGACCGAGCCTGCTGTCGCCAGCAGCGACGCCCGCAACATCCAGACGTCCATCGTTCGCGACGGCGGCGACTACGTGATCAACGGCCGCAAGTGGTGGACCTCAGGCGCGGCCGACCCGCGCTGCAAGATCCTGATCGTGATGGGCCGCACCAACCCCGACGCGG
>NZ_JAFAUS010000143.1 GCF_019243155.1 Mycobacterium sp.
TGTGTGGCCTTAAGGGTCGGCAGCGGCGGAGGAATCCGGCCTTGAACAGAAGCACGATGGCCGGGGCCCTCGTATAGACCTCGGCTGCCTGCGACTCCGCCACCGGACCCAATACGGCACCAGAATGCGTTGCCCGCTGATGCGAGACTGCGGCGAACCGACCTGGTGGCGCTGCCACCGGCGCATGATCGCCGACCTGGAGGCCCGGGACGGACGGCGGTTGCGCACATCATGCCCAACGGCTCGCTATCGGCGCACGGCCCGTCCGATTGGCTCACCGCCGCGGATCTGGACTGGTGCGCCGACACGCCGAGGTAAACGGTTACGCTTTGAACGTGGTGGCGAAGAAATGCGGAGCCCCACCTCGCTCGGATGGCTCGTCGAATCGCCCGGACTGCGTAGCCGCGGTGCGGGCGCAGACCCGCGACCGCAATCAGCACTACGCCGACAGCGCCGCACGACGGGCGCGGGCCCTCAACATAGCCGCGTGGCTGGCCGTGCTGGTAAGCGCCACGTTTGTGCTGATGCAGATCGTCACCGGAACCTGGTCGTGGCAGATCAGCGCCATCAACCTCGGCGCCATGCTGACCTTCGCGATCGTCCCCTGGCTGCAGCGATTCGGGGAATTGGTTGCGCCGCTTACCTTTATGGGCGCCGCCTACGTCACGGTCTTCGCCACGGGCGTGGACACGGGCACCGGATCGGGCTCGCAACTCTTCTTCCTGGTCGGCGCCTGTCTGGTGGTGCTGCTGCTGGGAATCGAACGCATCGTGTTGGCGTCCGCGCTGGCGGCCGTGGCCGCCGGCCTGATCATCACGGTCGAGTTTCTGGTCCCGCGAAACACCGGGGTGCAACCGGCCTGGGCCATGTCGACGGGCTTTGTCATCACAACCATCTCCAGCGTCGTCGTCGTCGTCGTGACGGTGTGGTTCGCCCTGCGTGATACCGCCCGCGCCGAGGCGGTCATGGAGGCCCAGTACGACCGCTCGGAGGCACTGCTGGAAAACATGTTGCCCGCCAGCATCGCCGAGCGCCTTAAGCAACCCGACCGCAGCGTCATCGCCGACAAATACGATGACGCCTCGGTTTTGTTTGCCGACATCGTCGGATTCACCGAACGCGCCAGCAGCACCCCGCCGGCCGACCTGGTGCGCTTCCTAGACCTCTTGTACGGAGCTTTCGATGCGCTCGTGGACAAGCACGGCCTCGAAAAAATCAAGGTCAGCGGCGACTCGTACATGGTCGTCAGCGGGGTCCCGCGTCCGCGGCCTGACCATTCCCGCGCGCTTGCCGATTTCGCGCTCGAGATGGCCAATGTCGCGGCGGGGCTGAAGGACCCGCACGGCGAGCCGATCCCGCTGCGAATCGGCATGGCCTGCGGGCCCGTGGTCGCGGGTGTGGTCGGCTCTCGCCGGTTCTTCTACGACGTGTGGGGCGACGCGGTCAACGTCGCGTCCCGGATGGAATCCACCGACTCGGTGGGCCGGATCCAGGTACCCGACGCGATGTACGAGCGCCTCAAAGGCGAATTCGTGCTGCAGGAGCGAGGCATCGTCCACATAAAGGGCAAGGGCCCGATGCGAACCTGGTATCTGATCGGCCGGAAGGCGACCGAGGAATCCACCGACCTGCGTACAGAGGTATCGCGCACCGCGCGGGTCTGAGCCGAAAGTCCCTATCCCCGAGACTGCCGCCGGTCCTGCCGGGGCGGGGCTGGTCGATTTCATCGGGTTGATCAGCCTGCTCGCCGGGAACGTCGTCCTGGCCTCACCGTTCGTCTCGATCGTCACCCTGGCGATCGTGGTCGGTGTCTGGTTCGTGGTAATCGGCGTTTTCGAAATCGTGTCGTCGTTCGGCATTTGCACAGGTTCGAAACAACTCACCAAGTAAGTCGTTGCGCCGGCTCGATCTTACTACTACACTGTGTCGTAGCTAGCCGTAGTTTTCGGGAGATGACAGATGAATGTCGTCGATATCTCGCGGTGGCAGTTCGGTATCACCACCGTCTACCACTTCATCTTCGTGCCGCTCACCATTGGCCTGGCTCCGCTGCTCGCCGTCATGCAAACGGTGTGGGCGGTCACCGGGAACACTGCCTGGTATCGGCTCACCAAGTTCTTCGGCAAACTGTTCCTGATCAACTTCGCCATCGGGGTGGCAACCGGCATCGTCCAGGAATTCCAGTTCGGCATGAACTGGAGCGAGTACTCGCGGTTTGTCGGCGACATCTTCGGCGCGCCGCTGGCCATGGAGGGCTTGGCCGCCTTCTTCTTCGAATCCACTTTCATCGGGTTGTGGATCTTCGGCTGGAGCCGGCTGCCGCGACTCGTGCACCTGGCGTGCATCTGGATAGTGGCTATCAGCGTGAACGTGTCCGCGTTCTTCATCATCGTGGCGAACTCGTTCATGCAGCACCCCGTTGGGGCGCACTACAACCCGGTGAGCCGGCGCGCCGAGTTGAACAGCATTGGCGCATTACTGTCCAATAACACTGCGCGGGCGGCGTTTTCGCATACCGTCATCGGCGCGCTGCTGACGGCAGCAACATTCGTTGCCGCCGTGAGCGCCTGGTGGCTGGTCCGTTCTCGCAATCCGGAACCCGGACTGCCCGACCGTGAGGCGGAAGCCCACACGATGTTTCGTCCGGCGGCGATCCTGGGATGCTGGGTTGCGCTGTTCGCCGCGGTCGGTTTGTTCTTCACGGGAGACGCGCAGGGCAAGCTGATGTTCCGCCAACAACCGATGAAGATGGCGTCGGCGGAGGCGCTGTGCGACACCCAGACCGATCCGGACTTCTCGGTCCTGACCATCGGAACGCATAACAACTGCGGGAGCGTCACCGACGTGGTCAAGGTGCGGTACGTGCTGCCGTTCCTGGCCGAAGGCAAGCCCAGCGGCGTGACGCTGCAAGGCGTGAACGACCTGCAGCGCGAATACCAACAGCGATTCGGGCCGAACGACTATCGGCCGAATCTCTTCGTCACCTACTGGGCGTTCCGACTGATGATCGGACTGCTGCTGATCCCAGTGTTGTTCGCGCTCACCGTGTTGTGGCTGACCCGGGGCGCACGCACCCCGAATCAGCGGTGGTTCTCCTGGTTCGCGCTGCTCACCATCCCCACGCCGTTTCTCG
The DNA here is from genome assembly GCF_019243155.1 of Mycobacterium sp. GTDB lineage: Bacteria > Actinomycetota > Actinomycetes > Mycobacteriales > Mycobacteriaceae > Mycobacterium. The sequence continues at coordinate 3,134 of NZ_JAFAUS010000143.1, forward strand.
CCAACATCGCCGGCTGGGTATTCACCGAGATGGGCCGCCAGCCATGGGTGGTGGCCCCCAACCCGACTGGCGACCAGATGATCCGAATCACCGTCCGCGAAGGCGTCTCTCACCATTCTCCCGGGATGGTGGTCACATCCCTGGTGACATTCACCCTGGTCTACGCCGTGCTCGCGGTCGTCTGGTTCTGGCTGCTGAAGCGCTATGTCATCGAGGGGCCGCTGGAACACGACGCCGAACCGGCACCCTCGACCCCCGAGCAGGATGAGGTGGCGCCGCTGTCCTTCGCGTACTGAGCCAACGCGTAGCGAACCCGAAAGGACTCTCAATGAAGAAGTCAAGCCGCCGTCTCGGTGATTTGGGGTGAGCCGGGTTGCCAGGTGCGGTTGTCGCGGATGAGGGCGTAGAGGACGTTGGTGCGTCGTCTGGCCAGGCAGATTGTGGCCGGGATCGGTCGTTTGC
>NZ_JAFAUS010000266.1 GCF_019243155.1 Mycobacterium sp.
GGCGCGTTAGGCCTCTTCCATCGCCTCGCCGATTTCTTCGAGGACCTTGTTGTGGTGGTTGCTTGCCAAAAAGTGCCCGGCGGCGATGACGAGAGCCACCGGCCAGTCGATGAGTTCAAGTGCCGCAAGGGCGGCCAGGCCGCCGAAGTAGGCCAGTTGCTCGGGACGGGGAATCTCCATCTGGCCGACCACGGGCACGTTAACTACGAAGGTTTCGGCTTCGCGGATCTTCTCCACCGCTTCGCGCTGGGGTGTACCCCTCCGCGTCTTCTTTTCCGCCATCATTTGCCTTTCAGTAACGAAGGGTTTGCCGACTCGCCGGGTCGCGCCGTCACCGTCGGACCTATGTCGACGATGACTGATTCCGGGGGAGATCCGCTAGTTTCGTCGGTTGCATTGGTGCTTAAGGTGCCGTTACAGGAACTGTATGCGCTGCTGTGGCGCGCCGGGGTTGTCGATATTCGGAATCCTGGTCGGCGAGCTGATCGTGGTCGGCGTACGTCGCAGGTCGCTCGGGGTCCGATTTGTCCGGATCCGGCTGCGCACGACTCAGCAGCCGAGGGTCGAGAGGCGTACAGCCAAGCAGTTGGCTGACCCCGGGTTCCCGGTCAGTTGGTGCTGCGCAACGCGGTGGCGCCGGCCCGGCGGCCCGTCGTCTTCTTGGCGGGCTTGCTCGCGGCCTTCTGCGCCGGCGGCTTTTGCGTCTCGGCCTCGGGTGCGGGCTTGGTCGGCACCGTCGTCAACTTCGCCCTCGGCGCCGGTGCGGAGCCGTTCTGCCTGCGGGTCATCCGCTGCAACACGAGCGCGCCACCGCCGACGGCCAGCAATACCGGCCATTCGACAAGGCCGGCAACCCCGAGCGCGCCCAAGGCCACCGCGGCGGCCGGCGTCGATTTGCTGCCCTTGCTGATCCCTTGCTGGATGCCTTCAGCGGCACCCTTGATGCCACCGACGACGCCGTTGACAGCCGCGCCACCGATGGCGCCCGCGGTGGCGGTGGTGGCCGTCGCAGCGCGATTCACTGTTCGACCCACGCTGCGAACTGTTCCGTCGACGACACCCATGATGACTCCCTGGACCTAATTCGCTGTCGCTGAAAATCGCGCTGGCATTTTTTGTATACACCTGTGGACTGCATAGTTAACAGAAACTACGGAATAATTAACACCGTCTTTCAACTGAAAGCCGGCCACGGTAAGCCTGACATTTCGCTTCCAGCAACCCTACGCCGGGTGCGAAGCGTCAGTCGATGCGAATGTCGACGAGCACCGGCGCGTGGTCGCTGGCCGCCTTGCCCTTGCGCTCCTCACGGACGATCTGCGCGTCCGTCACGCGGCCGGCCAGCGCCGGTGAGCCCAGGATGAAGTCGATCCGCATGCCTTGTCTCTTCGGAAACCGCAATTGGGTGTAGTCCCAATAGGTGTAGACCCCGGGGCCGGGAGTGAACGGCCGCACCACGTCGGTGAATTGCGCGTCGACGATGGCGTCGAACGCGCGGCGTTCCGGCTCCGAGACATGCGTTGCGCCGATGAAGAATTCGGGGCTCCAGACGTCTTCGTCCCTCGGTGCGATGTTCCAGTCGCCGGTCAACGCGATCTGCGAAGCGGGATAGTCGCGTAACCAGCCGGCCGCCGTATCACGCAGCGCGGCAAGCCAATCCAGCTTGTAGGCGTAGTGCGGATCGCCGAGCGCGCGGCCGTTGGGGACGTACAGGCTCCAGATCCGAACGCCGGCACAGGTGGCGGCCAGCGCGCGGGCTTCGGCCGTGGCCTCGACGTCGGGCTTACTACTCCAGGTCGGCTGGCCGTCGAATCCGATCTGCACATCCTCGAGGCCGACACGTGAGGCGATCGCCACGCCGTTCCACTGATTGAAACCGACGTGGGCGACCTCATAGCCGAGTTCGAAGAACGGCAGTGTGGGGAACTGGCTGTCGGAACATTTGGTCTCCTGCATGGCCAGCACGTCGACGTCGGCGCGCGCCAGCCAGTCGACGACTCGCGGCAGTCGGCTGCGGATCGAATTCACATTCCAGGTGGCCAGCCGCAATCTCCCTTGGGGCATGGCTAGACGGTATCCGAGGACGCGATGACGTAGCGGCGCCGATGATGTGGCCGAAAATTCAACGCGTCGGCGAGAGGCGTTGCGCCACTGTCGGGTGCCCGCAGGTAGGCCCGGGTCGCACTCCGATCCACCGCCCACGCCAACAACGCCTCACACAACGGTTGCGCGTCGATGGCGTCGCCCGCTGTACGGATCGCCGACAGCCCGGCCCACCGGCTGCCGTCCGGTGCAGCGGTCACGGCCACCCGCCCGACGGCCGCCCCGGCCAGGGTGCCGAACGCGAGCTCGCCGCCGAGCACGGCGGTGAGCACGTCGACGGGGACCTCGCGCCGGTAGATCCGCAGCCAGGCGTCGTCGGGTCGGGCCGCCAGGGTGATGGGCGGGTCGGGGTCACCCGGCGTCAGGTCGGCGAGGTCGCGCACCAGGACGCGTTCCGCGGCTTCGTCCGGCAATCCATGCGGCAGCTCGAGCAAGCGATCGGGGATGGCCAGCAGCGCGGGCAGGTCGCGTCGCTTGTACCAGGCGACGATCGCGGGGATCGCACCGATGTTTGCCGAAATATCCAGTGGCACTGCGGAATTGTTTGCAAGACCCGCGCCGTGGCCGGCGCGCAGCAGCCAGCCGTCGAGATGAGTCCGCTGCGAACCGGGCCAGGCCGCGGCGGCCGCATGCTCGAGCGCGCGGATCTGTGAGGTGCGCACCGGCGCGTCGGTCAGCACGCGCAGGGCGACCACGTCGTCGGGGGAACACTCGACGACCGCCCCCCTTTTGGTCTGCACCCGAACCTTGGGGTGCACCGCCAGCAGGTGCCCTACGGCATCGGTGAGCGGCGGAACGGACCCGGCGGGAAGCCGGTAGCGAACCGTCACCCGGGTTCCCGGATCGGGCCACGAGAACATCAGTGACCGAACGGGTCCGGGTCCTCGCCCGGCAGCCATGACAGCCCGGAGACGCCCCAGCCGTGCGACTTCACCGCGCGTTTCGCGCTGCGCGCGTGCCGGCCGATGAGACGGTCCAGGTAGAGAAAACCGTCGAGGTGCCCGGTCTCGTGTTGCAGCATCCGGGCGAACAGGCCGGTGCCCTCGATGGTGATCGGCTTGCCTTCGCCGTCGAGCCCGGTGACGCGTGCCCACTGGGCCCGGCCGGTGGGAAACGACTCGCCGGGAACCGACAGGCAACCCTCGTCGTCGGTGTCGGGGTCGGGCATGGTCTCGGGTATCTCGGAGGTTTCCAGAACGGGATTCACGACGACACCACGCCGGCGCTGCGTCTGTCCGCGGTCGTCGGCGCAGTCGTAGACGAAGACCCGCAAGCCGACCCCGATCTGGTTGGCCGCCAGGCCCACCCCGTGGGCGGCGTCCATGGTGTCGTACAACGTGGCGATCAACTCCGGCAGGTCTGCCGGCAGCGAACCGTCGTCGCCGACTCCGACCGGCTTCGTCGGGGTGTGCAACACCGGATCTCCCACGATCCGGATCGGTACGACTGCCATGGTCGGCTAAGCTACCGCACGCACTTACACAGCCGAACCCAGCAATCCGGCGCGGCAATCTGGCCAATCGGCCGACTCGCGGGTCTGGATGACGGCTTGAGGGTTTGGGGCGTGTTTCAATATTAGCCGAAACACGCCCTCAGATAAGTCAAGTCATCAGAGCGGTTCGAGAATTCGCCGGAAGGGTCCAGGGGAAGCGATATGGACAGCGCCATGGCGCGGGCTAATCGATCGGGGGACGATGCCGAGGTCGCAGATGGGCTCACCCGACGCGAACACGACATCCTCGCCTTCGAACGTCAGTGGTGGAAATTTGCCGGCGTGAAGGAAGAGGCCATCAAAGAGTTGTTCTCGATGTCGGCGACACGCTACTACCAAGTGCTGAATGCACTCGTCGACCGACCCGAGGCGCTGGCCGCCGACCCCATGTTGGTGAAGCGGCTGCGACGGCTGCGTGCCAGCCGTCAGAAGGCCCGAGCGGCGCGGCGCCTCGGCTTTGAGGTGACCTGACTCGCTACAGTAGGGCTCGATGAAAGAGCGAGTCCCCGATTCGACGGGGCTTCCCCTGCGGGCCATGGTGATGGTGCTGCTGTTTCTGGGCGTCATTTTTTTGCTGCTGGGCTGGCAGGCATTGGGCTCTTCGCAGAACTCCGACGACGACACGGCCTCGTCGGCCGCGAGTAGCACCAGCAGCGCCGCTGCCACAACGGCCTCGCCCAGCAACAAGCCCGCCGGGAACGAGGCCGAGGTGCGCATTTACAACATCTCGTCCAAAGAGGGCGTCGCCGGCCACGCGAAGGACCAACTCACCGCCGCCGGCTTCAAGGTCACCGAGACGGGCAACCTGTCGGTCTCGGACGTCTCCACCACCACGGTGTACTACACCGACGCCGACGATGAGCACGCCACCGCGGACGCCGTCGGGAAAAACTTGGGGGCGGCGGTGGAGCCGCGAATTCCCGCACTCAGCGGCCAGCCGCCGGGTGTCATCGTCCTCATTACGGGGTGACCCCGCGTTAGGCTTCGGCTATGCCTAAATTGCCCTTGATTCTGGCGAGTTCCGTCGTTGCGCTGAGCGCTTGCTCGTCACCCGAGCACGCGTCCTCGACCCCGGGCACCGTGCCGCCGATCTGGACCGGGGCCCCGGCGTCGGCAGCAGCGGCGAAGGGGGAGCAGCCGGCGCCCGGAGGGTCGCCGAACATCACCACGCATCTCAAGGCACCGGACGGCACCCAGGTCGCGACGGCGACGTTCCAGTTCAGCAACGGCTATGCCGCCGTCACCATCGAGACGACCGCCAACGGTGTACTCGCGCCCGGCTTCCACGGGGTGCACATCCACAAAGTCGGCAAGTGCGAGCCCAACTCCGTCGGCCCGACCGGCGGCGCGCCAGGGGATTTCCTGTCCGCGGGCGGGCACTTCCAGACGCCCGGGCATTCCACCGAACCGGCCAGTGGTGACCTCACCTCGCTTCAGGTGCGCAGGGACGGGTCGGCATCGCTGATGACCACCACCGACGCCTTCACCATGGACGACCTGCTGGGCGGCCAAAAGACCGCGATCATCATTCATGCCGGCGCGGACAACTTCGGCAACATCCCGCCGGAGCGTTACAACCAGAGCAACGGAACGCCGGGCCCGGACGAGACGACGATGAGCACCGGTGACGCCGGCAAGCGGGTGGCGTGCGGTGTCATCGGTGCCGGCTAAGAGGGCTGACTCGCATATCGACTTCGCCCGCTCACCACGGCCGACCATCGGCGTGGAGTGGGAGTTCGCTCTGGTCGACCAGCAGACCCGCGACCTGAGCAACGAAGCCACCGCGGTGATCGCGGAGATCGGCGAAAACCCGCGCGTGCACAAGGAATTGCTGCGTAACACCGTCGAAGTGGTCAGCGGCATCTGCCAATCCGCCCCCGAGGCGATGGAGGATCTGCGCTCAACCCTGGGACCCGCGCGCCGCATCGTCGAGGATCGCGGCATGGAGTTGTTCTGCGCCGGCGCCCACCCGTTCGCGAAGTGGTCCTCCCAGAAGCTCACCGCCGGGCCGCGATACGCCGAGCTGATCAAGCGCACCCAGTGGTGGGGACGACAGATGCTGATCTGGGGCGTGCACGTGCATGTCGGGATCTCATCGCCGAACAAGGTGATGCCGATCATGACGTCGCTGCTGAATTACTACCCACACATGCTCGCGCTGTCGGCGTCCTCGCCGTGGTGGACCGGTGACGACACCGGATACGCGAGCAACCGGGCGATGATGTTTCAGCAGTTGCCCACCGCCGGCCTGCCGTTCCAATTCCAGACCTGGCGGGAGTTCGAAGGTTTCGTCTACGACCAGAAGAAGACGGGCATCATCGATCACGTCGACGAAGTTCGTTGGGACATCAGGCCGTCACCGCACCTGGGCACGATCGAGGTGCGGGTCTGCGACGGCGTCTCCAACCTGCGGGAGCTGGGCGCGCTGGTCGCGTTGACGCATTGCCTGGTGGTCGACCTGGATCGCCGGCTGGAAGCCGACGAGTCGTTGCCGAGCATGCCGCCCTGGCACAACCAGGAGAACAAGTGGCGCGCCGCCCGCTACGGCCTGGACGCCGTGATCATCCAGGACGCGGACAGCAACGAACGATTGGTGACCGAGGATCTCGACGACGTGCTCAACCGGCTGGAGCCGGTCGCGAAGTCGTTGGGGTGCGCCGACGAGTTGGCCGCGGTGGCCGACATCCCGCGATTGGGTGCCTCGTACCAGCGGCAGCGCCGGGTGGCCGAAGAGCACGACGGCGACCTGCGTGCCGTCGTCGACGCGCTGGTAGCTGAATTGGAACTGTAGATGGATGACGTTGAAGGTCTGACGAAACCCTTTGAGCTGGCGATGTTTCCGCTGGAGTCGGTAATGCTGCCCGATCAGGACCTGCCGTTGCGGATATTCGAACCCCGCTACGGCGCGCTGGTCCGGCACTGCCTCGACAGCGGAGACCCGTTCGGGGTGGTTCTCATCTCGCACGGGCGGGAGGTGGGCGGCGGCGACGCGCGGTGTGACGTCGGCATCCTGTGCAGGATCATCGAATGCGTCGATCACGGCGGCGGCCGCTACTCGCTGCAGTGCCGGACCGGGGAGCGGATCCGGGTGTCCGAATGGCTGCCTGACGACCCGTATCCGCGGGCGACGATCACGCTGTGGCCCGACGAGCCGGGGGACCCGGTCTCGCAAACCCAGCTGCTCGAGGTCGAAGACCGGGTGATGGCGCTGTTCGAGCGTATCGCCGACGCCCGGGGTGTCCCGTTGCCGGACCGCGGGACGCTTCTGGGCGTCGCCAACGCCGATAGCACTGCGGGGCAACGCCTGTTCGCGCTGGCGGCCCGGATACCGATCGGCTCCGCAGACCAGTACACGGTGCTGTCGGCGCCCTCGGCCGCCGACCGCCTCGCCGCGCTCAGCGAGGCCGTGGACGCCGTCGCCGAGATGGTGGAGTTCCAGCTCTCCGAGTAGCGGGGTCTTGCGGGTGCGCTCGCCGATAGTGTAAAAACACAGTGTTTTCCTAACGGACGGTGGGCGCATGAAGGTACACCTGCAGGTCGACGGTTCACCGACGCAGGCGACGGCAAGCGCGACCGAGATAGCCGCGACGGGTGCCGACGGCCTGTTCACGTTCGAGGGCCAGCACGACGTGTTCTTCCCGCTGATCGTCGCCGCGGGCGCGACCAGGTGCGAGTTGATGACCAACGTCGCGATCGCCCCGCCGCGCAGCCCGTTGCACCTGGCGCACGCCGCCTATGACGTACAGCTCTACAGCGGCGGCCGGTTTCGGCTCGGCCTCGGTTCG
>NZ_JAFAUS010000402.1 GCF_019243155.1 Mycobacterium sp.
TCGGCGCGGCGCCCACCCTGTGCGACGACGACCCGGCCACGTTGCGGGCCTTCGCCGACGCCGGTGTGGCGACCGCGAACACGGAGACCGCAATCGACCGCATCGGCGACTACGCGCTGGTGGCCACGAGCCCCGGCTTCGCGCCGACGACGCCGCTGCTGGTCGCCGCCGCCGAGGCGGGCGTGCCGATCTGGGGCGACGTGGAACTGGCCTGGCGCCTCGACGCCGGGGGCCACTATGGGCCGCCGCGCCGCTGGCTGGTGGTGACCGGGACGAACGGCAAGACCACCACGACCTCGATGCTGCACGCCATGCTGGTCGCCGCGGGGCGCAACAGCGTGCTGTGCGGCAACATCGGCAGTCCCGTGCTCGACGTGCTGGACCAACCCTCCGAGCTGCTGGCCGTCGAGCTGTCGAGCTTCCAGCTGCACTGGGCGCCCTCGTTGCGGCCCGAGGCCGGCGTGGTGCTCAACATCGCCGAGGACCATCTGGACTGGCATTCAACGATGGCCGAGTACGCCGCGGCGAAGGCCCGGGTGCTCAACGGCCGGGTGGCGGTGGTCGGACTCGACGACGCCCGCGCCACGGCGTTGCTCGACACCGCGCAGGCGCCGGTGCGGGTCGGCTTCCGGCTGGGCGAACCGGCCGCCGGCGAGGTCGGGGTGCGCGACGGCCAATTGGTCGACCGCGCCTTTGCCGAGGATCTGGCGTTGCTGCCGGTCGACTCGATCCCGGTGCCGGGCCCCGTGGGCATCCTCGATGCCCTGGCCGCCGCGGCGCTGGCGCGTTCGGTGGACGTGCCCGCCGACGCGATCGCGAACGCGATCGCGTCATTTCGAGTGGGCCGGCACCGCGCCGAGGTCGTCGCCGTTGCCGACGGGATCACCTACGTCGACGACTCCAAGGCCACGAATCCGCACGCCGCAGAGGCGTCCGTGCTGGCCTACCCACGCGTCGTCTGGGTCGCGGGCGGTTTGCTGAAGGGCGCGTCGCTGGACGCCGAGGTCGCCAGGATCGCTTCCCGGCTGGTCGGGGCGGTGCTGATCGGCCGAGATCGGCGAGAGGTTGCAGAGGCGTTATCGCGACACGCGCCGGATGTCCCTGTCGTCCAGGTTGTGACAGGCGAGGATGCTGGTATGGATGCGACTGCTGAGGTTTTTGGTACAGATGTGACAGAAGTGAAACATTTGGACGGGGATCTGAGCGCATCCGTCATGCGCGCGGTGGTGGCCGCGGCTCGCGGCCTGGCCAAGCCGGGCGACACCGTGCTGCTGGCGCCGGCCGGCGCGTCGTTCGACCAGTTCAACGGCTACGCCCACCGCGGCGACGTCTTTGCGGCCGCCGTGCGCGCCGCCGTCCAGTAGGCCGGCGTGGGTATCTCGCTGAACCGGGTGTTACGCCGGGGCAAGGGAACCGAGGCGACAGCCGAGGGCGAGCCGGAGGCGGCTGCAGAAGCGGACACCGCGGCTGAGACGGAAGCCGAAGCCGACACCGGCACGTCGGAGGCTCACAAAGAGTCCAAACCCAAGCCCGCGCCGAAAGACCCGGAACGTGGACCGCGCGCCCGCTTCGGCGCCTGGCTGGGCCGGCCCATGACCTCGTTTCACCTGATCATCGCCGTGGCGGGGCTGCTGACGATCCTCGGACTGATCATGGTGCTGTCGGCGTCGGGGGTGCGGTCCTACGACGCGGACGGATCGGCATGGGTGATCTTCGGCAAGCAGGTCTTGTGGACGGTCATCGGCTTGTTCGCCTGCTATGTCTCCTTGCGGATGTCGGTGCGGTTCATTCGCCGTGTTGCCTTCACCGGGTACGTGGTGACCGTCATCCTGCTGGTCCTGGTGCTCGTTCCCGGGATCGGCAACCTGGCCAACGGCTCCCGGAAATGGTTTGTGGTGGCTGGCTTTTCGATGCAGCCCTCCGAGCTGGCGAAGATCGCGTTCGCCATCTGGGGTGCGCACCTGCTGGCGGGCCGGCGGATGGAGCGGGCATCGCTGCGCGAAATGCTGATCCCGCTGGTGCCGGCGGCGGTCATCGCGCTGGCACTGATCGTGGCCCAGCCCGACCTCGGGCAGACGGTGTCGCTGGGCATCATCCTGCTGGCGCTGCTGTGGTACGCCGGGCTGCCGTTGCGAGTCTTCGGCACGTCGCTGTTGGCGGTCTTCATGGCGGGCGCAGTGCTGGCCATGTCCGCCGGTTACCGCTCCGACCGGGTGAAGTCTTGGCTGGATCCGGAGAACGACCCGATGGACACCGGCTACCAGGCTCGCCAGGCCAAGTTCGCGCTGGCCCACGGCGGCATCTTCGGTGACGGCCTGGGCCAGGGCGTGGCCAAGTGGAACTACCTGCCCAACGCCCACAACGACTTCATCTTCGCGATCATCGGCGAGGAGCTGGGCTTCGTCGGCGCGTTCGCACTGCTGGTCCTGTTCGGGCTGTTCGCCTACACCGGGATGCGGATCGCGCGCCGGTCGGCCGACCCGTTCCTGCGGCTGCTGACCGCCACCACCACGATGTGGGTGCTGGGTCAGGCGTTCATCAACATCGGCTACGTGATCGGGATCCTGCCAGTCACGGGTATTCAGCTCCCACTCATATCTGCCGGCGGAACCTCCACGGCGGCAACGCTTTTCATGATCGGAATCATGGCGAATGCGGCCCGCCACGAACCAGAGGCGGTGGCGGCCTTGAGGGCCGGCCGCGACGACAAGGTGAACCGCTTGCTGCGGCTGCCGCTTCCCGAGCCCTATGTGCCGACCCGCCTGGAGGCGTTCCGCGACCGCAGGCGCCCGGGCCAAGGCGCGGCGCGAAAGGCCGCCGCGCCACCGTCGAGAAAGGGTTCCCGCAACGGTGACGCAGCGCTGCGGCGGGCTTCAACCCGGACAGGTGCCCGCCCGGCGCGTCGTTCGGGGCATCATGGATCTGGCCAGCGCTACACCACTGCGGCAGCCGGCCGGCGTCAACCACGACGCGCTAGAGCATTGGAAGGTCAGCGTTACGGGTGAACAACACGGTCAGGGAACCGGCCGGCGGGCGGGGGGTAAGCCCCTCGCCCGCCGGTGCCGCGTTGTCGTCTTTTAAGCCGATATCGGTCGTCATCGCGGGCGGCGGCACCGCCGGGCACGTCGAACCGGCGATGGCCGTCGCCGACGCCCTGTCCGCGCTGGATCCGGCGGTCCGGATCACCGCGCTGGGCACATCGCGCGGGCTTGACACCCGGCTGATTCCCGAACGCGGCTACCACCTGGAGCTGATCACGCCGGTCCCCATGCCACGCAAGCCCAACGGTGACCTGGCCCGGCTGCCTTCGCGGGTGTGGCGCGCCGTCCGCGAAACCCGGGCGGTGCTGAACGACGTCGACGCCGACGTCGTCATCGGCTTCGGCGGCTACGTCGCGCTGCCTGCCTACCTCGCCGCGCGTGGCTTCCCCGGGCCTTTTCGTTCGCGAAACCGCGTGCCGGTGGTGATCCACGAGGCCAACGCCAGCGCGGGGCTGGCCAACCGCGTCGGGGCCCGAAGCGCCGAGAAGATCCTGTCCGCCGTGGCCGACTGCGGTCTGCCCCGGGCCGAGGTGGTCGGCGTTCCGGTTCGGGCCACCATCACGTCCCTGGATCGGGCATCGTTGCGGGGCGAGGCGCGGGCCCACTTCGGCTTCGCCGACGACGCGCGCGTCCTGCTGGTGTTCGGCGGCTCCCAGGGCGCGGTCTCGCTCAACCGGGCAGTCTCGGCGGCCGCCGCCGACCTGGCCGCCGCCGGCGTGTCCGTGCTGCACGCCCACGGCCCCAAGAACACCCTCGACCTGCGCACCCCGGAGCCGGGCGACCCGCCCTACGTCGCGGTGCCCTACCTGGACCGCATGGACCTGGCCTACGCCGCCGCCGACCTGGCGATCTGCCGGTCGGGGGCCATGACCGTCGCCGAGGTGTCGGCCGTCGGCCTGCCCGCCATCTACGTGCCGCTGCCGATCGGGAACGGCGAGCAGCGGCTCAACGCGCTGCCCGTGGTCAACGGGGGCGGCGGCATGATCGTCGCCGACGCGGACCTGACGCCGGGCCTGGTCGCCCGGGAGGTGTCCGGCCTGCTCAACGACCCGCCGCGGCTGGCCGCCATGACCGCGGCCGCCGCGCGTGAGGGACACCCCGAAGCGGCTCGCCAGGTCGCCGAGGCCGCATTGAACATCGCACGGGGGCGGCGGTGACCGCCGAAGAGTTACCCCCGGAGCTGCAGCGGGTGCACATGGTGGGCATCGGGGGAGCCGGCATGTCGGGCATCGCCCGCATCCTGCTGGACCGTGGCGCGTCGGTATCCGGCTCCGACGCCAAGGAGTCGCGTGGCCTGCACGCGCTGCGGGCCCGCGGCGCGATCATCCGGATCGGGCACGACGCGTCGGTGCTCGACGAGTTCCCCGACGGCCTCACCGCGGTGATCACCACGCATGCCGCCATCCCCAAGACCAACCCCGAGCTCGTCGAAGCGCGGCGGCGGGGCATCCCGGTGATCCTGCGACCGGTCGTGCTGGCCAAGTTGATGGAGGGCCGGACCACGCTGATGGTCACCGGCACCCACGGCAAGACCACGACGACGTCCATGCTGATCGTTGCGCTGCAGCACTGCGGGCGCGACCCGTCGTTCGCGGTCGGCGGTGAGATGGGCGAAGCCGGCACCAACGCCCACCACGGCAGCGGCGACTGCTTCGTCGCCGAGGCCGACGAAAGCGACGGCTCGCTGCTGGAGTACACGCCCAACGTCGCCGTGGTCACCAACATCGAGACCGACCACCTGGACTTCTACGGCAGCGCCGACGCCTACGTCGGGGTGTTCGACGCCTTCGTGGAGCGGCTCGCCCCCGGCGGCGCGCTCGTGGTCTGCATCGACGATCCGGGATCGGCCGCGTTGGCCCGGCGCAGCGCCGAGCTCGGCATTCGGGTGCTGCGCTACGGATCTGCGGGCCCGTCGCCGGAACCGTTGGCCGGCACCCTGGTGTCCTGGGAGCAGCAGGGCACCGAGGCGGTCGCGCACATCCAGCTCGCGGGCGAACAACATCCGCGGGTCATGCGCCTGTCGGTGCCTGGCCGGCACATGGCGCTCAACGCGCTGGCCGCGCTGCTGGCCGCCGCCGAGATCGACGCCCCGGTCGACGCGGTGCTCGACGGGTTGGCCGGCTTCGAGGGTGTGCGCCGACGGTTCGAACTGGTCGGCACCGCGGGAGACGACCACGCCGCGGTGCGTGTGTTCGACGACTACGCTCACCACCCCACAGAGATCAGCGCAACGCTCGCGGCAGTCCGCACGATCCTGGAGCAGAGCGGCGCCGGCCGTTGCATAGCGGTGTTCCAGCCGCATTTGTATTCGCGCACAAAGGATTTCGCGGTCGAGTTCGGTCGCGCGCTGGATGCCGCGGACGAGGTGTTCGTCCTCGACGTCTACGGCGCGCGCGAGCAACCGCTGACCGGTGTCAGCGGCGCCACCGTCGCCGAACACGTCAGCGCCCCGGTCCGCTATCTGCCGCACTTCTCCGCCGCCGCCGAACAGGTGGCCGCGGCCGCTGGCCCCGGCGACGTCATCGTCACGATGGGCGCCGGCGATGTGACCCTGCTCGGGCCCGAGATCGTGACCGCGCTGCGGGTGCGGGCCAACCGCAGCGCACCCGGCCGGCCGGGAGTCCTGCGATGACCGAGCCGAACCCCGAGCCCCCCGGGGTCGCACCGACCGAGGTGGTCGGGGAACCGGCCAGGGGAAGCGACGATCTCGGCAACGCGGTCACCGAACCGCTCTTCCTCGGACCGGGCGAGCCCCAATTGTCGGTCGACGAGGACGAATTCGAGGGGCCGCGCCGTAAGGCCCGCCGCGAACGGGCCGAGCGCCGCGCCGCGCAGGCTCGCGCCACCGCGATCGAGGAAGCCCGCCGGGAGGCCAAACGCCGGGCCGGTGGACGACCCGTCAACGAGCCCAAACCCGTTGCGCGGGGCGTCGTTCGAGGCCTGAAGATGCTGCTGGTGACGGTGCTGCTGGTGGTCGTCGGGGTAGGACTCGCCCTGATCCTGTATTTCACGCCGGCGATGTCGGCGCGCAGCATCGTCGTCGTCGGCACCGGCGAGGTGAGCCGCGAAGAGGTGCTCGACGCGGCGGGGGTGCGGACCGGAACGCCGTTGTTGCAGATCAACACCAACCTGGTCGCCGACCGGGTGGCGGCGATCCGGCGAGTGGCCAGCGCGCGCGTTCAGCGGCAGTACCCGTCGGCGCTGCGCATCACGATCGTCGAGCGAGTTCCCGTGGCGGTGAAGGACTTTCCGGACGGCCCACACCTGTTCGACCGCGACGGCGTCGACTTCGCAACCGGCCCGCCGCCACCGGCGCTGCCGTATCTCGATGTCGCCAATCCCGGGCCCAACGATCCGGCGACGAAGGCCGCGCTGCAGGTGCTGACTGCGCTGCGTCCCGAGGTCGCGGGTCAGGTGGGTCGGGTAGCGGCCCCCTCGGTCGCTTCGATCACCCTCACGTTGGGCGATGGGCGCGTGGTGATCTGGGGGACCACCGACCGCACCGACGAGAAGGCCGAGAAGCTGGCCGCGCTGTTGACCCAGCCGGGGAAGACCTACGACGTGTCCAGTCCCGACCTGCCGACGGTCAAGTAACCGCCGCACCCGCGAGAAAAAATTTGCGCGGCGCCACTCGGCGCGCCTGCGCGGTTCGCGCGCGCCATACCCATACCGTTCTGGTTGCGCGGAACTACTTGACATAACTCTAACTCTATGGTTGAGGTTGAGAGTTTGCCAGGAAGCCGCGAACGTCCGGGAGGAACACCACCGGGGAGAGCATGAGCCCATCAGGGAGGAAGACGAATGATGACCCCCCCGCATAACTACCTGGCCGTCATCAAGGTCGTGGGTATCGGTGGCGGCGGCGTCAACGCCGTGAACCGGATGATCGAACAGGGTCTGAAGGGTGTGGAGTTCATCGCCATCAACACCGACGCGCAGGCGTTGTTGATGAGCGATGCCGACGTCAAACTCGACGTCGGTCGCGACTCCACCCGTGGTCTGGGCGCCGGCGCGGACCCGGAGGTCGGCCGCAAGGCGGCCGAGGACGCCAAGGATGAAATCGAGGAACTGCTGCGCGGGGCGGACATGGTCTTCGTCACCGCCGGCGAAGGGGGCGGCACCGGCACCGGCGGCGCACCCGTTGTCGCCAGCATCGCCCGCAAGCTGGGGGCATTGACCGTCGGCGTGGTCACCAGGCCGTTCTCCTTCGAGGGCAAGCGGCGCGGGAACCAGGCCGAAAGCGGCATCTCGGCGCTGCGCGAGAGCTGCGACACGCTGATCGTGATTCCCAACGACCGGCTGCTGCAGATGGGCGATGCCGCGGTATCGCTGATGGACGCGTTCCGCAGCGCCGACGAGGTGCTGCTCAACGGTGTGCAGGGCATCACCGACCTGATCACCACGCCGGGCCTGATCAACGTCGACTTCGCCGACGTCAAGGGCATCATGTCGGGCGCGGGCACCGCCTTGATGGGCATCGGTTCGGCCCGCGGGGAAGGCCGTTCGCTTAAGGCCGCCGAGATCGCGATCAACTCGCCGCTGCTGGAAGCGTCGATGGAAGGCGCCCACGGCGTGCTGATGTCGATCGCCGGCGGCAGCGACCTGGGCCTCTTCGAAATCAACGAGGCGGCCTCGCTGGTGCAGGACGCCGCACATCAGGACGCCAACATCATCTTCGGCACGGTGATCGACGACTCGCTGGGTGACGAGGTGCGGGTCACGGTCATCGCCGCGGGCTTCGATGCCACCGGCGCCGGTCGCAAGCCGGTCATCGGCGGCAGCACCGAGGAAAAGGGCGGCGCACACCGGATCGAATCGGCGAGGGCCGGCAAGCTCACCTCGACGTTGTTCGAGCCTGTCGACGCCGTCAGCGTGCCGCTTCAGACCAATGGGGCCACCCTGAACATCGGCGGCGACGACGATGACGTCGACGTGCCGCCGTTCATGCGTCGCTGAGGTCTCGATTTGCTTGCCAGTGCGCGACAGACCGGCCAAGAAACATGAGGGGCCGGATGGCGATGCCCACTGGCGGGCAGTGCGCTCCGGATACTGGTCACGTGAACTTTCGCATCCGGCGGGTGACCACCACCCGCGCGGGCGGTCGGTCCAAGCCGCCGTTCGACACCTTCAACCTGGGCGACCACGTCGGCGATGACCCGTCGGCGGTCGCCGCCAACCGCGCCCGGCTGGCGGCGGCCATCGGCCTGGGGCCAGGCCGGGTGGTGTGGATGAACCAGGTCCACGGCGACCGGGTCGAGGTGGTCAACGAGCCGCGCGACACCGTGGTGGACGGCACCGACGCATTGGTGACGAGCACCCCGCGACTGGCGTTGGCCGTGGTGACCGCCGACTGCGTGCCGGTGTTGATGGCCGATGCCCGCGTCGGAGTGGCCGCGGCCGTGCACGCCGGACGCGTCGGCGCCCAGCGGGGAGTGGTGGCCCGGGCGGTGGAGGCCATGGTGGCGCAGGGGGCGCAGCCGGACGACATCTCGGTTCTGCTGGGCCCGGCGGTCAGCGGGCGCAATTACGAAGTGCCCGCGGCGATGGCCGATAACGTCGAGGCGACGTTGCCCGGCAGCCGCACCACGACGGCCGCCGGAACCCCCGGGCTTGACCTGCGAGCCGGAATCGCTTGCCAGCTAAAGCAATTGGGCGTCAAGGCGATCGACATCGATCCGCGCTGCACGGTGGACGACTCGACGCTGTTCAGTCATCGCCGGGACGCGCCGACCGGGCGACTGGCGTCGCTCGTCTGGATCGAGTGAATTGATGGCGGTGCACATGCCGGCCCCAGGAAGCGGAAGTGACCGCGAAACGGAATTGACACTTGGATTGGCGGCTGTGCGTTCACGACTGGCGGTGGCCGCCGAAGCCGCGGGTCGCAATGTCACCGAAATCGAACTTGTGCCGGTTACCAAATTCTTTCCGGCAACCGATGTAGCGATTCTGTCCCGATTGGGTTGTCGGGCCGTCGGCGAATCGCGCGATCAGGAAGCGACGGCGAAAGTGACTGAAGTCACCAAACTTCTGTCGGCGTCGCGGCGGGCGGACGTCACAATGCCGCGCTGGCACATGGTCGGTCACATTCAGCGGAACAAAGCGCGCTCGGTGGCCCGCTGGGCGCACACCGCGCACTCGGTCGACGGCTCGCAGTTGGTGACCGCGCTCGATCGCGGGGTATCGGCGGCCCTGTCCGACGGGCGTCGCGCCGACCCGCTGCGCGTCTACGTTCAGGTCAGTCTCGATGGCGACGAGTCCCGCGGCGGTGTCGACGTGTCGCGGCCCGGGGCGGTCGACGAGGTCTGCGCGCAGGTCGAGGACGCAAAGAACCTCGAGCTGGCCGGGTTGATGGGAATCCCGCCGCAGGCGTGGGATGCCGACGAGGCCTTCGACCGGCTGCGATCGGAGCACCAGCGGGTGCTCGAAACGCATCAAAACGCGGTGGGGCTTTCCGCGGGCATGTCCGATGACTTCGAAATTGCCGTCAAACACGGTTCGACATGTGTGCGTGTCGGTACCGCGCTATTGGGTCCGCGACGGCTACCGTCACCGTAAGTAGTCACAGTAGTAACAAGTTCATCACTAACACCAGTAATCCCAGGGGTTAGAAGGGGTCAGCACAATGAGCACACTGCACAAAGTCAAGGCCTATTTCGGCATGGCCCCGATGGACGACTATGACGACGAGTATTACGACGATCGGGCGCCTTCCCGCGGTTTCCCGCGGCCCCGTTTTGAGGACGGTTACGGCCCTTACGAAGGTCGGTTTGAAGGTCGCGAATACGACGACCCGCGTGGCGGCGAGCCGGCCGACTACCCGCCGTCCGGCGGCTTCCGCGGTGGCTACGCGGAGGAGCCCCGCTATGGCGCCGTCCACCCCCGCGATTTCGACCGGGGCGACAGGGGCGGCCCGCGCTTCGGGTCGTGGTTGCGCAACTCCACCCGCGGTGCGCTCGCGATGGACCCGCGCCGGATGGCCATGATGTTCGAAGAGGGCCACCCGCTTTCGAAGATCACGACGCTGCGCCCCAAGGACTACAGCGAGGCCCGCACCATCGGTGAGCGGTTCCGCGACGGCACACCCGTCATCATGGACCTGGTGTCGATGGACAACGCCGACGCGAAACGCCTCGTCGACTTCGCCGCCGGCTTGGCTTTCGCGCTGCGCGGCTCGTTCGACAAGGTGGCGACCAAAGTGTTCTTGCTCTCGCCCGCCGACGTCGATGTGTCACCCGAAGAGCGCCGACGGATCGCCGAAACCGGTTTCTACGCATACCAATAGCCGCATCCGCCCCGCTTGAGGGCGGCGTTCGGCGGCGGCCCGTCCATGGCTGTTTTCCTGCGCTGAAACCGTTGGTGACCACGTGTGATGTGTCGTCGCTGCGCGGAGTCGGTACGCTGGCAGGCGCCGTGCCAGCCGCGGCACTTGACATCTCATCGGTAAGGTCGGGGCTCTTCAGTTGGTGCTGTTCTTTCAGATCCTTGGGTTTGCGCTATTCATCTTCTGGCTGCTGCTCATCGCTCGTGTCGTCGTCGAGTTCATCCGGTCGTTCAGCCGTGACTGGCATCCGACCGGAATCACGGTGGTGATCCTCGAGATCATCCTGTCGATCACCGATCCGCCGGTGAAGTTGCTGCGCCGGCTCATTCCGCAGCTCACCATCGGCGCGGTCCGCTTCGACCTCTCCATCATGGTGCTGCTGCTCGTCGCGTTCATCGGCATGCAACTGGCGTTCGGCGCGGCGCAAACGTAAGCCGCCCAAGAACCGCGGAGACGATTCGGCCACGCTTTAGCTTCGGTTTGATGCCCGCGATTTAAAAACTCTAAGGTTTCGGTTTTTATTGGCCTTACTGTTTGAAATTGGTCCTTATTTATTGGGCTAATCGGCAACGGTCGCGTCTGGTGTGACAGGATGGACGGCAGTTGCGCTACGGCTACCACTGCGTTCTACACTTTCCAGAACGTTCGACAGGAACTTGAGGGGACGAAACAATGCCGCTTACACCAGCCGACGTCCACAATGTGGCGTTCAGTAAGCCACCGATCGGCAAGCGGGGCTACAACGAAGATGAGGTCGATGCCTTCCTCGATCTCGTTGAAGCCGAGCTGACGCGGCTCATCGAAGAGAACAGCGATCTGCGTCAACGCATCGAGGAGCTGGACCAGGAGCTGGCTTCCGGTGGCGGTACTTCCGGTGCCGCGCCCGCTGCCGCCGCGGCTCCCACTCAGGCGATTCCCGTCCCCGAGCCAGAGCCGGTCAAGCCCGCCCCAGTGGCCGCCGCCGCTGCTCCCGCCGCCGCGGTGAACAACGAAGAGCAGGCCATGAAGGCCGCCCGCGTTCTCACCCTCGCGCAGGACACCGCCGACCGGCTGACCAGCACCGCCAAGTCCGAGTCGGAAAAGATGCTGGCCGATGCCCGGGCCAACGCCGACCAGATCCTCAGCGAGGCTCGGAACACGGCAGAGACCACCGTCGCCGACGCCCGCCAACGCGCCGACGCGATGCTGTCCGACGCCCAGACCCGCTCCGAGACGCAGTTGCGACAGGCGCAGGAGAAGGCCGACGCACTGCAGGCCGACGCCGAACGCAAGCATTCCGAGATCATGGGCACCATCAACCAGCAGCGCACCGTGCTGGAAGGTCGCCTCGAGCAACTCCGCACCTTCGAGCGCGAGTACCGCACCCGGCTCAAGACCTACCTGGAGTCCCAGCTGGAGGAACTCGGTCAGCGTGGGTCGGCGGCCCCGGTCGACTCCAGCGCCGACGCCGGCGGGTTCGACCAATTCAATCGGGGTAACAACTAACCTCGAAGGCGTGCGGGACCTTCGCCAAGCTTCGTGGTTGGCATATTCGGCCTGCACACGACCTGGCACTTCCGCTCGTCGCTTGGAGGATGACTGATGCTCATCATCGCCCTGGTATTAGCCCTGATCGGGCTCGTCGCCCTGGTATTCGCCGTCGTCACCAGCAATGAGCTGGTGGCATGGGTGTGCATCGGCGCCAGCGTCTTGGGCGTTGTGCTGTTGATCATCGACGCATTACGCGAGCGCCAGCGTCGCGACGCAGGCATTGATGACCAAGACGAAGCTGCGGCTCGGGAGCCGGCCGACGGCGAGGACGCTTACGTCGACTACCCGGAGGAAGAAGAGGACCAGCCGGAAACCGGTGGCCACGAGACAGTCCAGGATGCCGACGCGACCAAGGAGTCGAAGGTCTCCGCGGAGGGCCGCGGCGACGAGCCCGCCAAATAGCTGCTCTCGCAAGAGGTCTCAGTCCGTGGGCGTATCGAGCAGCTCGCGAACCTCATCGTCGCTGACCTGGTGGAAGTCTTCGTAGACCTGTCCGACCGCCTCGAAACCGGGCGGCATTGTCACGCACACCACGTCGTCGGCTTCCTGCCCAAGCTCGCGGCAGGTTGAATCCGGCCCCACCGGGACCGCGACGACGATCGATTTCGGGTCTGCGCCCCGCACGGCGCGAACGGCGGCCAGCATGCTGGCTCCGGTGGCGATGCCGTCATCGACCAAGATCGCGACCTTGCCGCGCGGCTCGGCCATCGGGCGACCGCCCCGGTAGGCGTGCTCGCGTCGGGTGAGTTCGGTTGTCTCGCTGTCGATTACCTCGCGCACCTGCTCGTCGGTGACACGCAGGCTGGAGACCACATCGTCGTTCATCACCAGGCCGCCGCCGCTGGCCAGTGCGCCCATGGCGAGTTCCGACCACCCCGGGACTCCGATCTTGCGCACCAGGAACACATCCAGCGGGGCGTGCAGCGCCGTGGCGACCTCCCAGGCCACCGGAACGCCGCCGCGGGCCAGCCCGAACACCAGCACGTCGTCCCTGTCGCGGTAGGACGACAGCTCTTCGGCCACCGCGCGCCCGGCCTCGCGGCGGTCGCGGAAGGTGCGCGTCGCCGATCGCCGGAGAAAGCCGTGTGGCGGGTTCATAATCCGCCCTCCAGCCTACGTGCGGACTCGAGTTGTCGTCGGGCCTCGACGAAAGCGGAACGGCGTGCGGGGAATTGGATCAACAGAGTGTTCGCCGCGGTGAGCTGCAACTCTCACTGCAACAAGGGTGTCCGAGGGGGACGCGTTCAGGTGTTCCCACAGCGGGTTCAGAGCGGCGTCACCGAGGTACTGCCCGCTGGCGTTGCTCATGACGATGATGCCGGCCGCTCCGCTGTCCGTCGTGCGGATGGCTTCGCGCACAGCGGCTTCGACGTCGGGTAGCGGGAGGGTGGCGAAGTAGGAGAAGCGCGCAGGGTGCT
>NZ_JAFAUS010000492.1 GCF_019243155.1 Mycobacterium sp.
CGGCTTGACGATGAAAACCACGTAGCCGAACAGCGCGAATCCCGTGATCAGGGTCAGCAGATGCAGCGGACGTGACCCGTAGAGCCTTGCGAAAGCCGTTAGCGCCCTATGCATTTGCCGCCGCCTGAAAGACGATGGAGGCCACCCATTTCGTGTTGTGCACGCCGGGTAGCGCCGGCACGATGATCCGGGCGGGAAAGCCGTGGTCCGCGGAAAGGTCGGCGCCGTTGACACGCAGGGCCAGCAGCGCATCCGGGTGCAGCACCTGGCTTCCCTGCAGTGTCGCGCGAGCGAAGGCACCGCCGCGCTCCAGCGACGAGACGCGCGCCGATCCCGGCGCGGGCACGCCGGCCCGGCGGGCCAGATCCGCCAGCCGAACCCCGCTCCACGCCTGAGTGGTCGACCAGCCCTCCACGCAGGCGATGGGCAATACAGCGGTGTGCTGTGGCATTGCCAGCAACGCGTTGCGGTCCAACACCACCGGCGCGGCGCCACCGCTCATGATCAGCCGCCAGCGCTCACCGGTTTCCTCGGGAGAGATGCCGGCCACCAGCGCGGTGCGGTTGACCTCGAAGTCGTTGGGTCCGTCACCGCGGGTGCGTCCCCGGGGCAGCAGCAAGGCGGCTTGTCGCGGATAGCCACCCAGCGTCTGGCCCGCCGTGATGACCGCGACAAACAGCGCGCTGCCACCCACGAGTGCCAGAGCACCCCGGCGGCTCATGGTTGCGGGGTACGGCGTCTCGGCGGC
Source organism: Mycobacterium sp. (assembly GCF_019243155.1). Taxonomy (GTDB): domain Bacteria; phylum Actinomycetota; class Actinomycetes; order Mycobacteriales; family Mycobacteriaceae; genus Mycobacterium. Next base: position 749 of record NZ_JAFAUS010000492.1, read on the forward strand.
CAGCCCGTCGGGTTCCCAGGGCTCCGCTTCGGTGTCGGCGCGTCCGGTGCGCAGCACGTCGCGCAGCGACCTGGACCGCAGACCGGTCAACATGGTGCGGAGCTTGAGGGCGACGTGCACCACGAATCCGGCGATGAACACCCATCCGCCGAAGTAGTGCGCGGTGTAGAAGCTGAAACCGAAGATGTAGTCGTACTGGATGTTCAGGACGCCGGTCACGATCTCGAACAGGATGCCCCCGACGAGCATCAGCAGCGAAACCCGTTCCAGCAGTTGGGCGATCGACCGGGCCGGCGGCCACACGAAAAGCCTCGGGATCACCGACCAAAGTTTGGCCAGCACCACGGGGATCAACACCAGCCCGAGTCCGACGTGCAACCCCTGGGTCAACCGGTACAGCCATGACGGGTTGGTGGGCCAGTCGAACGTCGGCAGCTTCAGCCAGCCGACGTCGGCCGGGATGGCCTGGCCGAACTGCGGTCCATAAGCGATGTAGGACAGCAGACCGGTCAAGATGACCGTTGGCAGTGTCAGCAGGAGCACCGCACCGAAGACGGACGTCAGCCATCGTCCCCGCAGGGGGCTGCGCCAAGGGGCGCGGGTTCTCTGGGTTTCATTCACGATCAACAACGTCTACGGACCGACCGCGGAAACCGTTCACACTTTTAGCCCTGGACCGTGGGGCGGATCGTGATATCGCCGATTTCCACATCGGGGGGCTGTTCGATGGCGAAGGCAACGGCACGCGCGACCGCCTCCGGTGGCAGGCCGAAGTCGCTCATGTTGCGCCGGATCTGCTCACGCATCGCGGCGTCGTCGATGGAGCTGTCCAGTTGGGTATCGACGAACCCCGGCGATATCGACGTGGTGCGGACCACTCCGTCGGTCGACTCCTGGCGCAGGCCTTCCATCAGGGTGCGGACCGCATTCTTGGTGGCCGCGTACACGACCATGTTGGGCACGATCTTCAGGCCGGCCGTGGACACCGTGGTGACGAAGTGGCCGCGGCCCTGACGGCGGAACTGTGGCAGGGCCGCCGCGATGCCGTGCAGCACTCCGCGCAGGTTGACGTCGATCATCGCCGACCATCCGTCGACATCCAGATCCGATATCGGACCGATCTTGCTGATGCCGGCGTTGCTCACCAGCACGTCCAGGCGGCCGAACTCATCGACTGCCGTGCCGACGAGCCGCGCGAGGTCTTCGGGGCGTGTCACGTCGGTGGCGCACGTGACCACCGTTGCGCCCCCGGCGCGTAGCTCACCCGCGATGTCATCGAGGCGTTCGACGCGGCGCGCACCCAGGACGACTCGGGCGCCGCGTTCGGCAAGCAGACGCGCCGTCGCCTCACCGATCCCGCTACTGGCTCCGGTAATGGCGACGACGTGTCCCTCGATGCCCGTCATCTGCTCAGGCTAGACGGACGCCGAACGCGGTGTGGCTCAGTCGTTACCGCGCGGGGGCGGCTGCACGTCGACGCCGGTGCCTTTGTGTTCGGGGCCGGCGGCCGGGTGTTCGGCCGGGACCCGCTCCCGGAACCGGGTGCCCTCGCTGGGCCGTTGCGGTCCCGACTGGCCACCCTCGCTGCGGTACGGCCCAGGCTTCGGCCTCGGCTTGCCACCCGGGAAGGCGAGCCGCAAGATGGTGCGTTGCACCATCAGCCACTGCTTCCCGAACGGGCCGGAGTTGTAGGGCAGCTCGTAGCGCTCGCAGATGTCTTTGATCTTGGGAGCAATCTCCGAGTAGCGGCTGCTCGGCATGTCGGGGTAGAGGTGGTGTTCGACCTGGTAGCCCAAGTTGCCGCTGATGATATGGAATAGCGGGCTGCCCTCGATGTTGGCGGCGCCGAGCAACTGGCGCACGTACCAACCTCCGCGGGTCTCGTCCTCGACCTCCTCCTGAGTGAAGGTGTACGCCTGGTCGGGAAAGTGGCCGCAGAAGATGATGGCGTTCGACCACACGTTGCGCATCAGGTTGGCGACGGCGTCGGCGCCCAAGGTTCGCAGATAAGTGCTTTCCACTCCGGGCACGGTCTTGTCGAGGAAACCGGCCAGGGCCCCGATGCGACCCTTGTTCGACACCTTGCGTAGCCGCTTACCCAGGCGTGACTGCGCCGGCTGGTTAATCTTGCCGCGCAATGCCAGCTGGGCCAACCCGAATGCGCCGGCGCTGATCAAGGGCCACCCGATGTAGTCCTTGATGATCTGCGCGCGCGCTTTCCCGCTGATGCCCTTGAGGTCCTTGCGCACCTCCGAAAACGGCTTCTCGCGTTTGCGTATCGCGTCGATATCCATGTCATGAATGGCGACACCCCACTCGAACAGGAGCATCAGCAGGATGTTCGCGATCGGCTGAAACAGGTAGCGCGGGGCCCACTTCTGACTGGGGTCGATCCGCAACAGCTCGTAGCCGAGGTCCTTGTCCTTGCCCCGGATATTGGTATACGTGTGGTGGATGTAGTTGTGCGAGTGCTTCCAGGATTCCGCGGTCGAGGCCGTATCCCAGTCCCACACCGAGGAGTGGATGTCGGGATCGTTCATCCAATCCCATTGACCGTGCATCACATTGTGGCCGATCTCCATGTTCTCCAAGATCTTGGCCATGCCTAGGCATGCGGTGCCCAGCGCCCACGCCGTCTTCGACCTCGAGGCCAGCAGCAGCACCCGGCCGAGCACCACGATCTGCCGCTCTGCCGAGATGACGTTCTTGATGTAGCGCCGGTCCCGGTCCCCCAGGTCGGCGAACACTTCGTCGTGGATGGCATCCAATTCTTTGGCGAGCTTTTCGATTTCCTGTTCGCTCAGCCTGGCCAGGGGGGTTTGCCCCCCGGTTCTCTTCACAGCGCTCGTCATTTGGCGTCCTTTCGGTCAAAGTTCGAGTTCGACGTTGCCTTCGGCGGTGTTGATGCAGATCCGGACGTCCTGTCCGGTCGGCTCGGTGACTTCACCTGAGCGCAGGTCACGCAGCTTGCCCGACTTCAGCGTGCCGACGCAGGTATGACAGATTCCGATTCGGCAGCCGTGTGCCAAGTTAAGACCCGCCTGCTCCCCCGCCTCCAAAATTGAAGTGCCACCGTCACATTCGACGGATTTGTCGCTGTCGAGGAAGCACACCTCGCCACCCTCGCCGGCATTGGCGTCCCCGCCGATCTTGGGCTGGAAGCGTTCAAAGTGCAGGCGGTCGCGGTCGCCGTTGTTCTCCCAGTGCTCGATCAGCGCATCCAGCATTTCGCCGGGCCCCGAGCAGAACGCCTCCCGCTCGCGCCAGTCAGGACACACCTCGTCCAGGTCTTCCGGTCCGAGTCGGCCGCGCTCCGATGTCAGCCGCACGTCCACCCGCATGGAGTCGTGGCGGCGGTCCAATTCCTCGAGAGCCTCCAGGAACATCACCTGCTCACGGGTGCGAGCGGAATGGATCACCACCACGTCGTTGACCGCATTGCGATGATCGAGGCTGCGCAGCATGCTGATGATCGGCGTGATTCCGCTCCCGGCGCTGATGAACAGCATCTTCGCCGGCACCGGCTCGGGCAGCGTGAACACGCCCTCGATCTCACTGAGCCGGACCAGATCGCCGGCCCGAATCCGTTCCACCAGATACGGCGACACGGCGCCGCCGTCCACCTTTTTGGGCGTCACGCTGATCAAGCCGTCGTCGGGCTCGGGATCGGACGTGAGCGAGTACGCCCGCCAGTGATACTTGCCGTCGATCACGACGCCGAGACGCACGTA
>NZ_JAFAUS010000373.1 GCF_019243155.1 Mycobacterium sp.
TCACCGCGGTCGTCGTCGTGATGGACACCGAATACGGGTCTGGTGTTGGCCGCTCGAAGAAGGAAGCGGAGCAGAAGGCCGCGGCGGCGACGTGGAAGGCGCTGGAAGTGCTTGACACCGCGGGGAAAACGTCGGCTTAGGCGGCGATGATGGTGATGACCCGCTGCGCCCGGCTTCGCCTCGCTTGCGATCATCACTAGATGCCCGAACTGCCCGAAGTCGAGGTGGTACGCCGCGGCTTGCAAGACCGTGTTGCGGGAAAGACCATCACCGCCGTCCGCGTTCATCACCCGCGCGCGGTGCGCCGCCATGAGGCGGGGCCCGCCGACCTCACCGCGCAGCTGCTCGGCGCGCGGATCATCGGCACCGATCGGCGCGGAAAGTACTTGTGGCTCTTGCTCGATACCGAGCCGGGCTCTGAGCCGGACTCGGCATTGGTGGTTCACCTCGGGATGAGCGGCCAGATGCTGCTGGGGACGGTGCCCCGCGCCGAGCACGTCCGGATCTCCGCGTTGCTCGACGAGGGCACGGTGCTGAGCTTCGTCGACCAGCGCACGTTCGGCGGGTGGATGCTCGCCGACCTGGTAACCGTCGATGGCAGCGTCGTCCCCGTCCCCGTCGCGCACATCGCACGCGATCCGCTGGATCCCCGCTTCGATCCCGACGCGGTGGTAGAAGTGTTGCGGCACAAGCATTCTGAGATCAAGCGACAGCTTCTCGATCAGCAGCTGGTCTCGGGCATCGGCAACATCTACGCCGACGAGGCGCTGTGGCGGGCCAAGGTCAACGGCGCGCGCATCGCCTCGACGTTGAGCCGTCCCAAACTGCGGGCCGTACTGGACGCGGCTGCCGACGTGATGCGCGACGCCCTCGCCGAAGGTGGGACGTCGTTCGATTCCCTGTACATCAACGTCAACGGCGAATCCGGATACTTCGACCGTTCGCTGGACGCCTACGGCCGCGAGGGCCAGAACTGCCACCGCTGCGGCGCGATTATTCGCCGCGAGAAGTTTATGAATCGTTCGTCGTTCTACTGCCCGAAATGTCAGCCACGGCCGCGGGTGTGAGTGTCAGTCGAAGATGTCGCGGCGCAGGTGTCCCGCGGGTGTGGCCGGGTCCACGAACCACTCGTGGCTGAACAGCAGGCCGAAGACCTGAGGCGGTAACCAATGCAGGACGGCGAACCAGCGCGCCGACTGGGCGTCGTTGCCGATCTGAGAGCGGTGGGCGGCCAACGCATCTCGCTTCTGACGGGCGAAGCCGAAGACGTTGATCCGATGCGTGATCGTCGATTTGGGGGCATACGCGGTGCGGACGATGTCGCGGCCATACGGTGCCGGTAGCCGCAGCAGGTGGGCGAGATCGGCGATCCGGCGCAGCAATTCGCGCGGCATCGTCACCTCGAGAACCCGTGGGGTGGCCGCGAGTTCGGCCGCGCGCTTGCCCACATGATGAACCTGGACATGATCCCGGTGGCCGTAGCCGCCGTTTCGCTGATAGCTGAGCAGCATGTCCGCGCCCTCTTCGCGCAGTATCACCGCGAGCCACTGGGCGGCCTCATCGACGTCCGCGCGCCCGAACCGGACCCGTCCGGGTGGGTCCGGGTAGAACTCCGGACCGTAGCCGCTGTCGGCGTAGCCGAGGCATTCGACTCGATGCGCCCCAAGAATGCCTGTGCTGGAACGTAATTCATCCATCCGGTAATGGCCGTCGTCGTTGTGCACGCGACCGTCGGTCGCCGTGACGACCACCACGCGGTGCCCGGCCGCCGCGGCGCGGGCGAGTGTGCCGCCGGTGAGAATCACCTCGTCGTCGGGATGCGCATGGAACGCGACGACGGTGGCCATGAAACGAAGTATGCCCAACCGGTAGAAATAGGGCATGACCGAATTGTGGGTCGAACGCACCGGAACCCGCCGCTATACCGGGCACAGCTCTCGCGGAGCCCAGGTACTCATCGGCTCCGAGGACGTCGACGGCGTGTTCACGCCTGGCGAGCTGCTCAAAATCGCGCTGGCCGCGTGTAGCGGGTTGTCCAGCGATCAGCCCCTGGCCCGCCGGCTCGGCGACGACTACGACGCGGTGATCAAGGTGTCCGGCGCCGCGGACCGCAGCCACGAGCGCTATCCGCTGCTCGAGGAGACCCTCGAGCTCGACCTGTCCTCGCTGTCCGCGGAAGAGAAGGAACGGCTGCTGGTCATCGTCAATCGGGCCATCGAGCTGGTGTGCACGGTCGGGCGCACGCTCGAGTCCGGCACACAGGTCAACTTCGAGGTCGCCGATGTCGGATCCCACGTCGCAACCTGACGTCCGGCTCACCGCCTGGGTGCACGGCATGGTCCAGGGGGTCGGTTTCCGCTGGTGGACGCGCTCGCGGGCCCTCGAGCTGGGACTTACCGGCTACGCCGCGAACCAGCCCGACGGCCGCGTTCTGGTCGTCGCCCAGGGGCCACGGGAAGCCGGTGAGAGGCTGCTGCACCTGCTGGAGGGCGGCGACTGGTACCCGTCGCGGCCGGGCCACGTCGACAAGGTGGACGCCGAATGGTCGCAGCCGGAAGAGCGATTCGTGGGTTTCGTCGAGCGCTGACCGGGTCCCCGCTCGTGACTGAAGTGGCCACTGTGACCAGTGCGTCGAGCGGTGAACAACAGGCAAATTTCGGGCGAGTCGACACCCCGCGCTGAGGCTGACGCGGCCGATTCGAGCGGTAGTCTGGCTCGCCGTGTACCTCAAGAGTCTGACGCTGAAGGGCTTCAAGTCCTTCGCTTCGCCGACGACTCTGCGCTTCGAGCCGGGCATCACCGCGGTCGTCGGGCCCAACGGATCGGGCAAGTCCAACGTCGTCGACGCCCTGGCCTGGGTCATGGGAGAGCAGGGCGCGAAAACCCTGCGCGGCGGCAAGATGGAAGACGTCATCTTCGCCGGCACCTCGTCGCGCGCGCCGCTGGGCCGGGCCGAAGTCACCGTCACCATCGACAACTCCGACAACGCGCTGCCGATCGAATACTCCGAGGTGTCGATCACCCGGCGGATGTTCCGCGACGGCGCCAGCGAATACGAAATCAACGGCAGCAGTTGCCGTTTGATGGACGTGCAAGAGCTGCTCAGCGACTCCGGAATCGGCCGCGAGATGCACGTCATCGTGGGGCAGGGCAAGCTCGACGAGATCCTGCAGTCGCGGCCCGAGGATCGTCGCGCCTTCATCGAAGAGGCCGCCGGCGTCCTCAAGCACCGCAAGCGCAAGGAAAAGGCTCTCCGCAAACTCGACGCGATGTCGGCGAACCTGGCCCGGCTCACCGACCTGACCACCGAGCTGCGCCGCCAGCTCAAACCGTTGGGCCGTCAGGCCGAGGTGGCCCGTCGCGCGCAGACCATCCAGGCGGACCTGCGCGACGCGCGGCTGCGGCTGGCCGCCGACGACCTGGTGAACCGCCAGGGGGAGCGCAACGCCATCTTCGAGGCCGAGGCCGCCATGCGCCGCGAGCACGACGAGGCCGCGGCCCGGCTGGCCGTGGCGTCCGAGGAGCTGACCGCGCACGAGACCGCGCTGGCCGAGCTGTCGGTGCGCGCCGAGTCGGTCCAACAGACCTGGTTCGGGCCGTCGGCGCTGGCCGAACGGGTGGCCGCCACGGTCCGCATCGCCAACGAGCGCGCGCAGTATCTCGACGTCGAGCCGGCACGACCCAGCGACACCGACCCGGACGCGCTGGAGGCCGAGGCCGAGCGGGTGGCGGTCGCCGAGCAGCAACTGCTGGCAGAACTCGCCGAGGCCCGCACG
>NZ_JAFAUS010000439.1 GCF_019243155.1 Mycobacterium sp.
GGGCTTGCGGGACTTCTGCGCGGAGTTCAGTCGCTTGTAGCCGTCAGTGACGTTGCGGGAGCGGCCTTTCGCGTCGACCTCGCTGACGCGGACGAACAGGTCGACGTTCGGATTGTCCGAACTGTGCGCCAGCTCGACGACGGGACTCCCGTACGCGCACAGGTCATGGGTGAGGGTCGCGCTGGTGAACGCGAGCACGTCGTCGCGCAGGGCGAGCCGGCTGTCGTCGCGGTAACCGCCGTTGGTGGTCAGCAGGGGACCGCCGGTGGTGGGGGTCGGGTCGGCCGGGTCGTAGCGGACGGTAGCCGGGGTGACCTTCGTGAGGTCCGCCGGTGGGATCTCGTCCAGGTAGCCGCCGGGCCGCAGGTACAGCGAGCGCTCGGTGGTGGCGGGCGGCCAGTCCGCCACGTTGTGCCACCCCTGACCGGTGACGCACACGTGAACTCTGTTGGGGCGCTTGGGGTCTGCCCCGCCCAGGTGGGTGTCCAGCCAGTCCAGGGTGTCGTGCATGGCGATGGCCAGTCCCTTGCTGAGCAGCTGGGTGTGCGTCCAGGGCCCGACCGTCAGAGCGACGTCTGTGCCGCGACCACGCAGGTGCGCGTACTGCTGCAGCGTCTGCTGCGCAAAGATGTCCTGCCAGCCACCGATCAGCAGGACCGGCGCCTGGACGCGGTCCAGCGCGGCCCCGTAGCGCAGCCGCTCCCAGAACGGGTCGTCTTCGCCCGGGTGCTCGACCCACGCCTCGAACCACGGCGCACCGGTGCCCAGCAGCGCTCGGGCCGACTCACCGAACGGCAATCCGGCGGCCGCCCGCTCGACCTTGCGGGGAGCCAGCAGCTGGCGGACCCCGGACCGGATGCGGACCGGGTCCTCCTGGCGCGCCACCATGTCGCTCCAGCCCAGGAAATCGTTCGTGAACGCGCCGGTGCTCCACACCGCGGCGTTGAAATCGTGCGGGCCGACGGTGATGACGGCCGCGGCCAGTTCCGGTGGGGGATCCGCCAGCAGGGCCCACTGGGTGTAGCCCAGATACGACAGCCCGATGGTGGCGAATCGTCCGGTGAACCAAGGCTGTTCACGCAGCCAGGCGACGGTGTCGACGCCGTCGGCGGCCTCATTGACCATCGGCTCGAACTCTCCGCCCGACCCGAACGTTCCGCGAACGCTCTGGAACACGACGTGGTAGCCGCGGGCCGCATACAGCTGGGCGTACACCAGAGAAAAGGGAAACCCACGCCCGTAGGGGCCGCGCACCAGCAGCGTGCCGAGCGGCGTGGACGTGGTGGGCGCGTAGTGATCGGCTACCAGGTGAACCCCGTCGCGCATCGGCACGAGCACGCGGTCCACGGTGTAGTCGGTGCTCGCCGGCCGCAGACCCAGCGCGCGGCCGAGCGCCTTGGCGCCCAGGTGTCGCATCGTGTGTAGGGCGGGTTGCGCGGAGCGGATGGTGGGCAGCGGCCTAGTGATACTCACGGTCCCAGGTTAAGACGCGGTCCGGCCTAGAACTTGTAGTACGGCGCCAGGTCGTTGGCCCGCGCCGCGTTGGTCGACATGCAGTCGACCTCGGGGTTGGAATAGACCGCCGAGTAGTATAGCGCCTGCTGCAGCACCCCGTAGCTGGTCTTGAAGGCGACCATGCACGAGAAGAACCAGTAGCTGTTGTGATACGTCGGCTTCATCACCCAGTACTGCGCGGCGCGGTGACCGGCGATGGTCGTCTCGACGGCGTCGGGCGGCAGCGACTGCTCATAGGTGCGCCAGATGATCGGCTCGACGGCCAGCTGGTAGTTGCCCGCGTCGAAGTGGCACCGAAGGCCGTCTTCATGCTCGGGCGGTGTGAAGGCCAACCCGAGCCGCTGCAAGGCATCGAACGGGATGTCCTCACACGCGTCGAACGGGCGCGGGTCGGTGGTCGCCACGATCGGGCTCTTCATCGTGGTTTCCATCGGTTGGGCCGTCGATCGCAGGTCAACGGGCCTAAGGCCGGACGGCGAGGGCGCGGCGCCATGCCAGCCCGCCGTGCCCACGACGACCGCTGTGAGCAGTGCACCAAGCGCCCCCAACAGACGCACACTGGCGAACACTCAAACCCCCTGACGCCTCGGCGGTCCCTTGCGGGGGAGTGTACAAGTCGTCCATAAGGCGTCACAGGGCAACAGGAACTTGTTCTAATTCACCCCACCGGAGAACCCGGCTGAAACCGAGGTCATTCGCGCGTTTCGTTATCGTGGTCAATCGTGACCGGGAAAGCATCGCACCAGGAATCCCACAAGGATTCCCAGAATGGCGGGCAACCGACGTTGTGGGCGGTGTCCGACCTGCACACCGGTCACCTGGGCAACAAGCCGATCACCGAGTCGCTGCACCCGTCGTCGCCGGATGACTGGCTGATCGTCGCCGGCGATGTCGCCGAGCGCACAGACGAGATCCGGTGGGCCCTTGACGTGCTGCGACGGCGCTTCGCCAAGGTGATCTGGGTGCCGGGCAACCACGAGCTGTGGACGACGACGCGGGACCCCGTGCAGATCTTCGGAAAGGCGCGCTACGACTACCTGGTCAACATGTGCGATGAGATGGGTGTGGTCACGCCGGAGCATCCCTTCCCGGTGTGGAACGAGCGCGGCGGCCCGGCCACGATCGTGCCGATGTTCCTGCTGTACGACTACAGCTTCTTGCCCGACGGCGCCACGAGCAAAGCCGAAGGCCTGGCCATCGCGCGGGATCGCAACGTGGTCGCCACCGACGAGTACCTGCTCTCGTCCGAGCCGTATCCCACCCGCGAAGCCTGGTGCCGGGAGCGCCTGGCGATCACCCGGGACCGTCTCGAGCAGCTGGACTGGATGACGCCGACCGTCCTGGTGAACCACTTTCCGCTGGTTCGCGATCCCTGCGATGCGTTGTTCTACCCCGAGTTCTCGCTGTGGTGCGGCACCACCAAGACCGCCGATTGGCACACCCGTTACAACGCCATCTGCTCGGTCTACGGCCACCTGCACATCCCGCGCACCACGTGGTACGACGACGTGCGCTTCGAGGAGGTGTCGGTGGGTTATCCGCGAGAGTGGCGGCGCCGCAAGCCCTATCACTGGCTGCGTCAGGTGCTGCCGGATCCGAAGTACGCGCCGGGCTACCTCAACGATTTCGGCGGCCACTTCCAGATCACTCCCGAGATGCGGCAGCAGGCCACGCAGTTCCGGGAACGGTTGCGGCAGCGGCAATCACGGTGACGGGACAGATGCTGGTCTCCTCGGTGCTGCCTGCGCAGGGTTCGTCGGGCCTGGCCTATTCGGAGGTGTACGACGACCCGCCCGGCCTGACGCCGCTGCCCGAAGAAGAGCCGTTGATCGCCAAGTCGGTGGCCAAGCGCCGCAACGAGTTCATCACGGTCCGGCACTGCGCCCGGATCGCGTTGGGCCGGCTTGGCCTCCCGCCCGCGCCAATCCTCAAGGGCGACAAGGGAGAACCTTGCTGGCCCGAAGGGGTGGTGGGCAGCCTCACGCACTGCACGGGCTACCGCGGCGCGGTGGTGGGGCGCACCGGCGAGGTGCGGTCGGTGGGCATCGACGCCGAACCGCACGACGTGCTGCCCAACGGTGTGCTGGACGCAATCAGCCTGCCCGAGGAGCGCGGCGAGATCCCGCAGAAGCTTTCGGCGGGACTGCATTGGGACCGTATCCTCTTCTGCGCCAAGGAAGCAACGTACAAGGCGTGGTTCCCGCTGACCAAGAGATGGCTGGGCTTCGAGGACGCGCACATCACCTTAGAGGCCGACGGGCCCGGGTCGGTGACGGGCAGTTTCGTGTCCCGGATTCTCATCGATCCGGAGGCGCTGTCCGGTCCGCCGCTGACCACGCTCGCCGGCCGCTGGTCGGTCGAGCGCGGGCTGGTGCTGACCGCGATCGTGCTATGAGCGCAAGCCCTGGCGGGCCGCGGTTTGGTCCGGGATTGGTCGTCGTCGACAAGCCCGCGGGGATGACGAGCCATGACGTGGTGTCGCGTTGCCGCCGGATATTCGCCACCCGCCGGGTGGGTCACGCCGGGACCCTGGACCCGATGGCGACCGGCGTGCTCGTCGTCGGCGTTGACCGCGCGACCAAGATCCTGGGTCTGTTGACGGCGGCGTCGAAGTCGTATGCCGCCACGATCCGCCTGGGCCAGACCACTTCCACCGAGGACGCCGAGGGCGAACTGCTGTCCAGCGTCCCGGCCGAGCACCTGACGAACGAGGAGATCGCCGCCGCGGTCGACGGGCTGCGCGGCGACATCGAGCAGGTGCCGTCGTCGGTCAGCGCGGTCAAGGTGGGCGGCCGGCGCGCGTACCGCCTGGTGCGTGAGGGCCAGACGGTCGAACTCGAGCCCAGGCCGGTGCGCATCGACCGTTTCGAGGTGCTTGCCGCCCGCACCCACGACGGGCTGGTCGACCTCGACGTCGAGGTGGACTGTTCGTCGGGAACCTACATTCGCGCGCTGGCCCGCGATCTCGGCGCCGCGCTTTCGGTGGGTGGGCATCTGACGTCGTTGCGCCGCACCCGCGTCGGCCGTTTCGAGCTGGGCCACGCCCGCCCGCTCGATGACCTGGCGGAGCGCCCCGCGCTGAGCATGACTCTCGACGAGGCCTGCCTGCTGATCTTTGAACGCCACGACCTGACCGACGAGGAGGCCGACGCGGCAAGCAACGGGCGGAGCCTTTCCCCGGCCGGCATCGACGGTATCTATGCCGCTTGCGATTCCGCGGGGCGGGTGATGGCGCTGCTGCGCGACGAGGGCGCGCGGACCAAGTCGGTGGTGGTGATCCGCCCCTCGACGCTGTAGCGGATCTACAGCCGGCCGAGCAGTTCGGCCTTCTTCGCCCCGAATTCCTCGTCGGAGAGGATGCCGCGCTCGTGCAACCCGGCCAGCGACTCGATGGCCGCGACGATGGTGGTGGGATCCACCGGGGCCGGGGACGCCGCCGGCGGTGGCGGTGCCTGCGGCGGGGGCGCGGACTGCGGGGCCGGGTGCGATTGATACTGCGACTGATACTGCGGGGCGGGTGCGGCCGCGGGAGTCTCGGCCACGTGCCGCGAACCCAGTTCGTGCAGGCTCGACACGTCGAACGTGCCGAACTGGCTGGTGAAGCTCGCCGAGCCGTATCCGCCGCCCTGCTGCTGTTGCACGCCACCGATCTGGTGCTCGCCGGTGTCGAAAACCCTTGTGACGCCGTTGATCTGGATGGCCAGTCGCCGAGTGCTCGGGAAGATCGCGTAGCGGGCGTCGTTCTGCCCGCCCGCCGAGCTGGGCACGCCCAGGTCGGCCGGCCACCAGTTGCCCGCGGTGAACCCGTGTTGGGCGTACCCGGAGGCCTGGGCCCCGGCGGGAAACACCGTGGTGGTGGCGAGCAATTGGGTCAGCTCGTTGCACAGCGCATCCACGCGCGCCTTGAGCGCGTTGTCGAACATGTTGCCGACCATCGTCATCCCGCCGCGCATCCACTGCCCGGAGCCGCCGAGTTCGGGGATGTCGAACTGGGCCATGGTGCCGCCGCCGGCGTGCATGGCGAACAGCATCGCCAGCACAGCTTCGCGGGAGAGCCCGTGACGGTGGGCGATGTCGGCGATCGCGTACTCGGCTTCGGGTGTGACCGTTGCCTTCATAGTCGTGAGTCTTTCGTCGTGGGTGTCGCTTAGAGCCTACGCAAGCAACGCGCGCCCAGCATTGAGAGAAGCATTGAGAGAAGCATCGGGAGAAGTGGGGGTTCCGGGCGCGATCGCCGCACGGCTAAGCTGCCGACTAGACAGGTGTCAAAAAACCTAGGCCGAAGAAGGTGTCCCATGTCCAACAAGGTTTACGTCGTCGGCGTCGGCATGACGAAGTTCGAAAAGCCGGGCCGCCGCGAGGGCTGGGACTACCCGGACATGGCTAGGGAGTCGGGGACCAACGCGCTGGCCGACGCCGGCATCGACTACCGCGAGGTGGAGCAGGGCTACGTCGGCTATGTCGCCGGCGATTCGACGTCCGGGCAGCGGGCGCTCTACGAGTTGGGCATGACCGGCATCCCCGTCGTCAACGTCAACAACAACTGCTCGACGGGCTCGACGGCGCTTTTCCTGGCGGCCCAGGCGATCCGCGGCGGAATCGTCGACTGCGCCATCGCGCTCGGCTTCGAGAAGATGCAACCCGGCTCGCTGGGCGGGGGAGCCCAGGACCGGGAATCGCCGATGGGCAAGCACGTCAAGGCGATGGCCGAGATCGACGAGTTCGCGATGCCCGTCGCGCCGTGGATGTTCGGCGCGGCCGGCCGCGAGCACATGAAGCAATACGGCAGCACCGCAGAGCATTTCGCCAAGATCGGCTACAAGAACCACAAGCACTCCGTCAACAACCCGTTCGCGCAGTTCCAGGAGTCCTACACGCTCGATGACATCCTGGCGGCCCGGATGATCTCGGACCCGCTGACCAAGCTGCAGTGTTCGCCGACCTCCGACGGCTCCGGCGCGGCGATCCTGGCCAGCGAGAAGTTCGTCGACAGCCACGGGTTGGCGGGCCAGGCGGTCGAGGTGGTCGGCCAGGCGATGACCACCGACTTCGCGTCGACCTTCGACGGCAGCGCCAAGAACCTCATCGGCTATGACATGAATGTGCAAGCGGCACAGAAGGTTTACGACCAGTCGGGGCTCGGGCCGCAGGACTTTCAGGTCATCGAGCTGCACGACTGCTTCTCGGCCAACGAACTGCTGCTGTACGAGGCGCTGGGTCTGTGCGCCCCGGGCGAGGCGCCCAAGCTGATCGACAACGGCGACACCACCTACGGCGGACGCTGGGTGGTCAACCCCTCCGGCGGCCTGATCTCCAAGGGCCACCCGCTGGGTGCGACCGGGCTGGCGCAGTGCGCCGAACTGACCTGGCAGCTGCGCGGCACGGCGGACAAGCGTCAGGTCGACAACGTCACCGCCGCACTGCAGCACAACATCGGGCTCGGTGGCGCCGCCGTCGTCACGGCCTACCAGCGCGCCGAGCGTTAAGGACGCCATGATCGAGTGGTCGGACACCGACCTGATGGTTCGCGACGCCGTCCGTCAGTTCATCGACAGGGAGATTCGCCCGAACCTCGACGAATTGGAGACGGGCGCGCTGTCGCCCTATCCGATCGTGCGCAAGCTGTTCAGTCAGTTCGGGCTCGATGCGCTGGCCGCCGAATCGGTCAAGAAGATGCTGGACCGCGAGCGCGCCAAACAGAACGGGACCCCCGCACCCGACGAGCAGGACGAAAAGTCGGACGGCGCAGGCGGTTTGGTCGGCCAGGGGTCGATGATCGCGGTGCTGGTGTCCGAACTCGCCACCGTCAGCATCGGGTTGCTGAGCACCGCGTCCGTCAGCCTTGGTCTGGGCGCGGCGACCATCATGAGTCGCGGCACGCTGGCGCAGAAGGAACGTTGGCTGCCGGAGCTGATGACGCTGGAGAAGATCGCGGCGTGGGCGATCACCGAGCCGGACTCCGGCTCAGATGCGTTCGGCGGCATGAAGACCTACGTCAAGCGCGACGGGGCGGATTACATCCTCAACGGGCAGAAGACGTTCATCACCAACGGTCCCTACGCCGATGTTCTGATCGTGTACGCCAAACTCGACGACGGCGACGCAGGTCCGGACCAAAAGGTCGATACACGGAACCGCCCGGTGCTGATCTTCGTCCTCGACTCCGGCATGCCGGGGCTGACGCAGGGCAAGCCGTTCAAGAAGATGGGCATGATGTCCTCGCCGACCGGCGAGCTGTTCTTCGACAACGTGCGACTCACCCCGGACCGGCTGCTCGGCGAGAGCGAACAGCACGGCGGCGGCGACGGCCGCGAGAGCGCCCGCGACAATTTCGCCGCCGAACGCATCGGCATCGCGATGATGGCGCTGGGCATCATCAACGAATGCCACCGGCTGTGTGTGGAT
>NZ_JAFAUS010000007.1 GCF_019243155.1 Mycobacterium sp.
GTTCTGATCGCGGCCGCGACCGCCACGCTCGGGTTTGCGCCCGGGGCGCGCGCGGCGACGGCGACGGCCGCGGCGACGGACACCACGGCGGCGACGGGCCAGGGGACGACCTCGCTCTCGGAGGTGGTGGTGCAGGCGCGGCGCAGCTCGGAGAACCTGCAGCGGGTGCCGGTGGCGGTGACCGTGGTGACGCCCAAGGCGATCGATTCCGCGGGTGTCTTCGAGCCGACCACCCTGGCCAATCTGACCCCCGGGCTGACGGTTCCGGCGACCATCTCCGACCGGGAGAACGTCGTCTATACGATCCGCGGCCAGTCCTACTCCTACAGCAACCAGTTCAATGCGGTGCTGACCTACCTGAACGACGTGCCGGTCACCCAGATCGACCACGGCATGTTCTTCGATCTCGACAACGTCCAGATCCTGCGCGGACCCCAGGGCACGCAGTTCGGCCGGGTCACCGACGGCGGCAACGTGATGCTCTATCCGAAGCGGCCCTCCAACCAGTTCGACGGCTACGTCGAGGGGAAAGTCGGAGACTACAACCTCAGGGACGTCACCGCCGCCCTCAACATTCCGGTCATCCCCGACAAGCTGATGATCCGCGGCGCCATGGACCTCAGCCGGAGGGACGGCTTCACCCAGAACCTGGTCACCGGCAAGGACCTCGACAACGTCAACTACGACGCCTTCCGCGTCGGGATCATCATCAAGCCCACCGAGAACCTGGAGAACTACACCTCCGTCTCCTGGGAGCACACCAACGAGAACGGCACCTCGGTCGAGCCGGAGTATATCAACCAGACGCCGCTGACGGCCAACGCGCTTGGGATCGCGAGCCTGTTTCCGGGCCTCTACTCGCTCAACGCGCTCGGCGACGTGGTGGGCGTCCAGGCGGGCCTCACCCCGTTCACCGGGCCCAACTACCTTGCCTCCCTCGAGCACATGGTCTCACGCCAGCTGGCGCTGGGTCCGCGGGCGACCTTCGAGACCGGGCCGGTGTTCGACCGCCGCGACAACATCTTCGTCACCAACACCACCACCTGGGACCTGCATTTCCTCACGGTGAAGAACATCTTCGGCTACATCTTCACCAAGGACGACGAGGCGCAGGACTTCCTCGGCGGCTCCGGCGCGGTGGTCAGGCCCTGTCACTCGGCCTGTCCCAACGGCGCCCCGAACATCCCGCTGATCAGCCAGGAGCAGTTCAGCGAGGAGTTCCGCCTCTCCGGCAAGGTGTTCGACGACCGCCTGACCTGGTCGGCCGGCGCCTACACCGATGCCCAGAAGAACGCCGGTCCCAGCGAGAACAACACCATCGGCTTCGGCGTCTTCCAGCGCACCAACGTCGCCCTCATCAAGACCTGGGAGGTGGCCGGCTACGGCAACGTCGAGTACGACCTCCACGACTTCCTGCCCGGCCTGAAGATCAACGGCGGCGTCCGCTACTCCTCGGACAGCAACCACTCCGACGTGAACACCTACATCCTGCCGGAGCCCTCGCCTCTCCTGCCAGCGGCCTTCACCACCGTTCCGCACTCGGTTTGCATCGACCTGCCGACCGCGCCGTGCGTGCACGTGCGGGCGCAGTTCCACGCCTTCACCTACACGGCCGGGGCGAGCTACCAGTTCAGTCCGAACCAGATGATCTATGCGAAGGTCAGCCGCGGCTACCGGCCGGGCGGCGTGGCCGGGGCGGCCCCGACCGGGGTGGACCCGCGCTACCAGCCTGAAGGCGATCTCTCCGTGGAGGTGGGCGCCAAGGCCGACTTCGACATCCACGGGGTGAAGCTGCGCACCAACATCGCGCTGTTCCACGACGACTACACCAAGATTCAGCAGAACGTGAACCTGCCGCCGCAGAACGGCCAGGCGGTGGCGGTGGTCAAGAACGTCGACGACGCCGTCTACCAGGGGGTCGAGTTCGAAGGCACCCTGATCCCGTTCCAGGGCATGACCATCGGCGTGAACTACGCCTACTTCGCGGGCCATTACAAACCGCTGCCCACCGACCCGCTGACCAACCCCACCAGCCCCTGCAATCCCAACGCCTTTCTGGTCGCCGGCTACTGCTCGGCCAACGCGGTGGGCTACATGCCGAGGAACGAGGTCGGCTTGAACGCCGACTACGACCTGCCGCTGGACCCGGCCATCGGCACCGTCACCATCGGCGCCACCTGGCACTACCAGACCAAGACCTGGCTCACCCTGGTGAGCCGCCTCAATC
This sequence comes from Mycobacterium sp., assembly GCF_019243155.1. GTDB lineage: Bacteria > Actinomycetota > Actinomycetes > Mycobacteriales > Mycobacteriaceae > Mycobacterium. Next base: position 2,228 of record NZ_JAFAUS010000007.1, read on the forward strand.
CCTACTCGCTGCAGCCCGCCTACAACACCTTGGATCTGCGGGCCACCTGGCATGGGATCTTCGGCCACCCGATCGACGCCTCGTTCTTCATGACCAACCTCACCAACCAACTCTACCGGATCGGCTCCGACGACCTCTCGCCTGCCTCCCAGATCGGCATCGCGAGCTCCATCTACGGGCCGCCGCGGATGTTCGGCTTCGGCCTCAAGTACCGCTTCGGCGTCTCGGGCTCGTAACCCTCGCCCCGCGCTAGCGGGGAAAGGTCCGCCAAAGCGGCGTGCGGAGCCCGGCGCGAGGAGCGCCGGGCTCGCTGCGTTCGGACCGCCTGATCGTGAAAATCTAGCCTTGGTTCAAGAGCCTGGAGCGCGTTCTGACCGCGAGGGCGATGCCGCTCTTGCGCAAGCGGATTTAGGGCGACCGGCGCTTCTCCGGGCCGTCAACCTATGCCGACGCTCTCGCCTCTCCCGGCCCGCAGGTCGGGGAGAGGCGAGACGCCGGAGCGACCGCCGCCTCAGGCGGCGGCGAACTTCCCCGCCTTGAAGTACTTCAGCGCGTTGTCGCAGACGATCTTGCGCTTTTCGTCGGCGGGGATGTCGCGGAACTGGTCTTCGATGATCTGCCGCGAGTTCGGCCAGTCGCACTGGACGTGCGGGAAGTCGGTGGACCACTGGATCCGGTCGACGCCGATGTCGTGGCGGACCTTGAGCCCGAACCGATCGACCTGGAATCCCCAGTGG
>NZ_JAFAUS010000066.1 GCF_019243155.1 Mycobacterium sp.
CGCATCTACCGGCCGTCGCTGATCTCGCCCACCCGGGCGGGCTTCGGGAGCACGGATGACATCCTGGTGCGCCTCACCGCGTTCATGATCGAACACGGGCTGGCCGTCAACGCGCTCAACCAGATCAGCCTGCTGCCCGCGGATCTGATCGCCGACCACATCGTCGCGCTGATGGACCTTCCGGTGGAGCCGGGCGGCCTCGGGGCTCCTGTCTTCAACATGACGGCCGACGATTACTACAACCTGACGGACGTCGCGCGGATCTTGACCGAGCGTTATGGGTACCGTTTCGCTTACCGCGACGTACCGTCCTTCGCCGAGGAGGTCGACCGCCGGTGCACGCCGCGTGACGGGCTCTACCCGCTGGTCGATTTCCTCACGCGGTCGGCGAAGAAGATCTCGGCGATGCGCGACAAGCGGTACGACAACACGCAGTACCGGCATGCGCGCGAGTTGGCCAAGGTCCACCTGCGGGAGCCGGCGCTGACCGACACCGTCGATCATCTGGTCCGGTTCTTGCGGCAGGAGCGGTTGATCACCGAGTCTGAGGAGGAAGAGCAACGCAGTGCCTAACCTCTCCAAGGAGATGACCATGTTCACCGTCGACGATCAGGCGGCGGGACCCCATGACGACTCACTCGACCACGAGCGGATCGTTCTGCAGGCCCGTGACGTCGAGTTCGACTGGGCGAAGCTGCCGTTCTACTACGTGCCCAACGAGCCCTTCGCCACCCACTTCTGCAACGTGCTGCACCTGCTCCTGCCGGCGGGTGAGGAGTTCATTGTCGACGCGTTCAAGGACACGTTGCCGCTGATCAAGGACGATCAGTTGCGGCTGGACGTGCAGGGGTTCATCAGCCAGGAGGCCATGCACTCCCAAGCGCACTCGGGGATGCAGGACCACTTCGCCGCGACCGGACTCGACGTCACGCCATTCACCGACCAGATGGCCTGGCTGTTTCGCAAGCTCATCGGTGACCGGCCCGGGTGGACCCGACGCCGGCGGCAGAGCTGGCTGCTCGAGCGGGTGTCGATGGTGGCGGCCCTCGAGCACTACACCGCGATTCTGGGTGAGTGGATCCTCGACACCCCACAACTCGACGCGATCGGCACCGACCCGGTGATGCTGGATCTGATTCGCTGGCACGGCGCAGAAGAGGTCGAGCACAAGGCCGTCGCGTTCGACACCATGAAGCATCTGCGCGCCGGCTACTGGCGGCAGGTGCGCACTCAGCTGCTGGTGACCCCGGCGTTGCTGTGGCTGTTCATCCGCGGGGTGCGGTTCATGTACTCGGTGGACCCGAACATGGCGCCGGGGACCAAACCGCGCTGGAGCGACTACTTCGGCTCCGCCCGCCGCAAATTGGTGCCCGGACCGTTCGAGTTTCTGCGCGTCATCCTCGCGTACTACACGCCGAGTTTTCATCCCTCCCAGTTGGGTGGGGTCGGACGCGCTGTCGACTACCTGGCCCGATCACCCGCGGCCCGCGCTTCGCACTGACACCAATCGGAGGGTCCATGACCACCAGGCATTTCGCCACCCGGGTGACCCGTAGCACCGTGACCGCCTCCGACGGCGTGTCATTGGCGGTGCACGCCTACACCGAGATCGACAAGGGGCGCCCGACCATCCTGGCGATCCATGGTTACCCGGACAACCACCACGTGTGGGACGGCGTCGCAGAGAACCTGGGTCCCCGCTACAACTCTGACCACAACTTCGTGGCCTTCGATGTGCGCGGCGCCGGCGAATCATCAACGCCCGCAGACCGATCGGGGTATCGGCTGCCCCAACTGGTCGCCGATATCGGCGCGGTGATCGACAGTCTCGGGGTGGGCCCGGTTCACCTCCTGGCCCACGACTGGGGTTCCATCCAGGGTTGGGCGGCGGTCACCGACGACACGGTGATGGGCAAGGTCGCCTCGTTCACGTCGATCTCCGGGCCGCATCTGAACTATGCGGGCAGGTTCCTTCGGTCGCCGCGCACGCCGCGGGCCGTCGCCGACGTCGTCAGGCAGATCGTCGCGTCCTCATACATCTGGTTCTTCTTGTGCCCGGGCGTGCCCGAGGCGGCGATCCGGTCACGGGCGACCGTGAAAGTCTTTGACGCCGTTGAACGTATCGGTAGCTCGGGTGCGAGCGGCCGGCGCGGTGCGGCGTACCGGTCGGTCGATGACTACCTCAGCGGCCTCAACCTGTATCGCGCCAACATGCCCGAACCGATTCTCTCGCCCCCGGTGCAGCTGCCTCTGACGGGAGTTCCGGTGCAGGTGCTGGTGGCGCGCCAGGACCATTTCGTGACGCCCGCACTGCAGCGGTTCACCGGCTCGATTCCGGACGGCAACAGGATCGTTCAGATCGAGGGCGGCCACTGGGTGGTGACCTCGCATCCCGACGTCGTCGCCCGGCTCACCACCGAGTGGGTCGACCGCAAGGCCGGCATCGGAACAGGTATCCGGATAGGAACAACGAAGTGACACAGACTATTTGGAACACGAGGCCCGCTGACCTGTATGGCCGCCGCAAGCGCGACCGGATGTACACGGCGCTGTATGGCGTGGGGTCGCTGTTCGGCAGCTTCGCGAGCGCCTCGCGCTGGACGCCGGAGCGGGTTTCGCCGGTACAACGAACCAGCACCGCGGTGGTCACCAAACGTGAAATGCTGACGCCCGACGTGGTCGCGTTGACGGTGGCCGACCAGCACGGCGGATTGCTGCCGTCGTGGAAACCGGGCGCGCACATCGACGTTCGGCTGCCGTCCGGTCGCCGCCGGCAGTACTCGCTGTGCGGTACCCCCGGACGTCGCACCGAGTACCGAATTGCCGTGCGGCGGATCGCCGACGGCTGCGGCGGTTCCATCGAGATGCACGACTCTTACCAGGTTGGCGACGTTTTCGAATTCGAGGGTCCGCGCAACGCGTTCTACCTCGTCACCGACGAGCGGGAGGTGCTGTTCGTCATCGGCGGCATCGGGGTGACACCGGTCCTGCCCATGATCCAGGTGGCCCAGCGACACGGACTCAATTGGCGCGCAGTCTATGCCGGGCGCAGCCGCGATTACATGCCGCTGCTGGACGAGGTGGTCGCCGTCGCCCCGGACCGGGTCACGGTGTGGGCCGACGACGAGCGGGGCCAAATCGCTACCGCCGCACAGCTTCTCGCCGGTGCCGGGCCGGCGAC
>NZ_JAFAUS010000278.1 GCF_019243155.1 Mycobacterium sp.
CAGCCGGCATCACGCCGTAATCGTGGACACCGGAACGGGTTTCATGATCACCGACGTGCGGTCGACCAATGGTGTCGAGGTGCAGGGGCAGCGCATTGCGCCCAGGGCCACCCTGACCGACGGGGACCACATCCTGATCGGCAACTCCGAGTTCGTCTTCGAAGTCCTCTCGGCCTGAGGCCTATCCGTTCAACCTGGCGGCCAGCGTGTCCACGCCAGGACCCGCAAGGTCGGCGACCGCCGCGGGTCGCCCGCTCATCGCCATCAGCAGCGCCTCGCCGGGCCCGGTGACCTCGGGTCCGTTGCCATGCGCCCAGTCGACGTCGGCGGCGCGCAGTCGCAGCCCCCGAATCCTGCGTCCCGCACCGAGTCTCGGATTGCCGGGCACCAGGCCCAGGACCCGCTCGAGCCGGTCGGTGGGCACGGTACGCGGCCGGCCGAGGGCGCGGCGGATGTCCTGGTGGTGGATCGTGCCGTCGACGAGCGCGATCATGCCGCCGAAACCCGCTGTCAGGCCGCGTGGTTGGAGATGATGGCGCAAAAACTCGAGTAGCTGCTGCGGACCGAGGGACGAGAACTCGTCGACACCGATCTGGTTGGTGCGCACGATCCAGCCCTTCGCGAACCGCTTCACCAGTTGCGCCGTGCTGAGCTCCTCATAGCTGATCACATGCGCGACAACGTCTTTGACGTTCCACTTGGTACACAAGGTGGGCGCCTCCCAATCCTGCGGCGTCAAAGTGGCCAGGAATTCGGCGAGGTCGGCCCGCTCGGCACGGGCCATGGTCATCAGGTCCGCGGTCATTCCGCGACCTCAGTGCTCATCAGCTGGGTGTAGCGACCAAGGTAAAGCGGCCAGCCCGCGTCGCCGTCGACGCCGTCGGCGAGGGACTGCCATCCCGGACCGTGGCGGTCAAGATGGCGGTGTTCGATCTCGACGAGGGTGCGCTCGGCCGACTGCGCGGTGAAGCGGACTTCGACTTCGCTGGCCTTCCCGGGGTCGGTTTCCAGCTGCCATGTCGCGCCGATGTGCCACGCGAAGACCAGGCGCCGCGGCGGTTCGAAGGCCAGGATGCGCGCCCACCGGCAGACGCTGCCGTCGACGCCGCGGTCGTAGATGTCGCCTCCCACCCGGGGTTCCAGCACCGTCTCGGCGATCGGGACCGCCAACAGGTTGTGGTCGCGGGGTTTGATGGCCCCGAATTGATCGGTGAAGACGGCGAACGCGCGCTCGATGGGTGCGTTGACCACCACGTGGTGCGCGACGTTCGGGGTTCGCTGCGGCGTCATAGGGCTTCTCCCTTGCTCTCGTCGATGGTCTGGGCGTAGTTGGTGAGCGCTTGCGTCCAGAACCGGTCGAGGTCGGCACGTAGGGCCTCGAGACCGGTCGGGTCGAGCTGGTAGACCCGCCGGGTTCCCGCGGCGCGGTCGCGCACCAGCCCGGCGGACTTGAGCACCTTGAGGTGTTGGGACACCGCGGGCCGGCTCACGGGCAGGTCGCGGGCCAGTTCACCGACCGCCAGCGGACCGTGGGCGAGCCGCTCCACGATGGCCCGTCGCGTGCCGTCGCCCAGGGCCAGCCAGGCGTTATCGCTTCGGTAAGCGGCCACGAACTGTAAGTGTAGGCTTACGGAGCTTGCGATCCAATAGGCCCACTGCGTGGGACGCAAGAATTTCGCAAGAATCTCTAGACCATCTAGCAAGCGGGCTGTCGCAACCTTGTGTTGTCGGTCATCGGGGCCGACCCAAGATAAATACGGCAGATAGGAATCACCACCATGAAGGACATGAAGGTCTCCAAGCTTCGCGTCGCCGCGGGCGTCGGGCTGACCACCATCGGTCTGTCACTCGCCGGGTCCCTGATGCCGGCCGTCGCCTCCGCGAGCCCCTACGTTCCGCACAGCGGTCCGTTACACCCGATTCGCCACTACGCCGCGAACTTCATCAACCCCGGCTGGGCGATCACCCACCCGCTTCGCTCCAGCCTTCCGTGACCCTGAGGTCGCTTGCACGAAACAATCTGCCCCGCTTCCGGTTTGAAGAAGCGGGGCAGATTCGTTGTTGCGGCAGTCTGGACGTCAGTGTCGCAGCGGCGCGGGGTTCCACAGGCCGCTGCGCGTCGCCACCCCCAACTGCAACTGAGCGGGCTGGGCGTCGGGGTAGTACGGCGTCAACCGCTGTAACGAGCCCCAGTCCCGCGACCAGTCTTCCTTCAGATAGGTGGCGATGGTGGTCGCCTTCAACAGCAATTCGGTGACGCCCAGCGGGCCGCCGCCGTTGTTGTCCATCACCGGGGAGTTGGCCTCGGCGCCGAACCGGTCGGGCAGGATGCGCCATTTCGGCGCCTCGTCGACGCCGTTCTGATGACCGAACGGCCGCTGGCACGGGAATGCCAGTCCGACAAGCCAATCCAAGAACACCGGGTCGACGGAGCCCACCACGTCCTGCAGCGTGCTCAGTTGCGGAATCCGCGGCGGAGTGAGCGCGATCCAGTGCTGCGGAGCCAGGTCTTCGTCGTTGGCGACCAGGCGGACCTGGGTCGCGTTGCTCGGGATCGCCGAGCGCGCCAGCCGCAGGTTACGCCAGGCCGGCGACGCCCCGACGTCCGAGAACTGCAGTGAGCCACCGGATTTCCCGGCGGCCGCCTCGTCGTCGGTGGCCCATTGCAGCTGCACCTCGTGGGCGTCGAACCGGCCCGCGGCCGACACGACCATCAGCGGCCGGGCCTGGTCGCGGGCGGGCAGTCGATACCAGCCCGACCGCAGCCGGGCGACGACCTGAACACCCGACCGCCAACTTCCCAGCACCGGCGTGCGGGCGGGGTCGAGGTTGTAGGGCAGCGCGGCGGGCGAGCCGTTGATCCCCGGTGCCTGGGTGGTGCCGCCCTCGGTGCCGGCCTGATTGGTGGTCGCGGTCTTGTCCTCGTCGTTGACGAAGCTGCGGTCGCCCGGGCGTTCCATCACCGGGTCGGCGCGGACGTCAGCGGGAATGCCGTTGGGGGTGAAGGCTTCCGACAACCCGGCTCCCAGCGCGTCGGCCACCGGCCCCGTCACCGGCGAGAGCATGCCGATGTTGGGATCCTGCTCCACCAGCACGTCTTCGGCCAGTCCGCAGGACTTACCGGCCAGCGCCTCGAGGTTCGACCGGCCCACCGACCACGCCGGATACTGCCCGGTCATCGCCAGGGTCAGCGATGCCACCTCGAAGACAACCAGCAGCCAGGTGGCAACCGCCAACGGAGACTGGATGATTCGTTCGGCCCGCGTGCCGTTCGGGGTCCCCGAGTCGGTGGCAACGAAGTGGAACCACGCCCCCAACAACAACACCACTACGGTCAGGCCCAGCAGTGCCGTCGCAAACGCGTAGTGCCAGGCGGGAAATTCGTTCGACCAAGGCACCCCGAAATTTGACACGTACCACCAGCCGTTGACGCTGGCGAAGGACAGCGCCACCAGAAACAGCACGACGGCGGCGAACACGGTGCGGTTGCGTCGCGACCGCATGGCCCCGGCGGTGACCGCGACCGCGGCCAGCGCGCCCAGTGATCCGGCCAGGCCCGCGAACACCCCGAAGTGGTGCGTCCACTTGGTGGGGGTGAACATCATCGCCAGGAACGAAATGATGGTGATGCCCATGATGCGCAGACTCGGTCCGCTGGCGGTGCCCGGAATTCGGCCCTTGCGCAACGACATTGCCACCGAGATGCCGAGCGCGAGCAGCAGCGCCAGGACGGCGAAGCGCCGGGCGACCGACCCGTCCGGGCTGGCCATGAACAGCCGCTCGTAGCGGATGTGTTCGTCGAACCAGCTCAGGCTCGGCCCGACGGCCCGCTTGAGGGCGGTGGCCTGGATCTCGCCGGCCAGGGTCTGGTCGCGGAAGATCAGGATGATCGTGACGGTGGCCGCGGCGAGCAAGGGCGCCACCAGTGGCAGCGCGCCGAACCGCTTGTATCTGCGGTGCAGGATGGTGCGCAGCGGGCCGATCGCCACCAGCAGCGCACCGATCGAGGCGATCCCCGTGGGCCCCGAGAACAGGGTCAGCGCGCCGATGATGCAGGCGATCGCGACCGGCAGCAGCCTGCTGGTGGCCACCGCCCGTTCCACCGAGCACCAGGTCAGCAGGATGCCCAGCGCGATGATCGGCTCGGGCCGCAGGCCGTTGTCCAGCGGCAGCCACACGGCGAGGAACATGCCCGCCGCCGTCCATGCCGCGGCGCGGTTCTTCTTGACCGCGTCGCCCAGGCGGGGGATGACTTCACGGCTGATCGCCCACCAGCAGGTCAGCGCCATCACCAAGGTGGGCAGCCGCATCCAGACGCTGGATGTGCTGACGTGCGCCCACAGCGCGAGCAGGTCGTAGTACCAGCCGAACGGGGCCTCGGGCGTGCCGATCCACCGGTAGTAGTTGGCCATGTAGCCGGCGTGCTCGGACACCCGGGCCATGGTCAGGATGTAGCCGTCGTCGGAGGTGTTGGCGCCGACGAAATGCCACCACGTCAGCACGGCGATGACGAGGGCGTCCAGCCCGCCGATCGACCACCAGCGCGGCGGCAGGAAGCGGCGGTGCCGGGTGCCGTCGGCGGTGTCGAGCACGTGCAGCGCCGCCAGCGCGGCGACGGTCAGCACCACCCCGAGGATCATCGCGGCCAGCTTCAGCGTGGTGGGGCTGCTGCTGTAGCGGGTGTCGATGGTCGCCGAGAAGCTCAGGCCCGGGGGCGTCAGTCCAGCCAGGTCGGTGAACACGCCGACGATCTGCGGGCGGAAGTCGTAGCCACTGCGCTCGCCGCGCAGGGGTGAGCCGGGGTGCTCCGCGTTCGGTCCTTGCGTCAGCCCGACGAATTCGGCGGTGACCCGGTCGGCGTGGGCGGTGAAGGTCAGCCGCTGGCATGCCGGGCTGAGGACCTGGCTCAGCGGGGCGCTGACCACCGGAACGTTGCGCACCACGAGCACCAGCTCGTCGTTGGCGCGCAGGATGAGCAGCCCGCGGTCGACGGCCTTGGGGGCCTGTTTGGGCACAGTCGACAGCAGCACCGTCTTGGACGCGTTCTGCGGGCCGGCCAATCCGGCGGCGGCCTGGCACGGGATGGTGACGTTCAGCTCGGTGGCGACGTACCCGATCAGCGGCGCCTCGACGCTGTTGAACGTGCCGTTCTGGGGCCAGTTCAGGTGCGCGGTGGTCTGGTTGACCGGCAGCAGCGGGGTGGCGATCGCCAGCAGGGCTCCGAGTAGACCGGCGACGGTAGCGACCAGCCGGGCGATCCGGTGGTTTCCTTCCGTGTCGTTCACGGAGCTAGATGCTAGTTCTTCGGCCGTCTGCCGCGAGGTGTCGGTGCTCATCGGCCGCTCGCCACGGGCTGGGCCGCCGGCTTGCGCACGGCCAGGACGAACGGACCGACGCTCTGGACGGCGAAAGCCGGGCTGTCGAACAGGGCGCCACGCAGATCGACGGTGTAGCGGCGCACGTTGGGCTGGTTGGGATACACGTCCTCGGCCAGCCGAAGGGTGTAGTTGCCTACTGCGCCGCGCCGCATCAGGAAGACCGTCGGGGGCGGCCACGGGCAGGTGTCCAGGGCGTGGATCAACTCGTCGGCGGTCTTGAGCGTGGCCCACTTGTTGATCTGCGCGGCGCGCAGGTCGAACTGCGCGAGCGGGTTGGCGTAGTGCGACGTCAGTCCCTGGAATCCCCAGTAGGGGTAAAAGGACAGGAAGCTGTAGTCAGCGGTCATCACCACGGTCTGGTTGCGGGGCTTGCCGGTCTCCCGCACGATCGCGGCGTCGATGGTGGGGTAGAACTTCTCCGAGCTGGGCGGCCGCCGGTCGCCGCGCTGCCCGCCGCCGTCGGTGTCGGTGTAGGCGATGGTGAGGTCCGGCCGCAGCACGTCGGGGATGTCCTGGCTGAACGCGATCGCGGCGGCCAGGCCGATGGCACCCGCTACCGGGACGATCGACCGTTGCGCCCCCCGGCTCCAGTCGCGGTCGACGGCTCGCGCGGTTAGCGCCCGGGTGGCTTCCAGGAAGCCGAACACACCGGCGACGACCAGCAGCACGGTCAGCGTCGGCTGCAGCCGGAACGACAACAGCGTCGTGCGCGCCAGCGTGGTCAGCATCGACAACAGCGACCACAGGTAGACGGCCAGCACGCCGATCGTCAGTGCCGCCGCCCGCACCGACGAGCCGGCGCGCACCGCCAGCCACAGCGTGCCCACCATGCAGACCGTTCCGAGCAGCGAGAACTGCAGCATCGGGAAGGTCAGCACGGCGCCGTCGGCCGGCAGGTAGTGGTTGGCGCTACCGGTGTTGCTGATCGGGCTGTGCGCCGCCCGCAGCAGAAACGGTGTCCAGGTGATGGCGCCGATCGCCGCCGCGAGGACGGCGACGACGGCCAGCCGCCGCAGCGGATCGAATGTGGCCTTGACGCCGCTAGCCCGCCAGCGCGCCGCGGCCAGCCCGCATCCCATCAATGCGAGCGTGAAGGCGCTGAAAGCGAACAGCAGCGGGTACCAGGTGGCCGTCCAGCCGAGGAACAACCCGGTGCCGACCACCGCCGCCCAGCCGCCCGACCGCGCGCCACCGCGCAGGCCCGACCACGCAAGCACCAGCACTGGCGGCAGCAGCACCGTGATCATCGCCGAGTACGGCTCGGGCGAGCTGTAGGCCAACGCGACCGCCGCGGATGCGGTGGTGACGGTCAGCGCGTATTCGAAGCGGACCAACCGCCCCCACAACACCAGGGCGACCGCGACGGCGACGGTGATCGAGGTGATGGCCCACGGCTTGAAGATCTCCCAGGCCGGTGTCCCGCTGAGCGCCGCGGCGCGCCCGCCGATCCAGAACCAGCCCGGCGGATAGTAGGGCGGCAGCCCGATGTAGGTCATGTCCGCCAGGGCTGGGCTGTCGGCGAGCCGGGTCAGGTACTCGGTGCGGAACTGCTGGTCGACGGAGATGCCGAACAGATACAGCTTGGTCGCCCCGAGCGGCATGCCCAGCGTGACGACGGTGAACGCGGACACGAAGACCAGGCCGCCGAGCTGTGCCGCCAGCCGGCCACGGGGACGGGTGGAACGCCGCCACAGCCAGCCGACCGCGACCAGACCGGCCAGGCAGCCGACCTGCCCGACGGTGGTCAGCGCGTGCAGCTGGTTGGACGACGGGAAGGCGGGCCATTGAACGCGGGCGATGGCCGTCAGCGACAGCACCGCGACAACAACGGCCACCATCGCCGCAACTGCCATCTGGCCCAGGGCGGCCAGCGCGTTACGCATGATCAGATTGGCAACTTGCGGAAGATTGTCCGCGGGATGTGTCGCAACACGATCATCACGTACCGGAATGCTGCTGGGGCCCAAACCAATTCCTTACCTTTTGCGGCCGAGGTCACCGCGAGGTTGGCGACGTACTCCTTATCGACGGTCAGCGGCGCTTCCTTGACGTGCGCGCTCATCCGGGTACGTACCTGGCCGGGCCGGATCACCAGAACACGAACGCCGAACTCGCGCAACGCTTCTGCCAATCCGAGATAGAAACCGTCGAGCCCCGCTTTGGTGGAGCCGTAGACGAAGTTGGACCGCCGCACCCGCTCCCCGGCCACGGTGCTCATCGCGATGATCTGGCCGAAGCCCTGAGCACGCATCTTCTCGCCCAGCAACACGCCCACCGAAACAGCGGCGGTGTAGTTGATCTCGGCGGCCAGCACGGCCTTGCGCTGGTTCTGCCACAGCTCCTCGGCGTCGCCGAGGATGCCGAACGCGACGATCACCACGTCGACATCGCCGTCGGCGAATGCCTCGTCGATCATCTTGGGGTGGCTGTCGGGGTCGGTGGCCTCGAAGTCGATCAGCTGCACCGACTTCGCGCCGGCCGCCTTCATCTGGGCCACCGCGTCGTCGCGGCCCGGGTCATTGGGCATGGCGGCCAGCACAATCCGCGCGTGGGCGTTCTTCAGGTAGCGCTCACAGATGGCGAGCCCGATCTCGGAGGTACCGCCCAGCAGCAGGATGGTCTGCGGATTTCCTACGGCATCGAGCACCATTTAGAGCAACTCCAAACGTCGGGCCATGTCGGACGCGAACACCCGTTCGGGGTCCGCCCTGCGGCGCACCGCAATCCACTCGTCGATGCGCGGGTACATGGCGTGGAAGGTGTCGGCGTTCACCCGGGAGTCCTTGGCGGTGTACACCCGCCCGCCGAATTCCAGTACGCGACGGTCGAGTTCGTTGAGAAACTCGTTGATCCCCGGCTTGTTGGGGAAATCCATCGCGACGTTCCAGCCCGCCATCGGGAAACTCAGCGGTGCGCGGTTGCCGGGGCCGAAGAGCTTGAAGACGTTCAACGCCGAGTAGTGGCCGCTGGTCTGAATCCAGCGGATGATGGCCTTGAACTCGTCCATCGCGTCGGGCGGGACCAGGAACTGATGTTGGGCGAAACCGCTTGGCCCGTAAGCATTGTTCCAGCCGCTGACCAGATCGAGCATGTGATAGAACTGCGACAGATTCTGGATCTTGCCGGTGTAGGTTCCGCCCAGCCGGTAATAGATCTCGCCGATAGCCATGAACGACAGTTTGTTCAGCGCGCTGATCGGAAATATGTCCGGCACCGTCAACAGCTGCGGCGCATCGAATTTCAGCGGATCCTTGGCCAGCTTCTTGGGCAGCTGGTCCAGCGTCGCCAGGCTGCCCCGGCTGACCGCGGCCCGCCCGAGTTTCGGCGGCGGACTGATCAGGTCGAACCAGGCGCTGGAGTAGGTGTAGTTGCTTTCGCTGCCGTCGAGGTGAACGGCGACCGTCTCGTCGAGGTCCTTGGTGGCGACGCCGTCGGCGATGAAGTACGCGGTCTCGGTCGGCGTCATCGCGATGGTGGCGCGCAAGACGATGCCCGTCAGCCCGTTACCGCCGACGGTGGCCCAGAACAGCTCGGCGTCGCTTCCGTCGGGCGTGATCGTGCGGACCGTGCCGTCGGCCATCAGCAGGTCCATGCTGCGCACGTGGTTGCCGAAGCTGCCCGCGCTGTGGTGGTTCTTGCCGTGGATGTCGCAGGCGATCGCGCCCCCGACGGTGACCTGGCGGGTTCCCGGCAGCACCGGAACCCATAGCCCGAACGGCAGCGCCGCCTTCATCAACTGGTCCAGGCTGACGCCGGCGTCAACATCGACCAGCCGGGTGTCGGCGCTGATCGAGTGGATGCGATTGAGCCCGGTCATGTCGATCACCAGGCCGCCGCCGTTTTGCGCGTTGTCGCCGTAGGACCGGCCCAGCCCGCGCGCGATGACGCCCCGCCCCTTGTGACCGGCCGTGTCGGCGACCTGGGCGACGGCCTTGGCGATGACCTCGGGATCGCGGGTGGAGAGCACCTGGGCCACCGACGGCGCGGTGCGGCCAAAGCCCATCAGCCGGGTGGTGGTGGTCGGTACATCGGTGCTCAACATCGTCAAAGAGGGTACCGCTTGCAGAACACGGCTCAGCGGATGCGGAAGATTACCGCCCGTTGCACGACGAAGTTGATCACCGTCGCGGTGCCCTGCGCGATCACGAAGGCGACGATGGGAGCCCACCCCCGGTAGTGCAGAAGCACCAGGCACAGATGGTTGAGACCGACCTGCACGGCGAAGGTGATGGCGTAGAGAACCATGACCGCGACGAACCGGGCGGTGCTGGGAGCCGCCTGGAAGGTCCACCGACGGTTGATCAGGTAGGCCGTGATGGTGCCGACGATGAAGCTGGTGGCCTTGGACGCGTCGACCTGGACGCCCACGACCTTCCAGAGCAGCATGTAGAGGCTGAAGTCAACCACCGCCGACAGACCGCCGGTCACGACGAAACGCGTGACCTGCGTGGTCAGGCTCAACTGCGAGACCTGCGGCGCGGAATCGGGCAGCGGGGCAACCATTATGCGGAGTCTAACGGTGGCTCCCCGCGTTCCAGGGGGCGCTACTTGGGCAGTTTGACCGAGATCAGTTCGACCTGGTTCTCACCCTGCGGGGTCGAGTAGGTCACGGTGTCGCCCGCCCGACGGCCGGCGAGGGCCTTGGCCAACGGGCTGCGCGCGGTCAGCGTCTCGGCTTCCCGGCCGACGGGTGTCTCCTCGACGATCGAGATCACATGCATCGTGACGACCTCACCGTCGGGGAATCGCAGCGTCACCTCGGTGCCACCGGGCAGCGTCGCCGACTCCGGTGAGTCCGACGGCCCGGCGCGCAACCGCCGGTCCAGTTCGTTGATCCGGTCGGTCAGGACAACCAGCTCGTCGGCGCGCTGGATCGCCTCGGCCGCGTCGCCGTGGTCGCCCACCATGCCGCGGTCGTTCTTGACTTCGGTTTCCAGACGATCACGCCGCTGCCGTAGCCGGTCCAGTTCCGCGGCCAGATTCTCCCGCGCCGTATCCGCCGCCGATTGGGCTTTCTTGCTCACGTCCGTGGACCTTTCGCCCCGTTTGTCTGGATGGCGTATCAGTGTTGCACCACCGCGGGGCCGCCGCTACCACCAATTTCAGTGATCCGGTCGGCCGGGGTTACACCCAGTAGGGCACCCGGGCCCGGTATTGCCGCATCGCGAAGGCCGCCAGCACCCACCCGACGGCCGTCAGCACCAGCACCACTTCCCAATGCCGCAGTTCCTGGTGCGCGCCCAGCAGCGGGGAACGAACGATGTCGAGGTAGTGCAGCAGCGGGTTGAGTTCCACGATGCTCGACCATCGCCCGGCGCCCTGCTGCCGCAAGGTGTCGTCGTTCCAGATGATCGGCGTCATGAAGAACAGCAGCTGCACGATCGACAACAGCAGTGGACCGATATCGCGGTAGCGGGTCGCCAGGATGCCGAAACACAGTGACACCCATATGCAGTTGAGCACGATCAGTCCCAACGCGGGGATGACCGACAGGTCGGCCCACGACCACGGCTTTGGATAGATCATCGCGACGACGAAATAGATGACGATGTTGTGCGCGAACAACAGCAGCTGCCGCCACACCAGCCGGTAGACGTGCACGCTCAGCGGCGTCGGCAATTGCTTGATCAGTCCCTCGTTGGCGACGAACACGTCGGCGCCCTCGAGGATGGACGCATTGATCAGGTTCCAGATGATCAGCCCCAGCGTCACATACGGCAGATGCACGGACAGCTCGAGGTGAAACAGCTTGGAATACAAGCCACCCATCGCGACGGCCGTCGTTCCTGTGGCGATGGTGATCCAGAACGGGCCGAGGACCGAGCGGCGGTACCGCTGCTTGATGTCCTGCCAGCCCAGATGCAGCCACAGCTCATGACGGCGGAACCCGTCGGCCAGATCACCTCGGGCGCGGGTGAAGGTCCGCGACTGTGCAGCCGCGTCGATGAACGTCACGCCGCTCCTCCTGGCTTCCCGAATTGCTCGCGACGCCCCAAGCGGCGCAACCGAATCCACTCCAACAGTCCCTTGGGGTCGCGGCGGGTCACCAGGAAGAACCAGCCGAACCGCACCCACTCCTGGAACAGCAGCTTGCGCAGACCGGGCTGCGCCATCAGGTAGCCACGGTTGCGGTAGGTGTAGAACCGCTTGGTGGCGTTGTCGGGATATTGGGTGTGCATCCGTCCGCCCAGGATCGGCCGGAATTCGGCGGATCCGCAGGGGTGCAGATAGATCGCGTCGAGGCAGGTGCCGAACGGCAGGCCCGAGCGCACCAGTCGCCGGTGCATCTCCACCTCGTCGCCGCGGATGAACAGCCGCAGGTCCGGCACACCGATCGATTCCAGGGTGGACGCCCTGAACAGCGCGCCGTTGAACAGCGACGCTATCCCGGCCAGCAGGTCCTGACCCTCCGCGGTGCGCAATTCGCTTGTCTGCCTGCGCCATACCAGGCCGCGACGCAGCGGAAAGGCCAGCCGGTCCGGGTCGTCCATGTTGCACACCATCGGCGATACCTCGGCCAGGCCGTGCTTTTGGGCACAGGCCAGCAGCGTCTGCAGGACGTGGGAGTCCTGTGGGCGTCCGTCATCGTCGGCCAGCCACACCCAGTCGGCGCCCGAAGCCAGCGCGTGCAACATCCCGATGGCGAAACCTCCTGCGCCACCGAGGTTTCGGCGTGAACCCAGGTAGGTGGTGGGAATCGGCTGCCCGTCGACCAGATCGCGGACGCGGTTGGAGCCCCCTTGATCGCCCGAAAAGTCGTTGTCCACCACGATGAGGTGATCGGGCAACCGGGTTTGGGTGCTCAGCACATCGAGCGACTTGGCCAGCTCATCGGGACGCCGGTGCGTGACGACGACGGCGTAGACGGACTCAGTCATCCCCGGAAGCTCTTTGCGCCAGCGGCTGTCCGGCCTGGGTGCCGCGGGTTTCGTGCAGCACCTCGCGCACATGGCGGGCCGCGTCCTCACCTTCGTAGGCGCGCACGACGTCTTCGATGCCGCCGGTGAGCCGAATCTGTCCGTGGTCGATCCACATCGCGGTCTTGCAGAGCCGGGCCAGGAATTCGTTGGAATGGCTTGCGAAGACCAGGATTCCGGAACGCTCAACCAGGCTTTGCAACCGCGACTGGGCCTTCTTGAGGAAGTCGGCGTCCACCGCGCCGATCCCTTCGTCGAGCAGCAGGATCTCGGGGTCGATGCTGGTGACCACGCCCATCGCCAGCCGCACCCGCATGCCGGTGGAGTAGGTGCGCAGCGGCATCGACAAGTAGTCACCCAGCTCGGTGAACTCCGCGATCTCATCCACCTTGGACTGCATCTGCTTTCGGGTCTGTCCGAGGAACAGGCCGCGAATGATGATGTTCTCGTAGCCGGAGATCTCAGGGTCCATGCCGACCCCGAGGTCGAAGACCGGCGCGACCCGACCGGTGACTGTAGCCCAGCCCCGCGTCGGCTCGTAGATGCCCGAAAGTAGGCGCAGCAGAGTCGATTTCCCGGCCCCGTTATGGCCGACCAGACCGACGCGGTCGCCCAGCTCGAGGGACATCGAGATGTCCCGCAATGCCTCGATGACGACCACGTTGGAGCTGTTGCGACCGATCGTGCCGCCCGCCTTACCCAGGAAGGCCTTCTTCAAGGAGCGTGACTTGGCGTCGAAGATGGGAAATTCCACCCACGCGTTATGTGTCTCGATATGGGGACCAGAACCCGGCACTGTGAACTACTTGCCTCTGCTTAGAGGTATTGACCGTGTCCGGGGGCGCCGCCCGCCTTGCCCAGGCCCGGGGGGAGCGCACCCTGGCGCATCTTCTCCAGCTGAGCCCGAGCGGCCATCTGCTGGGCGAACAGCGCGGTCTGGATGCCGTGGAACAGTCCTTCCAGCCAGCCCACCAACTGCGCCTGCGCGATGCGCAGTTCGGCGTCGGACGGCACCGCGTCCTCGTTGAAGGGCAGCGTGAGGCGGTCGAGTTCCTCTCGAAGTTCGGGCGCCAGGCCCTCTTCCAGCTCCCGGATGCTGGTCGCGTGGATTTCGCGCAGGCGGTTGCGGCTGGCCTCGTCCAGTGGAGCGGCCCGCACCTCCTCCAGCAGCTGCTTGATCATGGTCCCGATCCGCATCACCTTTGCCGGCTGCTCAACCAAGTCGGTCAGGGAGCGCTCATCGGAGTCGTCGTCGGCTACCGACATGATCCGCGGATCAACGCCGCCGATGACCTCGATGCCGTCATCGTCGTTGGGGGTACTCAATCCATCACCGTCCTTTGCGGGCTCACGAGTGTGGCGTCTCGCCACTGCCGCGCCATTCGTAGATCTTCGCTCCGCCGTTGTCGTAGATCAGCGCCCACGACTTCGACTTATCTAGCGACACTAGTCCGTCCGGCGTGCCAAACCCGCGCACGTTCGGTGTGCTGGTCAGGATGTAGCGAATATTCAGCGCTTTGATCGCCTCGAGCACCTTTGGATCCGAATCGCCCTTGCGGGCGGAGGTCCAGAAAATGTATCGGTAGTAGCCAGGGCCCGTCTGCTGTGGGAAGTCGTAGTGGGTCCACAACGGATGCAGATCGGCAACGGCGTACATCCACGCGGTGCCGTCGATGTTCGAGTCGCCGATCAGGGTGTCGTGCGCCCCGGGCTGTTTGGCCAGATAGGCCATGGCCAGCAGGTCGCGCTTGTCGATGATCACCGAGTCGTATTTGTCCCCGAACAGCACCTTGTGCGGCAGGAAGTAGTGCCGGGCCGTGTAGACGCATGCCACCGCCAGCAGGACGGCGGTGGCCGCGATCCATACCGGTCCGGGCAGTTGCCGGAACCGTCCGGTGAGCCGTCTGGCCCCGGCGACCACCAGCACCACGATCGCGAACAACCCGATGCCCGCCATCGGCCCCAACAGCATTGCGACGACTCCGGAGAGTCGCCGCGGGTCGTTGTAGAAGAACTGACTGAATTCTTCGATCGAGTTGCCGATCGGACCTCTGAAGCTCGCCGGCGCCCCCGAATAGACGATCGCCACGATTAGCAGCAGCCACACCGCGGTCGGCCACCAAACCCTCTTGTACAGCAGGATCGCCATGCCAACGGCCGCCAGCACCAGGAGCTTGTACTGGGTCGGAAAGTCGTTGAGGTGGCGGGTGTGCTGTGTGACGGCGTCGATCAGGCCCTGCCTGCCTCCCTTGAAGCTGGGGAACGAATGCCCGGCGATGATGTCGGCCTGCTTGAGCACGCCCAGGAACTGCGGCGCCAAGATCAGCCCGGTCGGCACGGCTACACCGGCCAGCGTCAGCGCGTCGGCGATCCGCCCGCGCACCGGATGCCACACCGCGTCCAACAGCCACCACGCCAGCAGGAACAAGATGACGACGAACCCGCCGGTGAGGTGCACCGACAACACGCCCACCAGCGCCAGCACGGCTAACGGGATGCGGTCGCGATGCCGCAGCGTCGAGGCGATCAGCACGAAGGTCGGGATCGCGATGCCGTAGGCCGC
The DNA here is from genome assembly GCF_019243155.1 of Mycobacterium sp. Taxonomy (GTDB): domain Bacteria; phylum Actinomycetota; class Actinomycetes; order Mycobacteriales; family Mycobacteriaceae; genus Mycobacterium. The sequence continues at coordinate 14,859 of NZ_JAFAUS010000278.1, forward strand.
CAGGTTGGGCATCGCGGCGACGCCGAACTCGACGTAGGGCAGCGAGGTGAACGACACCGACAGCGCCGCCGCGGTGGCCGCGGCCCCCGCCGTGCACCACTGGCTGACGCGCGGCCGCAGCAGGTGCCAGGTCAGCATCGCCGCGCTCGACGGGAACAACCAGACAGACGCGGCCACCGAGCTCACCGTGTACCCGGTGGTGGGGGCCGCGCCAGTGAGCTGACAGAAGACGGCGACCAGCGCGTGGAACACCGACGGGTAATACAACGCCTGATGCGTCTCGACATTGCGCAGCTCACCCATGTGGGTGGACGACGCCTGGCCGGTGTCCAATATGAATCGCACCTCGTTGGCGTGCCAGACCGCGTCCCAGGTGCTCGGGATGGTCTGCCAATGCGCCGCCAGGCCGCGGTAGGCCGCCCACATGATCAGCAGCGTCCCCAGCAGCACGCCGGCCGCCACCGTCAGCGCCGGCCAGCGACTCATCGCGCGGGCTTCGGCGGTGGTGTCGCGGTAGCGGGCGAGCAGGAGCTGCAGGACCGTCATCAACAGGCACACCGCGACCAGCGTGGCCAGCGCCGTCCAGCCGTTCCACGGGATCCCGATGGCACCAAACGGAATAATGGCGAGCGCCACCACGCCATAGGTCAACGCCGGGCCCACTGCGACGGCAACTGGCCACGACAACTGACTGATACGTGCGACGGTCGCCCCGGGCGCTATCAGCAAAAACAATGCAACCAGCGTTCCGAACCAGAGCCCCACTCGACTAGTATGGCTGGCCGGGTGCCCTGGCTCGGGAGGCCACCGACTGGCAGGAACGGCTTCCACCTTTCTAGGCACCCGCTACCGTCACAATTTCGCCCAAAAGCGGAAGCTCTAAGGTGGCTTTCATGGCTTATGACGTCGCCCGGGTGCGTGGACTGCATCCGTCCCTGGGTGACGGTTGGGTGCACTTCGATGCGCCGTCCGGGATGTTGATCCCCGATTCCGTCGCGACCACGGTGTCGACCGCGTTCCGCAGGTCCGGCCCCAGCACGGTCGGTGCGCACCCGTCGGCGCAGCGCAGCGCGGCCGTCCTGGAGGCGGCGCGCGCGGCGGTGGCCGATCTGGTGAACGCCGATCCCGCCGGTGTCGTGCTGGGCTCGGACCGCGCGATCCTGTTGTCGTCGCTTGCCGAGGCGTCGTCGTCGCGGGCCGGCCTGGGCTACGAGGTCGTCGTCAGCCGCCTCGACGATGAGGCGAACATCGCGCCGTGGCTGCGCGCGGCCCATCGCTACGGCGCCAAGGTGAAGTGGGCCGAGATCGACATCGAGACCGGCGAGCTGCCGACGTGGCAGTGGGAGGGCCTGATCGGCAAGTCGACCAGACTGGTGGCGGTGGCCTCCGCGTCGGCGACGCTGGGCACGGTCACCGACCTGCGCGCGATGACCAAGCTGGTGCACGACGTCGGGGGGTTGGTGGTCGTCGACCATTCCGCCGCGGCGCCTTACCGGTTGCTCGACGTCAAGGAGACCGACGCCGACGTCGTCGCCGTCAACGCCGCGGCGTGGGGCGGCCCCCCGATCGGTGCGATCGTGTTTCGCGATCCGGTGCTGCTCAACTCGTTCAGCTCGATCTCGACGGACCCCAAGGCCACCGGGCCGGCCCGGCTGGAGACCGGCGCGCACCAGTTCGGCCTGTTGGCCGGAGTGGTCGCCAGCATCGAGTACCTGGCCGCGCTCGACGAGTCCGCTCGCGGCAGTCGGCGCGAACGCCTGTCGGTGTCAATGCAATCCGCCAGTTCGTATCTGAACCGGATCTACGACTACCTGATGGTGTCGCTGCGGTCGTTGCCGTTGGTGATGGTGATCGGCCGTCCCGAGGTGCGAATTCCGGTCGTCAGCTTTGCTTTACACGGTGTTCCCGCCGAACGGGTGGTGCAACGGTTGGCCGACAACGGCATCCTGGCCATCACCAGTGAGAGCTCGCGCGCTCTGGACGTGTTGGGCGTCAACGACATTGGTGGCGCGGTCACCGTGGGGCTGGCGCACTACTCGACGACGGCCGAGGTCGACCAGTTGGTGCGAGCGCTCGCGTCGCTGGGCTAAGCCTTTAGCGTCAGCACGATCTTTCCGTGCACCTCGCCGTCCGCCAGCTTCTGGTGGGCGGCCCCCGCCCGCTGGATCGGAATCCGCTCGCCGATGATCGGCCGCACCCGTCCGTCGGCGATCATCGGCCAGACCGCGTCGGTCACCGCCGCCACGATCTCGCTCTTGCTGTGTGGGCCGCTGGTCGGCCGTCCCCGCAGCGTCGTGCCGATGACGTGCGCCCGCTTGGCCAGCAGCTTGCCGATGTTGAGCTCGCCCTTCAGCCCGCCCTGCATGCCGATGATGACCAGCTGGCCATCGCTGGCAAGCGCGTCGATATTGCGGTCCAGATAGGAGGCGCCCATGATGTCGAAGATCACGTCCGCCCCGCCGGATTCCTGCAGCCGCGCCACGAAGTCCTCGTCGCGGTAGTTGATGGTGATCTCGGCCCCCAGGTCGCGACAGGTCTGCAGCTTCTCCTCCGAGCCCGCCGTGACCGCCACCCGGGCGCCCAGCACCCGGGCCACCTGAATGGCGTGGGTCCCGATGCCGCTGGCCCCGCCGTGCATCAACAGCAACTGGCCTTGGCCCAGGTGGGCCGTCAGCACCAGGTTGGACCACACCGTGCACGCCACCTCTGGCAGCCCGGCGGCGTCGACCAGGTCGACTCCCGACGGGATCGGCATCACCTGGCCGACGGGGACGACGACGTGCTCGGCGTACCCGCCGCCGGCGAGCAGTGCGCAAACGTGTTGTCCGACAGTCCATTCGGTGACGCCGGAGCCGACCTCGGCGACGACGCCCGACACCTCCATGCCGATGATCTCGCTCGCACCCGGCGGCGGCGGATACTTGCCGGCGGCCTGCAACAGGTCGGCCCGGTTCACACCGGCCGCGACGACCTTGATCAGCACCTCGCCGGGCCCGGCGGACACATCCGGCACTTCTTGCCAGGAAAGTTGATCGGAAGATTCGGCGACGATTGCGCGCATGCGGGTCACGCTACTAGGAAGCCGGGCGGGCCACCGACCCCGTTACCCTTATCAGCGGTGGCGTGGCAGAGCGGCCTAATGCACTCGCCTTGAAAGCGAGAGACGGCTAAAACCGTCCGGGGGTTCAAATCCCTCCGCCACCGCTCTCATCAGCCGACGGGCTCGTGCAACGTGGGCGCATAGCGCAGCACCGCGCCCACCCCGTCGACCGGGGCGATGCGCTCGTCGGTGCGAACCAGCGCGGCCCCGATAGAGGTCGCGAACATCGGGAGCGCCTCGTCGGCCCGCAGCGTCTTGGCCGGCGCGGCACCCTGCTCGGATAGCACGTTTTCGTTCTCGGCGATGGTCGTCCGCTCCTCGTCGGAGACGACGGTGGCGTCCTCGATGTCGCCGATGATCAGCGTCTCGACCGCGCCCTGCCGCAGCGCCGAGCACACCGCGCCCAGCCCTTCGGCCGCCAGGCCCGACTGCCGCCCGATCTCGGCGGTGAACCGCCGGGCGACCTCATCGATCGTCCGTAGCTGGCGCTTGAGGAATTCGGCTTCGATGGCCTCCTCGACCTCGTTGAAGTCGTGACCGCTGTGCCGCGCTCCCACTTCAAGGGCAGCGATGCGCTCGTGCAATCGTTCGGGCAGCTCCGCGATCAGATCGGAACGCGATCGGACCTCGCCCACCACGAAGATCACGTCGAACTCATGGTGGTCGACGAGTTCGCTGACGCGGTCGGCGACCGCGCGCAGATTCTTGCGCGCGGCTTCGTCGGTGCGCATCTGGGCGTCACCGTATCCCGCGTTTTCGGCTCCCGCGGCTTTGTGTACCGGGTGCCCGCCGCCGTCGACGGCTTCCGAGCGCAGCCTGCCCCCGACATGGGTGGTGATGTCGGCGCCGGTGTGGTCGACGATCACCAGGACGTAATCCGGATGATCGAAGCTCTGCGCCAGAATCGGGACGATATAAGGCAATTCGGACACTCGGACGACGGTCGCGGGGGTCGGCAACGCCAGATGCTCGTTGATCGCCACGCCGTCGGCACTGGCGATTACCGCTCGACCGCTGCGGCCGACCGGAGGGCGCAGGTCGTTGACGGCGGTTGCGATCTTGCCGATGACCGCTTCGTCTGCGTGCCGGCGTTCGAGTTCCTCGCGGACCGCGCGCAATTTGAGGTCTAGCTGGGCGGCGGCGTCGTGGGTGTCGTGCGAATCGTCGAAGTACACCGAGGCGAACGGCCCCGGGACGTCGAGCAGTTTGCGGAAGCGTTCAGATTCCATGCCTAGTGGGTGCCCGACCCGCTGGGACGCAAACCCTAATAGCTTCGGTCGCCCTCGCTGTCGTCGAAGAAATGCCATTCGCCGTCACGCTCGACTTCCATGCGCCAGCCGAGTTCGTTGTCATCGACCTTGTTGTCCACGAACCACGCGTGCGCCTTATCGGCGCTTTCGATGTCCTCGGTGGCGACGACGTCGCCCTTCGGGTTGAGCACTCGGTAGGTAGCCATCCTCGTAGTGTTCCCACCGCGCGCGTCGCTAACCGATGGGAATCTCGGCGGCAATCGTGTCCATCAGTGCCGTATAGCGGCGGACCTCCGGATCGCGGCCTGGTTTGCCACTGCTCACCAATCCGGCCGACAACCCCCGCGCGGGGTCGGCCCACATCGCGATGTTGGCCAGGCCGAGGCTGCCGAACGCGTGCGGCGCGCCCCGGCCGAACGGCCCGAACCTCTTGGTACCCAGTATGAAACCGGTGCCCCAGCGGGCGGGGTGTAACCCGACCGCGAAATCCGGTCGCAGCCTTCGGCTTTGCTTGACCGCGCCGTACATGGTCTCCGGGCTCAAAACGCGTACGCCGTCGAGTTCGCCACCGCGGCGCCAGATCTCGGCGAAGCGCGACATCTCGTTCGCGGTCGACACGGTGTTGGACGACGGAACGATGGTGGTCAGGAAGAGCGGACTGTTCGAGTAGGGGATGATCTCGTGCACCGTTCCGCCGACCGCTTTGCGGAAGAGCTGCGCCACGACCGGCGGCAGCGGCCGGCCAGTGGCGTGGCTGGGAGCGACGAGAGGTAAATCTTGTTGCGCGACACCAAAATTCGTCCACCTGAAGCCGAGTGGATCGAGGATCTCGGTGGCAAGGATCTCGCGGATCTCCTTACCCGTTGCCGCGTAGACGATCTCGCGCACCAGCGGGCCCCAGGTCAGGGCGTGGTAGATGTGCACCAGCCCCGGGGGGTACAGCGGCCGCAATTCGCCGAGTTTCTGCTGCGCGTACTCGTGGTCGTCGGCGCGCTTGACGTCCGGCCTCGGTCCGGTGGGAAACGGAAGGCCGGCGCTGTGCGTCATCACGTGCCGGATGGTGATCCGGTCCTTGCCGTGGCTGGTGAAGGTGGGCATGTATTCGCAGACCCGGTCATCGAGGGAGAAGACGCCACGCTCGACGAGCATGTGCACCACCGTTGCGGCGACGGCTTTGGCCGCCGAGTAGACGCAGAACGGCGTGTCGGTCGTCACCGGGATCTGCTCGGCGTCGGGCGGATCGGTGGGCGCGTTGCCCCAGCCGTGGCCGATCGCCCGGTTGAGCACGACCTGACCGTTATGGCGGATGCACAGCTGGATCGCGGGTTGCAGCCCAGCTTGATACCAGTGCCGCGCCGCCCGCCAGATCCGCTCGATGGCGGCGGAGTCGATGTCGGTGTGGTTTTCCTCGCCGATCGCCGTCACGGAGTCCAAATCGGCGGGAACGCGGATCTTGCCGTCCGGGGTAGTCACCTCCGCGAGGGTACGGGTCCTACTCGCCCTTGAACTGTGGCGGACGCTTCTCGAATGTCGCCGAGATGCCTTCGGTGAGGTCCTTGGACGGCAGGAAGGCCGCGTTCCAGGCGGCGACGTAGCGCAGGCTCTCGGAGACCGCGGCGATGCGTTGCTGGTCGAGGACGTCCTTGACGCCGTGGACGGTCAGCGGGGGGTTGGCGGCAATCTCGGCGGCGGTCGCGTGCGCGGCGGCCAGCGTGGCCTCGGGGTCGTCGTAGACGTCGTTGACCAGGCCGATCTTCTCGGCGCGCGCCGCGTCGATGTCCTTGCCCGTCAGCGCGAGCTCGCGCAGGTGGCCGTCGTTCAGGATCAGCGGCAGGCGGGCCAGGCTGCCGACGTCGGCGACGATGGCGAGCTTGACCTCACGCACGGAGAACTTGGCCTCGGCGCTGGCGTAGCGGATGTCGACCGCGGAGATCAGGTCGACCCCGCCGCCGATGCACCAGCCGTGCACCGCAGCGATCGTGGGGGTGCGGCAGTCGGCGACCGCGGTGATCGCCCCCTGCATGCGCTTGACCTCGCGGTGGAATACCGCGCGGGGGCCGGCCAGTGCGTCGCCGGACAGCAGCGGGGTGAATGAGCCGCCCATCGCGGGCACGTCCAGGCCGTAGCTGAAGTTCTTTCCCGACCCGGTGATCACGATGGCCCGCACCTCGGGGTCGGCGTCCAGCGTGGGAAACAGCTCGGGCAACTCGGACCAGAACGCCGGCCCCATGGCGTTGCCCTTGCCGGGACCGATCAGCGTCACCTGCGCAACCTGGTCTTTGATTTCCACAGTGACGGATTCGTATGCCTGGCCCATATGCAGACCGTAGCGTGGCGGATATGGCCCCTGACTTGCGACCCGGACCAGATTCACCACCCAACGACGAGCTGCAGAGCGCCGAGAAGACCTTCAGTGTGCTGCAGCACGTGCTGCACACCGTCGCCAGCGACGACATGTCCCGGCGGACGCCGTGCTCGGAGTATGACGTGACCGGGTTGACGGGCCATTTGGCGCAATCGATCACCGGTCTCGCCGGCTTGGTGGGCGCGGACCTACCCGAGCCCGATCCGAGTGACTCGGTCGAGCGCCGGCTCGTCACCCTGGCCCGCCCGGCCCTGGACGCCTGGCACCGCCACGGATTGGACGGCAGCGTGCCGTTCGGCAAGGGACAGATGCCTGCCAAGGGCGCGTGCGGCATCCTGTCGATCGAATTCCTGGTGCACGCCTGGGATTACGCCAGCGCTATGGGACACGACGTCGACGCCCCGGAACCCTTGGCCGAATACGTGCTGGGGCTGGCGCACCAGATCATCAGACCGGAATTGCGTGCGCGCGCAGGATTCGACGAGCCGGTCGAGGTGCCCGCCGACGCGCGCGCCCTGGATCGGCTGATCGCGTTCACCGGCCGAAATCCAGCCGGCTAGCTCGCTGCTGCGGCCGAGCGTGAAGCCAGCCGCACACTCGCCGCCGAGTGTGAAGCCAGCCGCACATTCGAGCGGCTAGCGGCTACGCCCGTTCCAGGAAGAAGTAGTAGAACCGGCCGTTGTCCAGCACGCCCTTGCCGTTCATGATGCCCATCACGGCGTCGTCGTCGATCTTCTTGAAGTGGTCGTGCACGGGCTGGCCGTCGTAGACCATCGTCGCGGTGACCTCGCCACGGAAACCTTCCAGCCAGAGGCTGGCCTCGCCCTTGCCCATCTCCTTATTGGAGAACTTGTTCCCGTCGGCGTCCAGGCAGACCAGCGGCTGCACGTCCGTCACCGACTTGAAGGTCTTACCGAACCAGCGGGCCTTCTCGAGCTGGCCGTTCATCTTGTGCCCGGTCTGGAACTCGCCGCCCTTCCACTCGCCGATCATCTCGTCGAGGGTCGCGGGCGCAAGGTCCACCCAGAATGCGTCGAGTTCGTCGTCCGGAATGTCGCCGCTGCGCTCTTTGAACTCGGTGAACTTCTTCCGGGCCAACTCCACTGCGCACTCCTCAAGGTTCGTTGCGGGCAATCCAGTCGCGGGCGAAGGCCAGCAGGGCGTCATTCTCCTCCGGCGCGCCGATGGTGATGCGCACACCCTCCTCCGCGAACGGCCGCAACACCAGGCGCGCGTCGGCGGCCTGCTGCACGAAATCCGTCGTGCGAGAGCCCAGCGGCAGCCAGACGAAGTTGGACTGCGAGGGAGGCAGCGTGAATCCGGCCTCCCGCAACCCGGCGCTGACGCGGGTGCGCTCGACGACCAGCGCGTCGGTACGCGCGATCAGTTCGTCGGATGCGTCCAGCGACGCGATTGCGGCGGCCTGTGCGACGTTCGTCACGGCGAACGGCATGACGACCTTGTCCAGCGCGGTGATCAGGTCCTGGTGGCCGATCGCGTAGCCGACGCGCAGGCCCGCCAATCCGTACGCCTTCGAGAATGTCCGCAGCACAACGACATTGCTGCGAGTGCGGGCCAGCTCCAGGCTGTTGGGCAGCATGTCGTCACGGACGTACTCGACGTAGGCCTCGTCGAGCGCGATCAGGATGTGCGGCGGCACCGCGTCGATGAACCGGATCAGGGCGTCCGGGTCGACGACCGTGGACGTCGGGTTGTTGGGGTTGCAGACGAAGATTAACCGGGTGCGGTCGGTGATCGCGGCGAGCATCGCGTCGAGGTCGTGGGTGTGGTCGGTCAACGGCACCTTGACCGTGGCCGCGCCGGACACCTGAATGATCGGCAGGTAGCACTCGAAGCTGCGCCAGCCGATCATGACCTCGTCGCCGGCTGAGGCGGTGATCTGCACCAGCTGCTGGCACAGCGTGACCGAACCGCTGCCCACCGCGATGTGCTCAGGCGCGAAATCCGAACCGAGATGCATGGCCAGCGCGGCCTTGAGGTCCACGCAGGCGTTGTCCGGGTAGCGGTTGACGACGTCGATGGCTCGCACGATCGCCGCGTGAACGCTGGGCAGCGGGCCCAGAACCGTCTCGTTGCTGGCCAGCTTGATGGAACCCGGCACTGTCTTGCCGGGAACATAGACTGGCAGTCCTGCCAGTTCGGGACGTAAGCGCACGGTCACTTCGACAGTTTATGTCGCGTCTGTGTACGCTATGGCCGGTTCGGCGAGACCGGGAAGGGGTCGGGTACCCTCAGGAAGTCCAAGGAGGCGTGCCAGAGCGGCCGAATGGGGCTCACTGCTAATGAGTTGTCCCCCTCAAAGGGGACCGGAGGTTCAAATCCTCTCGCCTCCGCAAGGTCCCTCCGGGGAACTGAATACAACTGAACCAAGCGCCCGTAGCTCAACGGATAGAGCATCTGACTACGGATCAGAAGGTTAGGGGTTCGAATCCCTTCGGGCGCGCTCAGCACCAGGCTTTTGCGCTCAGGCGTGAACGCGACGCTCCCGCAATCGAATACGGTCCTGTCAAGGTCTGCGGGGAGTGCGGCTCGGATAACCTTAATTGCTGTCCGGCGCAACGTATTACAGAACAAAAGACTGTCTTGTGCTGACAGGCTATAGGGGCCCCAACGTCTGCCCCAACGGATATTCCTATCGGTCGCCGAACCGGTCAAGTGGGGACGATGCGGCTCCACACCCGGTGCTCCTCGAGGCCGGCGACGAGCGACGAAACGATGTCCGACGCGTCCGAGCCGGCGAAGATTCCCTCGCCCTCCGACGGAACACCCGCTGCCGCAACCAGACTGGTTCCCTGTGGCAGCACGCCCAGCGGCTTGAGATGACGAAACGCCTCGTCGACGAGGGTTCGCGCACCGGCTTCGGCTGGCGATCCAGCGACGAGAACGGCGTCGACTTCAACGGATCGTCCCGTCGAGTAGGTGCGAGAAACCGGCGGGCCGCCGTTGCGGTCCAGCGTTCCGCCATGCGAAGCGAACACCAGGGGAACTAGTTTGGCCGCGGTGATCGCGGCTACCGCCGCCGTCACCTGGCCGGTGTCGGAGTCCGCGTCGGTGAGGATACCGATGCGGCGACCGGCGACCGGCCACCGTTGTCCGATCTGCGAAAGCGCCGGACTGGCCGGCGGGGCGGTAGGAGCCGAGTCCGGGACGGGCGCCTGCAGACCCAGTCGCGCGGCGACGGCGGCGCACAGTTCGGTATCGATCTTCGCAAGGACGGCGAGCTCGCGTTCCTTGATCGTTTGCTCGTAGCATTTGCCCAACTCAAAGGAGAACGCTTCGATGACATGGGCTTGTTCGACGGGCCGCAGGCTGCGGTAGAACAGGGTCGCTTGGCTGAAGTGGTCGTCGTAGCTCGCGGGATTTGCGCGCCGTTTGGTCGAGGCGGGTAGCGCAACGGGGGCCTCGATGAAGGCGGCAAGATCGCCTCCCGCGGCGAACGGGCATCCGCCGTCGATTGAGTTCGGGCGATACGGCGCATTACCGGGATGTACGCCGTGCTGGTGAAAGCCGTCCCGCAACATGTCGTTGACCGGCGCGTGCGGGCGGTTGATCGGGATCTGGGCGAAGTTCGGACCGCCCAGCCGGGTGATCTGCGTGTCGAGGTAGGAGAACAATCGCGCGTGCAACAGTGGGTCGTCGGTGACGTCGATTCCGGGAACCAGGTGACCGGTGTGAAACGCCACCTGCTCGGTCTCGGCGAAGAAGTTGGTTGGGTTGGCGTTGAGTTGCATGGTGCCGATGACCTCAACCGGGGCCAACTCTTCGGGCACGATCTTGGTCGAGTCGAGAAGATCGATGCCCTCGAACATCTGCTCGGGATTGTCAGGAAACACCTGGATGCCCAGATCCCATTCGGGGTAGGCGCCCGACTCTATGGCGTCGGCGAGGTCACGGCGATGGAAGTCGGGGTCGACACCGGCGGCAATCTGGGCTTCCTCCCACACCAGCGAATGCACTCCTAGGCGTGGCTTCCAGTGGAACTTCACCAGCGTCGTCGTGTTGTCCGGCGCGACCAGCCGGAACGTGTGGACGCCGAAGCCCTCCATCGTCCGGTAGGACCGCGGGATCGCCCGGTCGGACATGGCCCACATGGTGTGCGCGGATGCTTCGGTGTGCAGCGACACGAAATCCCAGAACGTGTCGTGCGCGGTCTGGGCTTGCGGGATCTCGCGATCCGGGTGGGGCTTGGCCGCATGGATGACGTCGGGAAATTTGATGCCGTCCTGGATGAAGAACACCGGGATGTTGTTGCCGACAAGATCAAACGTTCCCTCGTGGGTGTAGAACTTGGTGGCGAACCCGCGGGTGTCCCGCACGGTGTCGGCCGATCCACGGGAACCGATCACGGTGGAGAAACGGACGAACACCGCCGTCTCCGCGCCGGACTTGAGAAACCCTGCCTTGCAGATTTTCTCGGCCGCGCCGTTGCCGCGGAACACACCGTGAGCACCGGCGCCCCGGGCGTGCACCACCCGTTCCGGGATGCGCTCGTGATCGAAGTGGGTGATCTTCTCGCGCAGATGGTGATCCTGCAGAAGCGTCGGACCGCGTTCACCGGCCTTCAGCGAATGATCGGTGTCATATAGCCGCACTCCCTGAGCGGTGGTCAGGGAGCGGTCCTGCTGCCCGCGCGCCGTCGCCGGGCCCTCTACCGGTGTTCCGGTAGCCGTGCGAAGTTCCGGGGCGATCTGATCGTTCTTGGGCGGCAACGGCTCTCGCGGCGTGGTCGGCTCGGTCAGGTCTGGTGGTTCGGCGCCCGGCGCGCTGGGAATGTAGCCGCTGGCCTGAGCCTGCTGGGCCTTCCCTTCGCGGACCAGATACTCCTGACCCGACACCGCCCCGATGGCCTGCTTGGCCACTGCCTTGACGCCCTCGACGACGCCCTTGACCGGGTTGCTGCGCCCGCCGTCCTCTGCCATAAGTTTCTCCTTGATTGGCTTGAAACGCCCGCCTACCCAGCGGCTTCACCCCGCGTTCCCGCAAGCAGCGCGGCGAAACGCCCATTTGCGCACAAGTTCGAAACCGGCAGTGAACTGTTTTGGCAACGCCGGGATGGTCAGCACAAGGCAATCAGGCCGAGAAGGGGGGTCGCAGATGGCAAATGAGAGTTCATCAGAGCGCGAGGGCGAGGGTCGGGCGGCCGGCAGCGGAGTTGAAGCGCCGAAGGCATGAACTCGCCGCCGGCGAGCGGCCGTCCGCCGAATCGGTAGAGCGAGCGCGCCAGCGGGCACAGGAGTCGCTGCACCGCGTCGAAGACGCTCACCACGCCTCGGCTCAACGACACGAGGAGTTGGCTCGGCCCCGAACGGCATCGAAGACGAGACGAAGGCCGCCGCGGCGCGGGCACGGCCCGATCGTAAGTCAGACGTGAGTCTTGGCGGGCCGGTCTGGATGCCTGTGCCCTCGACGCATCAGGTTCGCCGGAGGCTGCGGCACATAACGCTGCTCCAGCTGACCGATGAGAGCTTCCGCTTCTCTGATATCTCGGCGCAGCACAACGGCTTCCGCCCGCAGTGCGTTTGCGCGCGCGTTGCTGGCCTTCGCCGTCTGACGCTCGATCCACGCCAGCTTGCCGGTCATCTCGCGCACTTGAAACCGCAAGGCGCGAATGAACTCAACAGCCTGAGCTTCCTGCCATACATCCATCACAAATAACCCCCCAGCCAGCTATCTACCCGAATGCTTTCGGGCCGCAAACCCCATCCCCATCCTGCGTTAAGCGAGCTGGTCGGGCAAAACGCCGACAGCTTACAGCAGCCCGAGTAATTGCATGTCGGTGACGTATTTGGCGATTACAGGTGCCGTGACATGTGGGATGTCCGGGTTGTCCTTGTCGGGGCCGATCTTCGCCTTCTTCACCGCGGCGCGGAATCGGTCGGTCGGCGCCGGGATCCCGCGCATCGGCTCCGGCGCCTGCAAGAACGGGGCCAGCAGATGGGTCTTGTGGAGCAGCAACACGAGCAGCAGCGATTGCTGGCGCTGCCGGTCCGGCAGGGAGCGCAGGGCGGCCTCGAACCGCTGCAACCACTCACCGAAGTCGTCGATGCGCTCGATCACGCAGCCGGCATCGATCAGCCAGTCGACGTACTCATCGAACCCGATGCCGTCGTCGTGCGGGTTCATCACGTGATAGGTCTCAAAGCCCTCGACCACCTGAGCGCCCAGCGTGGTGACCGCTTCGGCGACGAATTCGACTGGCAGCGCGTCGAAGTGGGACGGTTGCCGGTTGCCGTCGGCATCGAGCCGGTAGAAGGATTTGGGCGCTAGCCCGGTCGCCACCAGGCTCAGAACCATCCGGGTGAACAGGTCCGGCACGTTCAGCTGCCCGGCGTAGGTGGTGTCGGCCAGGATCCGGTCGCAGCGGAAGACCGAGACCGGCAGGCCGCAATGTTCGTGGCACTCGCGCAACAGCACCTCGCCCGCCCACTTGCTGGTGGCGTAGCCGTTGGCGTAGTTGCCGTCGACGACGCGGCTGGGACTGATGACCCGGATGTCGGCGTCCTCGGTGAACAGCGACTGCTCGACCGGACCGCCCACGTCCGAAGTCGACACGTACGCGTAGGGCTTGAGCCTGGTCGTCAGCGCGATGCGGATCAGCTCGGCGGTGCCGCCGACGTTCGGGCTGAACAGCTCGCTGTACGGCAGCACGCTGTTGACCAGGGCCGCGCAGTCGACGATCAGATCGACGTCGTCCGCCAGGTGCTGCCAGGTCTCCTCGTCGAGACCCAGGTCGGCCTGACCCTTGTCGCCTGCGATGACCTGCAGATGATCGGCGGCCAACTCCTGGAAGTGTTGCAGTAACTCCGGGTCGCCGGTGTCGAAGGTCTTCTCCAGCCGGCGCATCGCATCCTCATCCGACTGGCCTCGCACCAGGCAGATCAGGATGCCGTCGACCGACTCCATCCGCTGCAGCCATTCCAGGGCCAGGTAGCGCCCGAGGAAGCCGGTTGCACCCGTCAGCAGGACCGTTCGCACCTCGGCGCTGGGGCCCGGTAGAGCCGGCGCATTGCCCAGCGTCGTTTCGTCGATGAACTTGTGCAGCTTGAGGTCGCTGGCGTACACCTCGGTGGCATCGGGGCCATGCACCGACGCGCAGCTGGGACCTGCGGTACCCGCTCCACCCGCAGCGGCGGCATCGGCGCTCAAGCGCTGGCTGATGGTTCTGACGGACTGCGCGTCGAACAAGGTGCGTACCGGAAGCGTGACATCGAGGGCGGTATTGATCTCGGCGACGAGGCGCATGGCGGACAGGGAGTCCCCACCCAGGTCGAAGAACGAGTCGTCGATGGAAACCTGTTCCAGTCCAAGGACTCTCGCGAAAACGTCGGCGACGGTCTCCTCGATCGGGTTGGTCACGGCGCGGTACTCACCGGCGGCGTACTCGGGTGCGGGCAGGGCGCGGACGTTGAGTTTGCCGTTCGGCGTCAGCGGCAGCGCCTCGAGCACGACGACGGCGGCCGGCACCATATAGGCCGGGAGCCGATCGGCCAGTTGGCTCCGCAGTTCGGCGGGATCGGCGGTGCCGGTCACGTAGCCGACGAGGCGTTTGTCGCCGGGGCGGTCTTCGCGAGCGATCGCCACCGCCGCCTGTACGCCGTCCAGCGCGGCCAAAGCAGCTTGCACGTCGCCCAATTCGATGCGGTACCCGCGGATCTTGACCTGCTCATCGGCGCGGCCCAAATACTGCAGCTGTCCATCGCCACCCCAGCGCACCAGGTCCCCGGTGCGATACATCCGCGCCCCCGGCGCACCGAACGGGCAGGCGACAAACCGAGACGCGCTCAACCCGGCCCGGCCAACGTACCCGCAGCCCACGCCAGCACCGGCCACATACAACTCACCGACCGCACCCTCGGGCGCCGGCCGCAACCAACCATCCAGCACGAACAACGCTCCCCCGGGTATCGGCGAGCCGATCGGCGCCACCCCGGACCCCGGAGTCAGCGGCGCGCTCAGCGAAGCGAGAACCGTGGTTTCGGTCGGTCCGTAGGCGTTGATCAGCACCCGTCCGGGCGCCGCCCACTGTGCCACCACGTCGGTGGGGCATGCTTCCCCGGCAACCACCAAGGCCGTCGACTCCAACCCCTTGTTCGGAAGCATGGCAACCGCCGACGGCGTCTGGGTCAGCACGCTGACCTGTTCGGCAACCAGCAGCGCGTGCAGGTCGTCCGGCGCCGCCGCGACGGACTCCGGCACCACGACCAGCCGGCGGCCGCGCAGCAGCGACCCGAAGATCTCCCACACCGAATAGTCGAAAGCCAAGGAATGACAATGGGTCCACACCTGCCCCGGTGGCAGGCTTCGGTGCAACGCCTCGGTGAACCAGGTGACGTTGCGATGCGGAATGGCCACGCCCTTGGGGGTTCCGGTGGTGCCCGAGGTGTAGATCAGGTACGCGATGTCATCCGGCGACGGCCCCAGACATGTTGGGGCCGTGGCAGGTTGGGCCACCAACGCGGCGTCGGCGATATCGACGACCTGTAGGCCGGTCTCGTCCAGGCGCTCACGATGCTCGGCGGTGGTGATGACTGCAATTGGTGCGGCATCGGAGAGGACGAACTCGATACGGGAGTTGGGCAGGATCGGGTCGATCGGGACGTAGGCCGCCCCGGTCTTGAGCACGGCCAGGATCGCGGTGATGGCTTCGGGGCAGCGGGGGAATACCACCGCGACCCGCTCACCGGATCCGACGCCGTGCCCGATGAGCTGATGCGCCAATCGGTTTGATGCCTCGTCCAGCTGCTGATAGGTCAGCGTGTCGCCGTTGTAGGTGATCGCCACTGCCTCGGGGGACCGGGACACCTGCTCGGCGAACACCGCCGGAATCGACACCGGAGTGCTCGCCGGCGGTGCGGTGAGCGCCGCGCGGTGACTCCATCTGTCGAGGCGGGCCTGCTCGTCGGCGTCAAGCGTTTCGAACGACGAAAGTCGTTGTCCCGCCTCGGCGGTCATCTGCGCCAGGATGCGTTGGAACCGTTCGATCAGGATGTCGATGCGGTCAGCGTCGAACACGTGGATGTCGTACTCGAGGCGGAAACCGAGTTCGTGGCCGGGGGACGCTTGGATGGTCAGGGGGTAGTGGGTGGATTCGTGGGTGGTGAAGTCGGTGATGGCCAGCTCGTGGTCGGCGACCGGCGGGGCCGTGTCGATGGGAAAGTTTTCGAAGACGAACAGGGTGTCGAAGGGTTGTTCGTGGCCGGTGATGTGATGAATGTCGGTCAGGGGCAGGTGTTGGTGGTCCAGTGTGTGGTTGGCGGCGCTTTGCAATTGGTCGAGTAACTCGGTGGTGGTTGTGGTCGCGCTGATGCGCGCGCGAACGGGCACGGTGTTGATGAACAGGCCCACCATGGTTTCGGCGCCGAGCAGTTCGGTGGGACGGCCGGCGACCGCCGCGCCGAAGGCGACGTCCTGCTGCCCGGTGAGCTGGCCCAGCAGTTGGGCGTAGGCGCCTTGCAGCACGGTGTTGACGGTGGTGCGCGAGGCCCGGGCGAGGTCGTTGATCGCCTGGGTGGTCGCGGCGGGCAGCCGGAAGGTGTTGACGCCGCGACGATTTGGCCCGATCGAGGGGTTCGGCGCGATCAACGTGGGGTGGTCGAACCCGGCGAGCACTTCGCTCCAGGCCGCGTGGGCGGCTTCGCGGTCGCGGTCGGCCAGCCAGGTCAGGAAGGAGCGGTAGTCCCCCGGTGTGGGTAGGCGGTGGTGCTGGTAGCTGGCGAAGATCTCCTGCAGCAGGATCGGCAGCGACCAGCCATCCATCACGATGTGGTGGAAGGTGAGCACGAAGCGATGCCGCTGCGCCGAAGTGTGAATGAGGGCGGCGCGAACGACGGACGAATTGTTCAGTGTGCTGACCGAGGCGCGTTCCGCGGCGCACAACGCCTCGATGGTGGCGGCGGGGTCGTCGGGGTCGAGTTCGATGTAACGCCAGGGGGCGTTGGGGCGGCGGGGGATGATCTGGATCGGTTCGTCGTGGTGGGGATTGAAGCGTGCGGCGAGGTTGGGATGGCGGGTGATGACGGTCTGGACGGCTTCGCGCAGACGATGAGCGTCTAGTGGGCCGCTGATTGTCGCGGTGAGCTGGACGGCGTAGACGTCGTCGGTGGCGTCCTGCGTGGTGGCGTGGAAGAGCAGCCCTTGCTGTAGCGGGGTCAGCGGCACGATATCGGCGATGTCGTAATGCCGTTCCAGGTCAGTGATTTGGTGCTGAGTGAGCCGTGCGGGGGCGATGTCAGACGGTGATAGGCCGCCGCCACCCTTCTGGACGTGGGCGCAGATCCCGGTCAGGGCCTCGAACCAGAGTTGGCTCAGCTCGTTGACTTGGTCGGCGTCGAAAGCGGAAGGCGCCCAAGTCCAGCCGGCCAAAAGTTGTGGGCCGTCTTCGGTGTCGATGGTGGCGGCGTTGACGTCGATGGCGTGCATCAACGGCATCGGCACGGCGGCCGCGGCGTCGGTCAACGGGACGGCTTCACTGCTGATGCGCCACAATTCACCCGGCACGTCCGCGCCCGCGCCGAGTCGGCCGAGGTAGTTGAAGCCGATCACCGGGTCGGCCCCGCCCAGGTCGACCTCGGGGTTCAGGTAGCGCAGCAGCCCGTAGGTGATGGGCTCGGGCACGGCGCGAAGCTGTTCTTTGGCGGCCTTGATCACCGGCCCGAGGGCGGGATTCCCGGCAAGGACCTGATCCCAGGGCACGCCCCGTACGTCAAGCGCAACAGGGTATTTGGTGGTGAACCAGCCCACTGTGCGTGATAAGTCGACTCGTGGGGCCAGTTCCTCGTGGCGGCCATGGCCTTCGACGTCGATCCCGATCGCGGTGTGAGTGCTGGTGCCGAGGAATTTTGTCCAGGCCAGCGCGTAGGCGATCAACAGAATGTCTTGCACGCCCGCGTGGAAGGCCGCGGGCACCGGGCCCAGCAGCAGTCGGGTGACGTCGGCGTCGAGCGGGATCGATAGCCGTCCGGCGCTGGCGTACGTGTCGGTTTCGCGGTGGGGTGCCGGCAGCAGCGACGGCGTCGCGGCGATTTCCCGCCACGTTTCGGCCTGCTCGGCGACTGCAAGGGTTTGGGCGTGTTCGGCCAGCAGGTCTGACCACCGTGCAAACGATGTGCCACCGGTCGGCAGTGCCACTTGCTGGCCGGCGTGGTGTTGGGCCCAGGCGATGTTGAGGTCCTCCAGCAGGATTCGCCAGGACACTCCGTCGACGGCCAGGTGGTGGATGAGCACCACCAATTCGTTGCTGCCGGTTGCCCACACCACGCGCAGCATCACCCCGGCAGCCGGGTTCAACCGGGCCCGGGCCGCCAGCACCGCGTCCTGAAAGAGCGTCTCGACGACCTCTAGGCAATCACTGGCCCGCACCGAACCGGGTTCGGGCACCGTCAGCGACCAGCCCCCGTCTCCGTCGTCGTCGACGCGTAACCGCAACGCGCCGTGGCGATCCAACAGCGCCTGCAACACCACAAGGACGTCGGACTCGCCCACCCCGGGTGGGGCCTGGGCCACCATGGCCTGGTTGAACTCATCGGTCGGACCATCGACGCTGTGCAGCCAGGCCATGATCGGGGTGGTCACCACCGCCCCGGTGCCCTCGTCGACGATGTCGTCCTCGTCGTCAGTCACTCCGGCAACCCGAGCCAGTCGGGCCACGGTCTGCTCGACGAACACATCCCGCGGCCGGCAACTGATCCCGGCGGCGCGCGCCTGCGCCACCACCTGCATCGATAAGATGCTGTCCCCGCCAAGGTCGAAGAACGAGTCGTCGACCCCGACCTGCTCCACTCCAAGCACCTGGGCGAAGATCCCCGCCAGCACCTCTTCGACCGCATCGCTGGGAGCCCGGTAGTGCGCACTGCCCTGGCGGTAGTCCGGTGCGGGCAACGCCCGCTTGTCGAGCTTGCCGTTGACCGTCATCGGCAACGACTCGACCACCACGATCGCCGCGGGCACCATGAACGCCGGCAGCCGATCCGCCAACGCGGTGCGCAGCACGGCAGGATCCGCCGGCCCGGTCACGTACCCCACCAAACGCTTGTCGCCGGGACGGTCCTCGCGGGCGATCACCGCCGCGGTCTGAACCCCGTCCAAAGCCGTTAGCGCGGACTGGATTTCACCGAGCTCAATACGGTAGCCACGAATCTTGACCTGCTCGTCGGCGCGGCCCAGGTACGACAGCTGCCCATCGGCGCCCCAGGAGACCAGATCCCCGGTGCGATACATCCGCGACCCCGGCGCCCCGAACGGGCACGCCATAAACCGCGACGCGGTCAGACCCGAGCGGTGCATGTATCCCAATGCCACGCCCAGGCCGGCCAAGTACAGCTCACCGACGACCCCGGCCGGCACCGGACGTAAAGCATTGTCCAGCACGAACATTGCCGCCCCGGGTATCGGCGACCCGATCGGCACCACCGCAGGCCCCGGAATCAGCGGGGTGCTCATCGAGGCGCACACGGTGTTTTCGGTGGGGCCGTAGGCGTCGATCATCACCCGTCCCGGTGCCGCCCAGCGTTCCACGACCTCGGGCGGGCAGGCCTCACCGGCGACGACCAACGCCGTCGATTCCAGCCCCTCGGCTGAAAGCATCGCAACGGCCGATGGGGTCTGCGTGAGCACGCTGACCCGTTCGGCAACCAGCAACGCGTGCAACTCTTCTGGGGACGCCGCGACCGCCTCGGGCACCACCACCAGCCGACGGCCCCGCAGCAGGGCGCCCCAGATCTCCCACACCGAATAGTCGAAGGCCGAGGAGTGGCACTGCGTCCACACCTGTCCCGGCGGCAGGCTCTCGTTGAGTGACTCGGTCAGCCACGCGACGTTATGGTGGGCAATCGCAACGCCTTTCGGCGTCCCGGTGGTGCCCGAGGTGTAGATGAAGTAGGCGATGTCCGTGGGCGCCGGGTTCGGCAGCGCGGTGGCGGGCCTGGTGTCCACCGAGGGGTCGTCGACGTCGAGGACGAGCAGGTCGGACCGGTCGAATCGGGAATGCAGTTGAGCCGTGGTGATCGCGACCCGGGGTGCGGCGTCGGAAAGGACGAACTCGATGCGCGCGGCGGGCCACACCGGGTCGATCGGCAGGTAGGCCGCCCCGGTCTTGAGCACTCCCAACATCGCCACGATCGCCTCGGCGCAGCGGGGGAACATCAAGGCCACGCACTGGCCCGGCCCCACCTCATACTCGGTCAGCAGATGCGCCCACCGGTTTGCGGCTTCGTCAAGTTCCCGATAGGTGAGGCTTCGGCCGCCGCAACTGATCGCCACCGCCTCCGGGGCGCGGGCCACCTGTTCGGCGAACATGGCCGGCATCGACACCTTGGTGGGTGCCGGGCCGGTCAACGCCGCCCGGTTGCTCCAACCGTCCAGCACGGTCAGCTCGGACGCGTCGAGTATGTCGATGGACGAAAGCCGTTGTGATGCATCGCTGGTGATGGCCGTCAGGACGCGCTGTAGGCGTTCGATGAGGGTGTTGACGGTCGCGGTGTCAAAGACGTCGGTGCGGTATTCGACCAGCCCGCCGATGCCCGCGGGAGCACCGGCTTCGTTCCAGCGCTCGGTCAGCGAGAAGGTCAGGTCCACCCGGGCGGTGC
>NZ_JAFAUS010000169.1 GCF_019243155.1 Mycobacterium sp.
CGTCGGGCTGATGGCGCAGCAGGCCGAGGAGTACGGCTCGCACGACAAGACTTTCGAGATCCCCGAGGACGGCGTCGCCAACATCGTCGACCTCGACACCGGGGAAGTGCTGCTGACCCAGAACGTCGAAGAGGGCGACATCTGGCGCATGCCGATCGTGCGGGACGAACCGATCCGCGACTGGGTCAAGCTGGCCGTCACCCGGGCGCGCAATTCGGGCATGCCGGTGGTGTTCTGGCTGGACCAGGAGCGCCCGCACGAGAACGAACTGCGCAAGAAGGTGAACACCTACCTGGCCGACCACGACACCGAGGGCCTCGACATCCAGATCATGTCGCAGGAGCGGGCCATGCGCCACACAATCGAGCGCGCAATGCGCGGACAGGACACCATCGCGGCGACCGGAAACATCTTGCGCGACTACCTCACCGACCTGTTCCCGATCCTCGAGCTGGGCACCAGCGCCAAGATGCTGTCCATCGTGCCGTTGATGGCCGGCGGCGGAATGTATGAAACCGGAGCGGGCGGTTCGGCGCCCAAGCACGTCCATCAGCTCGTCGAGGAGAACCACCTGCGCTGGGACTCCCTCGGTGAATATCTCGCCCTGGGAGCGTGTTTCGAAGACGTCGGCATCAAGACCGATAATGAGCGCGCCAAGATCCTGGGCAAGACCCTGGACTCCGCGATCGGAAAGCTGTTGGACAACAACAAGAGCCCGTCGCGCAAGACCGGCGAACTCGACAACCGCGGTAGCCAGTTCTACCTGGCGCTGTACTGGGCGCAGGAACTGGCCGCGCAGTCCGACGACGAAGAGCTGAGTACGCACTTCGCCGCGCTGGCGGATTCGTTGGCGGAGAACGAGGATGCCATCGTGGCCGAGCTCGCCGAGGCGCAGGGCGAGGCGGCCGACATCGGCGGCTACTACTACCCGGACAGCGAGAAGACGACCGCGGTGATGCGGCCGAGCAAGACGTTCAACGAAGCGCTCGTAGCCTCCCAGGACTGATCGTGTCCAAGATCAAAGTCAAGGGCGTCATCGCTGAGCTCGACGGCGACGAGATGACACGCGTCATTTGGAAATTGATCAAGGACCTGCTGATCCTTCCGCACCTCGACATCAATCTGGACTACTACGACCTGGGCATCGAGCACCGCGACCGCACCGACGACCAGGTGACGATCGACGCCGCCTACGCCATCAAGAAACACGGCGTGGGGGTCAAGTGCGCGACGATCACCCCCGACGAGGCCCGTGTGCAGGAGTTCAGCCTGAAGAAGATGTGGCTGTCACCGAACGGGACGATCCGGAACATCTTGGGCGGCACCATCTTCCGCGAGCCGATCGTAATCTCGAACGTGCCGCGGCTGGTTCCGGGCTGGACGAAGCCGATCGTCATCGGCCGCCACGCTTTCGGCGACCAGTACCGCTCGACCAACTTCAAGGTCGAGAAACCCGGCACCGTCGCAATAACTTTCACGCCCGCCGACGGCGGCGAGCCGATCGTGCACGAGATGGTGGACATCCCCGAGGACGGCGGCGTCGTGATGGGGATGTACAACTTCAAGGACTCGGTCCGCGATTTCGCCCGCGCCTCGCTGAAATACGGCCTCAACGCCAAGTGGCCGGTGTACCTGTCGACCAAGAACACCATCCTCAAGGCCTACGACGGCATGTTCAAGGACGAGTTCCAACGCGTGTACGACGAGGAGTTCAAGGAGAAGTTCGAGGCCGAGGGGCTGACCTACGAGCACCGGCTGATCGACGACATGGTCGCGGCCTGTCTCAAGTGGGAGGGCGGCTACGTGTGGGCCTGTAAGAACTACGACGGCGACGTCCAGTCAGACCTCGTCGCGCAGGGCTACGGCTCGCTCGGACTGATGACGTCGGTGCTGATGACGGCGGACGGCAAGACGGTCGAGGCCGAGGCCGCACACGGCACCGTCACCCGGCACTTCCGCCAATATCAGGCCGGCAAGCCGACCTCGACCAACCCGATCGCCTCGATCTTCGCCTGGACCCGCGGACTGCAGCACCGCGGCAAGCTGGACAACACACCCGCGGTGACTGAGTTCGCCCGGACGCTCGAGCGGGTGGTCGTCTCGACTGTCGAGAGCGGGAAGATGACCAAGGACCTGGCCATCCTGATCGGGCCCGACCAGCAATGGCAGGAGAGCGAGGAGTTTCTCAACTCGATCGCCGAGAACCTGAAAGAACAGGTGGCTAGCTAGCCGGTGGCCGCTCGCGGTCCTTCGCGGTGCCACACTCGTCGATGAAGTCTGCGATGGCCGCGGTGACCCGGTCGGGCGCCTCGAACATCGGGACGTGTCCGACGCCGTCGAGCCGGGTTGTCTTCGTTCCCGACGGTAGGTACGTGCTGAAATGCCGATTGAATCTGCTGGCCGGTACCACGCGGTCCTTCTCGCACAGAATCAGCTGGACGGGCACGGCCGTCTGGGCCAATTCCAGTAGCCCTGGTGCCACCAGCGACTTGTAGAGCAGCTGGAAGTAGGCCGGACAGTGCGCGGCGTCGTCGACAACGACGGACAGCTGTTGCTCGGTGATTCCGTACGGCGATGCGGTCAGTGGCAAAGTCGCCAGCCGGCGGCTCAGCGGCAGCCGCAGCGTGCGCGCGCCGAACAGCCGGGCCAGCGCCAGCATCGGCATGCCTGCGACGAACTTGCTGATGACCTCGAATTTGACCGGGCTCCACCGCGTCCAGCCGCCCGCGGCGCCAATGCCGGTCACGCTGCGCGCGCGCCCTCGCCGCTCCAGTTCGAAGGCCACCCAGCCGCCCAGCGAATTGCCCACCATGTGCGCGCTGTCCCAGCCGAGTTCGTCGAGCTGCCGCTCGACGTGGTCGGCCAGCACCGACGAGCTCAGCCGCCACGTGCCCGCGTACGGACCGCCGTTGTGCCCGGCCATGGTCGGGGCGAACACCTCGTAGCGGCCGGTCTCGGCCAGCCGCGGCGCGACCGGATCCCACACCGTCTGGGACATCAGGAACCCGTGCAGCAACAGCACCGGCTCTCCGGAGCCATCTCTGGGACCGAGGTGGGTCGGTGGACGAGTCGTCATAACTGCCGACATTAAAGCCGGTACCGCCGGTATCGCAAGCAGGCTGCCGGTCTGTGCAGGCCCGGGGGCTTCGCGTGAAAAGATCGATGCATCATGAGCACCGCTACCGGATCAAGCCGGCTTTTCTCCGGCGTGCAACCGACGTCCGACTCGCTCCACCTGGGCAACGCTCTGGGGGCCATCAAGCAGTGGGTCGGGCTGCAGGACGACCACGACGCGTTCTTCTGCGTGGTGGACCTGCACGCGATCACCATCGCCCAGGACCCCGAGGCGCTGCGCCGCCGGACGCTGATCACCGCCGCCCAATACCTGGCGCTGGGCATCGACCCGGCCCGCAGCACCGTGTTCGTGCAGAGCCATGTGCCGGCGCACACCCAGCTGGCCTGGGTGCTGGGCTGCTTCACCGGCTTCGGGCAGGCGTCGCGGATGACGCAGTTCAAGGACAAGTCGTTGCGGCAGGGCAGCGACTCCACCACCGTGGGCCTGTTCACCTACCCGGTGTTGCAGGCCGCCGACGTGTTGGCCTACGACACCAATCTGGTGCCGGTGGGGGAGGACCAGCGCCAGCACCTGGAGTTGGCGCGCGACGTCGCTCAGCGCTTCAATGCCCGGTTCCCAGACACTTTCGTGGTTCCGGACGTGCTGATCCCCAAGATCACCGCGAAGATCTACGACCTTGCGGACCCGACCTCGAAGATGAGCAAATCGGCGGCCACCGACGCCGGATTGATCAACCTGCTCGACGATCCTGCGGTGTCCGCCAAGAAGATTCGCTCGGCGGTGACCGACAGCGAGCGCGAAATCCGTTTCGACGCCGACGCCAAGCCCGGCGTTTCCAATCTGCTGAGCATCCAGTCGGCCGTTACCGGGGTCGGCATCGACGCTCTCGTCGACGGCTATGCGGGACGCGGTTACGGCGATCTGAAGAAGGACACCGCCGAGGCCGTCGTCGAGTTCGTCAGCCCGATCAAGGCCCGGGTGGACGAATTAACGGCCGATCTCGCCGAATTGGAGGCGGTGCTGGCCACCGGCGCGGAAAAGGCGCGCGAAGTGTCCGGCAAAACAGTCCAGCGGGTTTACGATCGGCTTGGGTTCCTTCCGCAACAGAGGTAAGGCCCGCTGCTAATTGGAGCAATACCATGAGCGAGCCGGCCAAGCCAGGCTTCTTCGATCGGCTGCGCGCCCGGTACGGCTGGCTGGACCATGTCATCCGCGCCTATCAACGCTTCGACGACCGCAGCGGCGGATTCTTCGCGGCGGGACTGACGTACTACACGATCTTCGCGCTATTCCCGTTGCTGATGGTCGGTTTCGCCGCCGTCGGGTTCGTGTTGGCCCGGCGCCCGCACTTGCTCAGCACGATCGACGATCACATCCGCGCCCAGGTGTCGGGCTCGCTGGGGCAACAGCTGCAGGACCTGATGAACTCGGCGATCGATGCGCGGGCATCCGTCGGGATCATCGGCCTGGTCACCGCGATATGGGCGGGCCTGGGCTGGATTTCGCACCTGCGGCAGGCGCTGACCGAGATGTGGTGGCAAAGGCGCATCGAGTCACCGGGCTTCCTGCACAACAAGTTCTCCGATTTTCTGGCGATGTTGGGGACGTTCGCGGTCATCTTGGTTACCGTCGCGATCACCACCCTGGGTCACCAGGCGCCCATGGCCGCGGCGCTGAAATGGGCTGGCATACCCAAATTCCCGGTGTTCGACGGGCTCTTCTGGCTCTTCTCGACCTTGATCGCGACGTTGGTGTCGTGGTTGTTGTTCACCTGGATGATCGCCCGGCTGCCCCGCGAGAAGGTGAGCCTGGTCGATTCGATGCGGGCAGGACTGATAGCGGCGATCGGCTTCGAGGTGTTCAAGCAGGTGGCGTCGATCTACCTGAAGGCGGTGCTGCACAGCCCGGCCGGCGTCGCCTTCGGACCGGTGCTGGGGTTGATGGTATTCGCTTACGTCACGTCCTATCTCGTGCTGTTCTGCACGGCGTGGGCAGCGACCACGTCCGGCGATTCCAATGCTGCGCACGTCGCTCCGCCCGCGCCCGCGATCATTTCGCCCCGCATGGAGCTCGACGAGGGCCTGTCCGCGCGTCAGACGATAACGGCGATGGCCCTGGGAGCCGTTGGGGCGCTGGCCCTTTCCCGGCTCACCCGCTGGCTTCGTTAACGCCAGGCGCCCCGCGTCATCACGCGCGTGACCCGCAGATCGCGGTCCAGCACAACCAGATCGGCGTCGTAGCCGGCTCGCAGCTCGCCCACCCGCTCGAGGCCGAGGGCGCGCGCCGGCGTAACCGAGGTCATCTGCGCCGCGGCGGCCAGGCCCGCATCGGCGGCCACGGCGCGAAAGAGTTCATCCATGGTGGCGGTGCTGCCCGCGATCGTCGACGTGCCGCGCACCCGCGCCACTCCGGAGGCGACGTCGATCTCGGTCGCGCCCAGGCGAAACGGCCCGTCGGCACAGCCCGCCGCGGCCATCGCGTCGGTGATCATCGCGACGCGGCCGGGTCCGGCGGCCGCGACCACCGCGTGTATCAAATCTGGGTGCACGTGCACGCCGTCGGCGATGAGTTCGACGGTTACCTGCGGGGCCCGCAGCAGGGCGAGTGCGGGGCCGGGTTCGCGGTGGTGCAGCGGTGGCATCGCGTTGAAGAGATGCGTGCCGACGGTCGCGCCCAGCGCGATGGCGTGCTGGGCCTGCTCATAGGTCGCATCCGTATGGCCCAGTGCCACAACCACACCCGCGTCGCAGAAGCGCCGGATCGCCTCGTCGGCCCCGGGCCGTTCCGGCGCCAAGGTGACCATCCGGATCGCGCCGTCACCGGCAGCGAGCACGGCGTCGATCTCGGCGGGGTCCGGGTCGCGCATCCGGGCGGGGTCGTGCGCCCCGCAGCGCGCCCGGCTTAGCCACGGGCCCTCCAGATGAATGCCGGCAATGACGCCGTGGCGGGTTGTTTCGGCGAGCGCGCGCACCCCGGCGATCAACTCCGCGGGCGAGGCGGTCACCAGGCTGGCCAGTGTCGTGGTAGTGCCGTGCCGTAGGTGGAAATTCGCGGCGTCGGCGATGCCGTGGCTTTCTGTGTAGGACGCTCCGCCGCCGCCGTGCACATGCATGTCGATAAACCCTGGCAGCACAGTGCAATCGGAAAAGTCGTCATCGGCCGGGCGGGGCGGCTCCCCGGGTGCACAGGCGACGACCCGTTCGCCCGACGTTTCCAGCCAGCCGGGCCGGCGGACCTGCCCGTCGGAGATGATCGCGCCCGCGCGGATCAGGACCATCTACCGCCGTTTTCCCAGAAGTGCTGGATGTCCTCGAGTGGGCGGCCCTTCGTCTCGGGTGCGTACCGGAAGACGACGAAGAACGCGATCAGCGCGAATGCCCCGAACAACGCGAAAACGCCTGAGCCACCGAGGGAATGCAGCACGGTCAGAAAGACCGCGGCGACGATCGCGTTGGCGATCAGGTTGGAGGTGAGCATCGTGCTCGATCCGATGGACCGCAGCCGGGTCGGGAAGCTCTCGCTGGCGTACACCCATCCCAGCGAGCCGAAGCCCATGGTGTAGCCGAAGATGAATAGCAGGATGCCGGCGAATCCGAGCGCCAGTCCGGTCCCGCCCAGGCCGCGGGCAAACACGGCCATCAGCACGGCGTCGGCGCCGATCATCATGGCGATGCCCGACAACAGGATTGGGCGCCGGCCCACTCGGTCGACCAGGAGCACGGAGGTGCCCACGGCCACCAGGCCGGCGACCTGAACCAGCGCCGGCAGCGCCAGCAGCGCGAAGTTCCCGGTGAACCCCATGGCTTCGAAAATCCTTGGGCTGTAATAGATGATCGCGTTGATGCCGGTGATCTGGGTCAGGAAGCCGAGCGTGATCACGAACAGGGTGGCTCGCGAGTACGGGGGTCGCAGCATCTCGGACACCCGACCACTACCCTCGCTGACAGCGCGGGCGATCTCGGCGAGCTCGGATTCGACGTCCGCGGCGGGCTCGATGCGCTGCAGCGCGGCGCGGGCGTCGTCGGTCCGGCCCTTGAGCACATACCACCGGGCCGTGTCGGGCATGCGAATCACCAAGGGCAGCAACAGCGTTGCAGGGATGGCGGCCAGCCCGAACATCAAGCGCCAGCTGTGGGAGCCGGCCAGTAGATACCCGGTCAGGTAGCCGATGACGAGTCCGCTGACGATGGCCAGTTGGTAGGCGGTCAGCAGCGACCCGCGCACGGCGGCCGGAGCCGATTCCGCCACGAACACCGGAACGACCACCACCGACACCCCGATGGCCAGGCCGAGCAGGAAGCGGGCCAGCAGCAGCATCGGCTCCGAAACCGACAGCGCGGCCACCAGCGCGAGCGCCGCGTATGCGACGAGTACCAGCAGCACCGACTTCCTTCGCCCGATCGCGTTGGCCAGCACGCCGGCACCCAACGCTCCGGCGATCTGGCCGAGCACCACCATCGTCGTCAGCAGTTCCTGTTGCCGCGTGCTCAGGCCGAAATCCTCGGTGACGAACAGCTGCGCACCGGCGATGATCGACAGGTCGTAGCCGTAGATGACCCCGACGCTGGCGGCCGTGAGCCCGACCAGCAGGCCCCGCGAGCGGGCGGGCATGTGTTCAGCGGTGTTGCGGTCGGCGGTTCATCGAGCGTGCGGCCATGATCAAGCTAAACACGATGACGGCGCCGATGACGCCCACACCCACCCGGACGGGGAGCGCATCCGCCGACGGCAGCACGCCGCCTGCCTGGGCGCTGCTGCCTGACTGGTCCGCGGCGTCGTGCTTGGTCGGCATCAACGAGCGGTCGGGTTCGACCAGCGTGCCGACCTGCGTGCCCTGC
>NZ_JAFAUS010000307.1 GCF_019243155.1 Mycobacterium sp.
GGCTACACAATTCGGCACCCCGAACGGGTGCTGCGACTTGCTCTTTTGAACACCCGCGCGCATGGCACCTTCCGCCCGTGGTTCTATCGCTATTCATCTGCCCAACACTGGATTGCCGCCCATCCGGCGGTATCCGTGGCCGCGCAACATCTTCCGCTGGCCAGGCTGCACCACCTGGCTCTGGCCCGGTACCGAAACATCGGCTGCTTCGACACCGATCTGGAAACCGAATACCTGGGCTGGATGAGCACGCGACGAGGCAGGCGCACGTACTGGGAGTTCTTCGCTCACTATCCGGTGCCGGCGGTCCCGTGGCTGGCCGAGGGACTAGGGACCATCCAGTGTCCGGTCTCGGTGATCTGGGGCGACCGCGACCCCTACATCCCATTGCGCACCGCACGCGAACTGGCCGAGCGTATTCCGCGCGCCGAGTTGATCCGGCTTCGGGGAGCCGACCATTACATCATGGAGGAGCGCCCCCACGAGGTGACCGACGCTCTCCTCGGGCTGCTGGGCTCTCCGGTTGCCTCAGGCACGGAAATCAGTGCGCGCCCGCCAGATTCAACGTGACCACCCCGGCGATGATCAGCCCCACACCGACGACCTTGGTCACCGATATCGGGGAGCCGAGGAACAGCACGGCGATCAGCACGATAAGCGCAGTGCCGATCGCCGACCACAACGCGTAGGCGACGTCCGTCTGCATCCCGCGTGAGATCGACAACGCGAGTAGCAGGAAGGACACGGCATAACCCACCAGGCAGACCACCGTCGGCCACAGGCGCGAGAACCCTTCCGTGCTCTTGAGCAGACTGGTCGCGATCACCTCTGCGAAGATGGCGCCGAAGAGGAGCAGATAGGTCAAGATGCCTCCTTGCGTACCGACGTACATGTATGTGTGTACATGACATCGCTTGGCGGCATCGGCTGTGGCGGCGGTTGCTGGACTGGACCGCGACCGTAACGTCTACGGGGTGACGAACACTTTGCAACAACGCCTTGCGCGCTTTGCTCCCGCCGTGCTGAGCCTGTTTCGGTTGGTCTACGGGTTACTCTTCGCCGCCTACGGCTCGAGAAGCCTGTTCAGTTGGCCCGTTCCCTCGCCGGTCGTCGTCCCGTTCGGATCCTGGCCCGGCTGGTATGCCGGGTTGCTCGAAATCATCACGGGACTGCTCATCGCCGCCGGGTTGTTCACGCGTCCGGCGGCGTTCCTCGCGTCCGGGCAGATGGCGGTCGCCTACTTCTGGATCCACCAGCCCAAGGCGCTGTGGCCCGTCGCCGATCCGCCGGCGGGCAACGGCGGGTCCTTGGCGATCCTCTTCTGCTTCGCCTTCTTCCTGCTCGTCTTCATCGGCGGAGGCGGCTACTCGATCGACGCGCTGCGGCACAGAGCGCGGGCTTAAACGTCACTCGGGGATGTGCCTATACTTCCCTCAACCGGTGATAATGGCATTCTCTAATCCGGAGAAGCCGTTTCCGGCGATGGGAAGTCTCGAGGAGGTCGACGATGACCGCAGACCAACGATGCGACGGACTGGTGGCGCTCATCACCGGCAGCAGCCGGGGCCTGGGCAAGGCGATCGCCGCGCGGCTGGCCTCGGCAGGTGCGACGGTGGCGTTGACGGCGCGCACGATGGACCCGGACCCCAAATACCAGGGGTCGCTGAGCCAAACCCGGGATGAGATCGTGGCCGCCGGCGGGAAGGCTATTGCGGTGCAAGCGGATCTGTCCCAATCCGAGGACCGCGAGCGGCTTTTCGCCGAGGTCGTCGACACCGTCGGCGCGCCCGACATCCTGGTCAACAACGCCGCGGTGACCTTCTTGCGGCCGCTCGACGGTTTTCCGGAGCGACGGGCCCGGCTGATGATGGAGATGCACGT
Organism: Mycobacterium sp.; assembly: GCF_019243155.1. Classification (GTDB taxonomy): domain Bacteria; phylum Actinomycetota; class Actinomycetes; order Mycobacteriales; family Mycobacteriaceae; genus Mycobacterium. Next base: position 1,882 of record NZ_JAFAUS010000307.1, read on the forward strand.
CCTCGGCCCACTGCACCTGTGCCAGTTGTCGATTCCCCCGATGCGTGAGCGCGGACGCGGTTGGATCCTGAACCTGACGTCGGTGGGTGGCGATCTACCGCCCGGACCACCGTTCTCCGAATTCGACCGGACCGCGGGCTTCGGCATCTACGGGACGGCCAAGGCCGCGCTGAATCGGTTGACGAAAAGCCTTGCGGCCGAACTGTACGACGACGGGATCGCCGTCAACGCCGCCGCTCCGTCCAATCCCGTTGCCACACCCGGCGCCGGCGCGCTCGACCTGGCCAAGGTCGACACCGAGGACATCGCGCTGATCACCGAGACCGCCTTCCGGCTGTGCACCGGCGATCCGAAAACCCTGACCGGGCGCATCGCACACACCCAGCCCTTCCTCGCCGAAGTCGGCTGGGCCAAGCCCGTCAGCTGAATGCCGGAGCTCGATCTCGACCAGTTGCGCCGGCGGGTAGCAGCCGCCGACGTCGTGGACGTCGCCCCGCTATCCGGCGGGGCGTCCAGCCTCACCTTCAACGGCGCCCTCGACGGTCGGCCCGTGGTGATCAAGGTCGCGCCGCCGGGTGTCGAGCCGATCGCGCACCGCGACGTGCTGCGTCAGGCCCGCATCATCAAAGCCCTTGCCGCGACGCGGGTTCCGGTCCCGGAGGTGCTATGGGAAGACGTGGGCGACCCGCCGGACACGCCGCCGCTGTTTGTGATGTCTCGTATCGCTGGTGAATCCGTCGAGCCGCTGTTCGACAGTTCTCCCGCGACTGCCGATCTGGGTGACCGCTACCGAAACGCCTGTCGCGCCATGGCCGCCCTGCACAGCCTGTCGCCGGCCGAACTTGGCCTGAGCGGCGAACCGCTCATCGATCCCGAGGGCGAGGTCAACCGATGGTCCGACACGCTGCGGACCGTCGACCGGGCTCTGGTGCCCGACTGGGAGGGGGTCCGGGACGCGTTACTCGGTTGCGCGCCAACGCCGATGAGGCCGAGCGTGGTGCACGGCGATTTCCGGCTGGGCAATCTGATGGCCGACGGGCCCCACATCAACGCGGTAATCGATTGGGAGATCTGGTCTTTGGGAGACCCGCGCATCGATGTGGGCTGGTTCCTGATCAACTGCGACCCGGACACCTATCAGCGCGTTGCGGCATCCGACAGCATGGCGCCGTCGACCGTCGAACTCGCCGAGATCTACCAACACGAGTTGGGCTGCGATGTCCGTCACCTGGCATGGTTCAGCGCATTGGCGTGCTTCAAGTCGGCGGCGACGTGGTCGCTGATCGTCAAACACAATCGCCGAAGGTCCTCGCCGCTTGCGGATTTGGAGGCCATGGCTGTTACCCTGCCGAGGTTGCTGGCGAGGGCGCGGTCACTGGTGGGCTAGGCGCACGGGGTGCGTGCGCTACTGGCAGCTCACCCAGAGATTCTGGCAGTACATTCCGGTGCCACCCCAGTTCTGCGGCGGGCGGCCGCGGTCGGCCGGATTCGTGAAGATTGAGGGGTTGTCGATCGTCGCTTCATCGATTGACGGCGGCAGCGGCGGCGGATTCGGGTCCGGTTCCGCCTGCGCAATCCCCGTGCAGCCGCCGAATGCCATGACGCCCAATGCCCCGGCGAGTAGTCCGCGAGCGCACCGGTGAGGTTTCATCATCACCCTCCCCGTCAGCCGCTGGGTCTAAGCTTAGCCCCGGCAAACAAAGCGATCAGGCAAGCAGCGAGTGCCACCAGACTTCACCAGCATCCCTAGCCCACATCGCGTATCAGTCACAAACGCACAACAAGTTTGCTGGCCCGGCCAGCAAATTTCACTCCTCGCGCCCAGCCGCACATACGTTGTTGCCCGTGAGGCCGATAGCTTTGGTGGTACGTCGCGCCGCGGCGATTGCCGTCTGCCTCGTCGTGTCCGTCATCGGCGTGCCGTCAGCGGGTGCCGAGCCCGACGCCGTCCCCAATGCGCCGGACGCCGCGCCGCCGGTTGACGGAGCGCTGCCCTCGAATCCCGCCGCGACGTTGGCGACGCCCGACGGGTGGACCCTGAGCGTCGGTGCCACGAATGAACAGCAGGTACCCGTGGCCCCGTTGACCACCGCGACCTCGTCGCGCGAATACCTCAGCAGTGGAATATTCCTCGGCACCCTGCAAGGACCGGAACAACCGCAAGGGGTCCTCGAGGTCGGTTATGAGATCGGCTGTGGAATCGACATGAGCACATCCGACGGCGTGACGATTGGTGGTACCGCCGGCATCACCCCGGGTGTGACCGGACCGGTGACCGGTGTGCCGGGGGATGTGCTCCCGTTGGTCGTCGCCCCGATTGCGGGGATACTCAACGTGGGACTCAAGCCCGGCTTGGTGATTGTGGTGCCGGTCGTCAAGAAACAGTTCAAGGGTCCACACCCCTGGGTCATGGTCAGCAACTTCCACGTCAAGATCGACGGATGCGTGGGCCAGTCGTTCATCCGGTCCTATGCGGTGCTGACGCGGGCAACCGAAGAATCCGATGTGGTGCTGTCCTACGTCGGCGTGACCAAGACCGTCTGACTAGCCGCGGGGGATGCCCGCCAGCTTGTCGGCGAACTTCGCCTCGGCGGCCGCGCGAAGCCGCAACAGGTGTTCGGAGGGAAACAGATCCGGTGCGGGCGCACGGTCTTTCAGCAACAGCCGGGCCAGCGTCACCTTGTGCACCTCGGTGGGGCCGTCGGCCAGCCCCAGCACGAACGACTCCACCAGGTACTGCACGAACGGCATCTCGTGGGTGGTGCCCAGCGATCCGTGTAGCTGAAGCGCCCGCGCCGACACGTCGTGCAGCACCTTCTGCATCATCGCCTTGACCGCCGAGATGTCGGCTCGCACGGCTTTGTAGTCGTTGAATTGGTCGATCTTCCAAGCTGTTTGCAAAGTCAGCAGGCGAAAGGCCTCGATCTCCATCCACGAGTCGGCGACCATCTCCTGGACCATCTGCTTGTTGGCCAGCACCTCGCCCTGGGTGTAGCGCGACACCGCCCGCTCGCAGATCATGTCGTAGATCCGCCGGACCAGCCCCACGGTCCGCATCGCGTGGTGAATCCGGCCGCCGCCCAGGCGAGTCTGTGCGACGACGAAGGCGCCGCCGCGCGGACCCAACATGTGATCGGCCGGCACGCGCACGTTTTCGTAGCGGACATAGCCCTCACGTCCACCGCCCACCGGCTGATAGCCGAGCCCGACGTCGCGCAGCACGTTGATGCCGGGGGTGTCGCCGGGGACGACGAACATCGAGTAGCGCTGATACGGCGGCGCGTCCGGGTCCGTCATCGCCATCACGATGATGAACGACGCCATCGACGCGAACGACGAGAACCACTTCTCTCCGTTGATGATCCAGTGATCGCCGTCCGGCACCGCGGTGGTGGTGAACACCTTGGGGTCCGCACCGCCCTGCGGCTCGGTCATCGAAAAGCAGGACACGATCCGGTTGTCGAGCAGCGGCTCGAGGTAGCGCGTCTTGAGCTCTGGCGTGCCGTAGTGGGCGAGGATCTCGCTGTTGCCCGAATCGGGAGCCTGGGAACCGAAGACGATCGGCGCGCATTCCGAACGGCCCAGGATCTCGTTGAGCAGCGCCAGCTTCACCTGCCCATAGCCCGGGCCGCCCAGATGCGGCCCGAGATGGGTCGCCCAGAGCCCGCGCTCCTTGACGATCTCCTGCAACGGCGGGATCAGCGCCTGGCGCACGGGATCATGCAGATCGTGCGACTCCTTGATGATCAGGTCGATCGGTTCGCACTCTTCGCGCACGAAGTCCTCGACCCATTTGAGTTGGTGTGCCCAATCCGGGTCGGTGGAGAAGTCCCACGACATCTGTTACCCCTTCTTGCTCTGTGCCACCACGCCGGCGCCTTCCAGCTCGGCGATGGCTGTTGCGTCCAATCCCAGTTCGCCCAGCAGCGCGCGAGTCTGATCGCCGGGCAGCGCTGGGGAGGTCGGCGCACCGGGCGGCGTTCGCGAGAAGCGCGGCGCCGGTGCGGGTTGTGTGATGCCGTCCACGTCGATGAATGTCCGGCGCGCGTTATTGTGCGGATGGTGCGGCGCCTCGGCCAGCGAAAGCACCGGCGTCGCACAGCATCCCGCGGTGTCGAGCAGCTGCTCCCATTCGCCGCGGGATTTCTCGGCGAACCGGGCGGCGAGCGTCGCGCGGTGTGCGGCCCACTGCGACGGTTCGGCGTCATCGTGGGGCACGGTGACGCCGAGGCGCTCGCACAGTTCGGTGTAGAACTTCGGCTCCATCGCGCCGACGGCCATGTGGCCGCCATCCGAGGTGGCGTATACGCCGTAGAAGTGGGCGGCGCCGTCGAGCAGGTTGTCCTGGCGCCGATCGCGCCAGGTGCCGGCGGGAATCATTCCGTAGTACGGCGCCATGAGCGTTGCGGCGCCATCGACCATCGCGACATCGAGGACTTGTCCGGCGCCGGATTCGCGGGCCTCGAGGATGGCGCTTAGCAGGCCGACTGCCAACAGCATGCCGCCACCGCCGTAATCACCGACGAGATTCAGTGGTGGAACGGGTGATTCGGCGGTGCCGATGCCGTGCAGGGCGCCGGTCAGCGCGATGTAGTTGATGTCGTGGCCGGCATGGCCGGCCAGCGGTCCGTCTTGCCCGTAGCCGGTCATCCGGGCATAGACCAGACGCGGGTTGTGCCGGCGCAAATCGTCGGGGCCGATGCCCAGGCGTTCGGCCACGCCAGGCCGGTACACGTCGACGAAGGCGTCGGCGTCGACGACCAGCCGATGCACCAGCTCCCTGCCACGGGGATCCTTCACGTTGGCGGCCAGCGAGCGTTGGCTACGCCGGACGGTGTAGTCGATGGGCTGTGGGCCGTCCACTCCCGCGAGGCCGTCGACTCGGATGACCTCGGCACCCAAGTCTCCCAACAACATTCCGCAGAACGGGGCGGGGCCCAGGCCGCCCATCATGACAATCCGGACGCCGCGCAAGGGCCCCGTCACGAAGACCACTTCTGGCGGCGCCGCGCCGCGTCGTCGGTCGCGTGGCTGATCACCTGATTGCGGTTCTCCAGTTCCATCGCCGATGCCAGACTCGCGGCGTCGGTGTTGATCTGCAAGGCGCGCTTGGTCAGCTGGGCGCCCAACGGCGAATGCCCTGCGATCAGCGAAGCCAACTCCTGCGCGCGTTCTTCCAGCCGATCCGGTTCGACGACCTCGCTGACCAGGCCGCGTCGGTCGGCTTCGGCGGCCGACACCGTGCGCCCGGTGAGCATCCAGTCGGCGGCCACGCTCGTGCCCACGATGCGCGGCAGGTGATAGCTCATGCCCATCTCGGCGCCCGAGAGTCCGAGCAGGATGGCCGCGTTGCCGAATGATGCTGCTGCCGAACAGATCCGGATGTCGGAGGCCAGACACAGCGCGAACCCGGCGCCGACGCAGGGTCCGTTGACGGCGGCGATGACGGGCTGCGGCAACGCACTGACGGCGCCGGCGAGGGCGGCCATCCGCTCTTGGAAGTGCATCCGGTCCAGCGCAGGCGCTTCGGCGTCGAGCATCGAGGGACCGAAATCACGCATGTCGATCCCCGCGCAGAACCCGCGCCCGGAGCCGGTCAGCACGACGGCATGCACCGAGCGATCGATGGTCAAATCGGCCAGGGCGTCGACCAATTCGGTTTGCATGGCCTCGTTGATAGCGTTGAGTCGCTCCGGACGATTCAGGCGCAGGACCGCGACGCCGTCGCGGGGTCGTTCGAGCGCAATCGTGCTCGGCATGCTCACACCCGCTCGATGATGGTCGCCGTGCCCATCCCGCCGCCGGTGCACATGGTCACCAATCCCGTTGTCAGGTCCCGTCGTTCGAGCTCGTCCAGAATGGTCCCGATCAGCATCGCCCCGGTGGCGCCGATGGGGTGGCCGAGGGCGATCGCGCCCCCGTTGACGTTGACCACGTCAGGGTCGATGTCGAGATCGCGAATCGTCTTGAGCGGGACCGCGGCGAAGGCTTCGTTGATCTCCCACAGATCGATGTCGCGCACGCTCATCCCTGCCCGTTCCAGACAACGCTGGGCCGCGGGACCGGGAGCGGTGAGCATGATGACCGGCTCGCTGCCGATCGCCGCGGTGGCGCGAATCTGTGCTCGCGGGGTCACCCGCTGGGTGCTGATCCAGCTGGCCGAGGCGACCAATACGGCCGCGGCACCGTCGACAACTCCGGAGGAGTTGCCGGCGTGGTGGACGTGATCGATGCGGTCGATGCCGGGATAGCGCTCGAGGCAGATCTCGTCGAACGTGCGCTGCTCGCCCTCGGCACGCGCGGCGCCCATCGCGGCGAAGGCGGGCGCCAGCCGCGCCAGCGTCTCGGTGGAGGTACCGGGGCGGGGATGCTCGTCGCGGTCGAACGGACCGTTGGGCGTGGGGACGTCGACCAGGGAGCGATCGAACCTGGCCTCCTCGATCGCCGTGGCGGCCCGGCTCTGGCTCTGCGCCGCGTAGGCGTCGACGTCGTCGCGGCTGAACCCCTCCAGCGTCGCGATGAGGTCGGCCGAAATGCCCTGCGGGACAGTCGGGTAACGCGCCCGGAAGTCGGGGTTGTTGCCGTCGATCGTCGGGACCCCGGCCGTGACATCCCAACGGGACATCGATTCGACTCCGCCGGCGATCACCAGGTCCTCACTGCCGGCGGCGATCGACGATGCCGCCACGGTGACGGCCTGTTGTCCCGATCCGCAGAATCGGTTCAACGTCATCCCCGGGACGGTTTCGGGCCAGCCCGCCAGGAGAACTGAGAGGCGCGCGATGTCGTCGCCGTGATCCCCGCTGAGAATGCCGTTGCCGGCGATGACGTCGTCGACGTCTGCCGGCTCGAAACCGGCCCGCTCGGCCAGTGCGGTGAGGCAACGGGCGAACAGGGTCTGCGGGTGAACGGCGTGCAGTCCGCCGTCGGGGCGGCCGCGCCCGCGGGGCGTACGAACGGCATCGAGAATCCAGGCGTCGATGACGGACTCCCATCATGATGAGTCGGGCAGGGACCAGAGATCACCGGCAATCGTAATTCGTCTCTCGCGTTTGGAGAACTACCTTCTCCAAATTGGCGAAGCTGTTCTCGCGAGCGCACTCACTCGAAGTTGGTGCCGCCGCTGAGCTCTTCCCATTTGTCGACCTCAGATGCGCGCGCGTTCGCGACGTGGCGGTAGATGGCCAGGGCGTCGGGTCCCAGCAGCAGGAATGCGGGCGGCTCGCTCGATTCGACGGCCGTGATGATCGCCGCGGCCGCCTTCGCGGGCTCGCCCGCCTGGGTGCCGTGCATGGTGTCGTTTTCCTTGCGGCGGCGCCCCGCGGTGTCCGCGTAGTCGTCGATAACGGTGGCGGACTGGACGAGCGAGCGGCCGGCGAAGTCAGTGCGGAACGCTCCGGGCTCGACGATCGTCACCGAAATGCCCAGCGGCTCAAGCTCTCCGCGCAGGGCACCGCTGATGCCTTCGATGGCGGCCTTGACCGACGCGTAGTACCCGGACCCCACCGGGGTCACGGTTGCGCCGATCGAGGAGATGTTCACGATCGCGCCGCTGCGACGTGCCCGCATGTCGGGGAGTACGGCCTTGATCATCGCGACCGTGCCGAAGAAATGCGTCTCAAACAGCGTGCGGATGTCGGCGTCGTCGCCCTCTTCGACCGCGGCGCGATAGCCGTAGCCGGCGTTGTTGACCAGCACGTCGACGCTGCCGAACCGCTCCTGGGCCTGCCGCACGGCCGTCACGACCTGTGCGGGTTTGGTGACGTCGAGGGCCACGGCCAGCGCTCGCTCGGGCGCGGACTCGGCGAGATCGGCGACCTTGGCCACGTCACGCGCGGTGACTACGGCGTTGTGGCCGGCCGCGATGACGGCCTCGGCGAGAGCACGGCCGAGCCCGGTGGAGCATCCGGTGATGAGCCAGGTAGACATCTGTCTCCTTGAGAAGTCAGTCGGTCAGGGCCCGGCCCACGATCAACGGATCCGGTTCGCCCACCACCTCGTGGTCCTTGTCGTCGTAATCGGCTTTGGCGAGCAGATATCGCATGGCGTTGATCCGGGCGCGCTTCTTGTCATTGCTTCTGACCACTATCCACGGCGCATCCTCGGTGTCGGTCGCCTCGAACATCTTTTCCTTCGCCTCGGTGTATGCGTCCCACTTGCTCACCGACTCCATGTCCATCGGCGAGAACTTCCACTGCCGCACCGGATCGACCAGCCGGATCGCGAACCGGGTGCGCTGCTCGGCCGGTGACACCGAGAACCAGAACTTGGTCAGGCTGATCCCGTTCTCGACCAGCATCTGTTCGAAGATCGGCGCCTGGTCCATGAATTCGCCGTACTGCTCCGGAGTGCAAAAACCCATCACCTTCTCGACGCCGGCGCGGTTGTACCAGGAACGGTCGAACAACACGATCTCGCCGCCGGACGGCAAGTGGGAGATGTAGCGCTGGAAATACCACTGAGTCTTCTCTTGGTCCGTCGGCTTTTCCAGCGCCACCACCCGCGCGCTGCGTGGATTGAGGTGCTCCATGAAGCGCTGGATCGTCCCGCCCTTTCCGGCCGCGTCGCGCCCCTCGAACACGATGACGTGCCTGGCGCCGATGCGCTTGGCGTGCTTCTGCATTTTCAAGAGCTCGATCTGCAGCTTGCGCTTCAGCCGCTCGTATTCGTCGCGCGGCATCCGATGGTCGTAGGGATACCGCTCGCGCCACGTGTCGATGTGATTGCCCTTGCGGTCCAGCAGGACCGGGTCGTCGTCGTCCCGGTCGTCGACGGTGTATCCGTGGTCGGGAGTCGACAGAGTGTCCAAATCTATGTCGGTCATAGTTCGACGCTAACTCGACTCCTGCGCAGCGCCCGTCAGCCTTTGAATGCCGGGCCGTCGAAGCGACCGTCGGTGACGAAGTCTCCGACCGGCCGGCGGCGCAGCTTGGTGAGCTGCCGCACCGGTTTACCGAGCGGCACCACCGCGGCGACGGCGTGCTGGTCGGGGATCCCCAGCAGTCGGCGGGTTTGGTCCTCCACTGCGATGGCCATCGTCGTGATGGTGCCGCCGTAACCCTCGTTGCGGGCGGCCAGCAGGATGTTCCAGATCAGCGGGTAAATCGAGGCGCCACTGGCCAGACCGACGCGGTCCAGGTTCTGATCGACCGAGGCGACAACGCCCAGGTCCACCGAGAAGACCAGGACGGTCGGCGCTTTCGCGATCGGTTCAACGAACGTGTCGGGAACCTCGGTCGCTTCGATGACGTCTTGCGACATACCCGGCGAATGGATGGAATTCCAAGGGTTTTCACCCGCCTGCAGCTGGGCGAAATAGCGGCGCGCCGCGGTCTTGCCGAGCTCGGCGAGCTGGCGGCGGACCGTGGCATCGCGCACCACCGTGATGTGGGCGCCTTGCCGGTTGCCACCGCTGGGAGCGAACCGCGCGTTGTCGAAGATCCGGAACAACACATCGTCGGGGACAGGGTCGTCGGTGAAATCACGGGCCGCGAAGGTCGTCCGCATCACGTCGTAGAGGTCCATCACTAGACCGTCTCACGAAGCCGCGGATGCGCACCGTTCGAGCAGGAAAGTGCGCTTGAATCCGGCTGGCTGCGTCGTCAGGGTCACCTCGACCGCGCCGCTGGGGGTGATGACGTAACGCTCCTCCACGTCGGGCCCGTCCTTCCAGCGGCCGACCGGCTGACGCCCGAGGTCGTCGCGGTCGTGGAGGGCGGGGTCGAAGGGAAACAGCACCGGGTCGTAAGGCGTGACGTCGCCGTCGGGCCGGCCGTTGACGAGGCGGCTGCACTCCACGAACCGGAAGTGCCCGATGTTGTGCGCCGCCCGGTACGTCCGCCGTACCACCAACGGGGTCTGCCCGTCGGGCGGAAGGGAGACGTCCTTGCACACGATCGGGTCGAAGACGACGTCGGCACCGGCCTCCGCCTCCCGGAAGACTCCGAAGTTCCTCGAGAAGCGTTCGGACAACGCGAAACCGGACTCCTTGTCGAGGAAGACGGCGAGCCCGATGGCCGTGGCGGCGAAGGGATGCGGCGAACGTTTGACCCGCTTCTCACCGAACATGGTGCGCAGGATCCGGGAAACCAGCGGGAAACTGCCGGCCCCGCCGACGACGTAGATGCCCGCCACTTCCGACCACGCCACGTCCTTGCGTCCTCGCGCCGGGTCGTGCAGGACCCGATCCAGCAACTGCGTCGTCTTGTCGACCAGCGGCGCGCACACCGAGTAGACGTCGTCGATGTGGCAGGAGAACGGAGCCCGGTCCACCGCGTCGATGCCCGAGAGGTCGACCAGGAAGCGTCGCGTCTGCGGTCCGACGCCCTCCTTGCGGGAAGCGCACTCGTCGCGCAGCAGATCGCGCGCGGCGGCGTCGATGCCGCTCAGGTTCGACCTGGCCGCGACGAGTTCGCTGATCGCCTCATCGAAATCGTCGCCACCGAGGCGCTGGATGCCTTCGCTGATGACGACCTCGTTCGCGTGCCCGCTCATCTTCAGCAGCGAGGCGTCGAAGGTGCCGCCGCCGAGGTCGTAGATGAGGACGTACTCCCGCTTGGCGGTGATGGTGGAGCGGTATCGATGGGCGTACTCGAGGCTCGCCGCGGACGGTTCGTTGAGCAGCGCGACGACGTGGAAACCGGCCGCCACGAAGGCATCCAGCGTCAGGAGGCGCTGAGCGCTGGACGCGTTGGCGGGCACACTGATCGCGGCTTCGATGGTCTCGCCCGGTGCCAGCGTGGCGTTCGAGCGACGGTGCAGATCGGTCCTCAGCGCGGCCAGGAAGCCGGTGAGAAGATCGACCAGCCGGTAGTCACGGCCGGCCAGCTTCACCTCGGTCTGGGGTCCGGCCTCGTTGAGCAGACGTTTGAACGAGCGCAGCACCGACCACCCGGGCTGGTGCCGGACGGCGGCGGCGTCCGCGCCGAACCGCACGTCCCCTGCAGGGTTGGCGGCGATGAGTGAGGGCCACGCATCCAGTCCATCGAAGGAGAGAACGGGATAGTTGCCTCGGTCGACGGCGGCAACGACGGTGTGGGTTGTACCAAAGTCGATACCGACTCTCATCGCGCAATCTTAGGACCGCTCCGGCAACTTCGGCAGAATCTTTTGGCGGCGTGCCGCGCAGGGCAGTCAGTCCTCGAAGTGGCGCTCGTAGTCGGTGCGCTCGAGGTACCACTGCAAGTTGTAGGTCCCCATTGCGATCAGCACCATCAGCAGCGCGCAGGCCAGCGTGACAACGACGTTCATAGCCTTCCCATTTCGCGTGCCATGCGGGCGTTCTCGATGAATCCGTACTCTCTCGGGTAGTACCGTGGCCGCGGGTGCGACTCGTCAGGCGAGTTCGCGAAGAGGTGATGGATCGCTGCGGCCAGATGCCCCTCGCGTCCGCGGGGTCGTGCGCCCACGGCGGCCGCGGTGCCCAGGAGCACCTGTTGGGTGCTGATCAGCACCTCGGTTGGCTGCTCAGCAACCGGGGGCAGTCGCAGAATGTGCTCGCTGACGTGATCGGTTGTGTTCGGCAGTCCCGTTGGTGAAAGGACCATTTCGTCCACCTTCTTCGCGATGTCGCCCCGTTTACCAGGCGAGTGGGGCGTTGTTGCAGCCAACGTACGGCCGGCGGTGACCGCCCCACACGCGTAGTGCGCTACCTGTTTGTGCGCTGCGTACCGCGTCGGTGGGCTAGGTAATCCGGGACAGCTCGTCCCAGAGCCGCTGCACGTCTCGCTCCGCGGCGGTGGGGATCATGCCCGAGGGCGCGAACCGTTTCGACGGCACCGGGTCGTCCTCGGTCAGCGGCCTGCCACCGCCGCGAATTGCCTTGATTGCGACGATGATTCCGGCGACGAACACGATGACGACGACCAACGCGAACAGGATCGACAGCACACCTTGGATGTAGGTGTTCCTGATGACCTCGTCGAGCTGATGCGCGTTCTTGGCGGAACCGAAGGCCGTCTTGCCGGCGTTCTTGGCCGCCAGGTACCTGTGATGCTGCGTCCAGTACCCGACGGCCGGATCCCCGGAGAAGATCTTCTGCCACGACGCCGTCAGGGTGACCACCAGATCCCACATCAGCGGAAGCCCTGGAATCCAGGCCCATTTCAGCAGGCCCTTCTTGATGACGATCACGGTGACGACCGTCAGCGCGATCGCCGCGAGCAGCTGGTTGGCGATACCGAACAGCGGGAACAGCGTGTTGATCCCGCCCAGCGGGTCGGTCACGCCCATCAGCAGGACGCTGCCCCAACCGGCCACCACGGCCAGGCTGCAGAACCACGCGCCGACGCGCCAGCTCGGATTCTTCAGCTTGGCCAGCGGGCCGCCGAAGTTGCCCAATCCGTCGGAGAGCATGAAACGCGCGACCCGGGTGCCGGCATCGACGGTGGTCAAAATGAACAGCGCCTCGAACATGATCGCGAAGTGATACCAGAACGCCCGGAGGCTTTCGCCGCCGAAGACGCGGTGCAACACGTCCGACATGCCGAACGCCAGCGTCGGCGCCCCGCCGGTGCGCGACACGACGGTGTGCTCGCCGACACCGCTGGCCGCTTGGCTGATCTGGTCGGCGGTCGCGGGGGCGCCCGGCAGTCCGAGCTTGTTGACGTACTGCGCGGCGGTGGCCGCGGTGCCGCCGGTCTGCGGGCCGGGCGCGTTGATGGCGAAGTACAGGTGCTGATCGATGATGGCCGCGGTGATCAGGGCCATGATCGCGACGAACGATTCGGTGATCATGCCGCCGTAGCCGATCATCCGCATCTGGCTTTCCTTTTCAAGCAGCTTCGGTGTGGTGCCGGACGAGATCAGCGAGTGGAATCCGGACAGCGCGCCGCACGCGATCGTGATGAACAGGAAGGGGAACAGCGAACCCGCGAACACCGGTCCGTTGCCCCGGGTCGCGAACTGCGAGACAGCGGGGGCCTGCAGCAGCGGGTGCGCTATGCAGATGCCGACCGCCAGCAGGGCGATCGTGCCGACCTTCATGAAAGTGGACAGATAATCGCGCGGCGCGAGCAGCAACCACACCGGGAGCACCGATGCCGCGAAGCCGTAGATGATGATCAGCCACGACAGGGTGACCTGCGACAGGTTGAACCATGATGCGCCCCAAGAGGTATGGCCGACCCAATTGCCCGAGGCGACGGAGATCAGCAGCAGCGCGGCGCCGATCAGCGAGATTTCGCCCACCCGGCCGGGCCGCAGGAAGCGCAGGTAGCAGCCCATGAAGATCGCGATGGGAATCGTCATGGCGATCGAGAACACTCCCCACGGGCTTTCGGCAAGCGCCTTCACGACGATCATCGCCAGCACCGCGATCAGGATCAGCATGATGATGAACACCCCGACGAGGGCCGCCGCCCCGCCCGCAGCGCCGAGTTCGTCGCGCGCCATCTGACCCAGCGAACGGCCCCGTCGTCGCGTGGAGATCCACAGCACCAGGTAGTCCTGCACGCAACCGCCGAGCACGGCGCCGACGACGATCCAGATGGTGCAGGGCAGGTAGCCCATCTGCGTGGCCAGCACCGGCCCGACGAGTGGTCCGGCCCCGGCGATCGCGGCGAAGTGGTGGCCGAACAGGACGCGCCGGTCGGTCGGCACGTAGTCGGTGCCGTCGTCGAGAACTTCGGCGGGCGTGGCATGGTCGTCGCGCGGGCGAACGATCTTGTTCTCGATTAATCGCGAATAGAACCGCAATCCGATGATGTAGGTGCAGACTGCGGCGATTACCAACCACACCGCGTTCACGGTCTCGCCGCGACTGAACGCGATGACGGCCCAGGCGATGGCGCCGATGACGGCGATGATCGCAAAGACGATGCGGTGTTTGGTGGTGATGGGAGAGCGGTCGACGATCGCGACGGGCGGCAGGTCGCTATCGGTGCGGATGTAGCTGACGTCTTTGTCGTGCACAGTCACGGTCAAACCCTACGACGGCGAACCGCCTCTCGCCCCGCGGTATTGATAAGGCTTTGATATTGAAAAGGATTTAATACAGCGCACGCACGTCGTCGATGGTGTCGGCTTCGACGGGGCCCTTGTCGTCGCGGTAGCGCAGGACCCGGGCGAACCGCAGCGCCAGGCCGCCGGGGTAGCGCGACGACTTCTGTACGCCGTCCAAGGCCACCTCGACCACCTGCTCGGGCCGCAGCTGGACGACATATCCGTCCAGGTCGCTGACCGCGAGTTCGCGGAACCGCACGGTCTGCCAGTCCAGCATGGCGTCGGTCATGCCCTTGAAAGTCTTTCCCACCATCACGAATTCGCCACCGGCCGGGTCGCGCGCGCCCAGGTGGATGTTGGAGAGCTTTCCGCGACGGCGCCCCGATCCCCACTCCACGGCCAGCACCACCAGATCCAGGGTGTGCACCGGCTTGACCTTCAGCCAGCCCGCTCCGCGACGGCCGGCCTGATACGGCGCATCGGGAGACTTGGCCAGCACGCCCTCGTGGCCGGCGGCCAGGGTCGCGTCCAGGAAGGCGGCGGCTTCGGAGGGATCGGCGGTGACCAACCGGTCGACCCGCTGCGCGCGCGGCACCAACGCGTCCAGGGCGGCCAGCCGGTCGGTGGCCGGCTCGTCGATCAGGTCGACGCCGTCGCGGTGCAGAATGTCGAAAAAGAACACCGAAAGCCGTTGTGCGGCAAGGGCTGCAGGCACGTCGACCGATCGGCCGAACCGGGACGCGGTGACCTGGAAGCGGTGGGGCCGGTTGTCGGGCTGTAGCGCGATCGCCTCGCCGTCGGCGATGAGGTCGTGGACCGGTAGCGCCAGCGTCGCCTCCACCACTTCGGGCAGCCGGGCGGTGACGTCGTCGAGGCTTCGGGTGTAGACGGTGACCTCGTCACCGGCGCGGTGGATCTGCACCCGGGCCCCGTCCAGCTTCGCCTCGAAAATCGTTGGCCCGCCGTGGCGTTCGATCGCGTCGCCCACGCTGGTTGCGGTCTGCGCCAGCATCGGCCCGACCGGCCGGCCGACCCGCAGGGTGAAAGCGTCCAATCCCACGACCCCGTCGGACAGCGCCGCGGCCGCCACCGCGGGCAGATCGCCGCCGAGCATCGCGGCGCGCTGCACCGCGGCCGCGGGAACGCCGGCCGCCTTGGCCACGGCGTCGGCCATGATCCCGGCCAGCGCGCCCTGGCGCAGCTCGCCGCCGAGCAGCCGCAGCAGGAACGTCTGCTCGGGTTCGGTCGCGGCGGCGAACAGCGCGCGCAGAACTTCGGCGCGCCGGGCGGTCGACCCTTTGCCCGCGACGGCGCCGATCTCGGAGAAGGTGGCGTCGACGCCGCTGACGGTGAGCGCCGCCTCGACCGCCGCAGGCGGACGGGAGCGCAACGAGGACCAACCGACCCCGATCTGGCGTTGCCGCAATTCACCGGAGAGCCACGACACGACGGTCGCGACCGAGTCCGGGTCGGGAGCGGCGCGACCGAGCAGGTCGGCGATGTGGGTGACCTTGGTCAGCCGCGATGAAGTGCCGCCGACGTCAATAGACGTGGCCGCCACGTCGAGAAGGAGCACGGTAACGAGCTTGGCATGGCTCGGTGACAACCCGCCCGGGCCGACACGCTAGCGTGCCTACGTAACGTTACAGATTGCATGGGATCTGACAACCCGAAAAGGAGAGGTCCGGATGGAGATCAACGGGAAGAAGGTCGTCGTCATCGGCGGTGCTTCGGGGATGGGTCGCGCCAGCGCCGAGCTGCTGCACGCACGTGGCGCGGACGTCGCGATTTTCGACCGCGAGGGGTCCGACGGCAAGACCGTTGCCGAGGCGGTCGGCGGCACGTTCTACCCGGTTGACGTCACCGACTTCGCCGGCACCGAGGAAACCCTGCAGACCGCGGTCGGCAAGCTGGGTGGCCTGCACGTGGTGATCACCACCGCCGGTGGTGGCATCGCCAAGCGGACACTGTCCAAGTCCGGACCGCATGACCTCGAGTCCTTTCAGTCCGTGATCGACCTGAACCTCATCGCGACCTTCAACATCAGCCGGCTGGCCGCAGCGCACATGGCCAAGAACGAGCCCGAAGACGATGAGCGCGGGGTCATCATCAACACCGCTTCGATCGCGGCCTTCGAAGGCCAGATCGGGCAGGTCGCCTACACCGCCGCCAAGGCGGGCGTCGCCGGCATGTGCCTCACCATGGCGCGCGACCTGGGCTCGGTCGGCGTTCGGGTGCTGGCGATCGCGCCCAGTCTGTTCGCGACGGGGCTGACCCAGGGCATCCCGGACGAGTTCGCCACGCAGCTGACCAAGGACGCGGCCTTCCCCAAGCGTCTGGGTCGCCCGGAGGAATACGCGAAGCTGGCCGCGGCCATCATCGACAACCCGATGCTGAACGGTCAGTGCCTGCGGCTGGACGCCGGACAGCGGTTCGCTCCCAAGTAGCCGCCCCCGGTCGGCGCCCTCCGCGGATTAAGTACACTCTTTAGGCAGCCGCCCCGCTTCCCCTCGGAGCGGGGCAGGCTACCCAGCTTCCAGCCGCGCGAGGAGGGTCCCTCATGGCTATCGCACTGACCGACGACCATCGCGAACTCGCCGACGTAGCCCGCGGGTTCCTGACTGCGCATAAGGCGCGTTGGGCGGCGCGATCGCTGCTCGACGCGACCGACGAAACCCGACCTCCGTTCTGGCAGAACCTGGTCGAGCTGGGGTGGCTGGGCCTGCACGTCGACGAAGAGCACGGCGGTTCCGGCTTCGGGCTGCCCGAACTCGTCGTGGTGATCGAAGAGCTCGGGCGCGCGGTGGCGCCCGGACCGTTCGTGCCGACCGTCATCGCGTCGGCCGTGATCGCCAAGGACGGTACGCCCGAGCAGAAGTCGCGCCTGCTGCCCCGCCTGATCGACGGAACCGCCACCGCCGGCATTGGTTTGGACAGTCAGGTGCAGGTCAAGGATGGGGTCGCCGACGGCGATGCCGGAATCGTGTTGGGCGCCGGGCTCGCCGAGCTGTTGCTGGTCGCCGTGGGCGACGACGTCCTGGTGCTGGAACGCGGCCGCTCCGGTGTCTCGGTCGACGTGCCCGACAACCTCGACCCGACCCGGCGATCCGGGCGGGTCCGGCTGCAGAACGTCAGCGTGAGCGCCGACGACGTGTTGCCGGGGGCGCGGGAGTCGGCGCTGGCCCGGGCGCGGACGCTGCTGGCCGCGGAGGCGGTGGGCGGGGCGACGGACTGCGTCGAGGCCGCCGTCGAGTACGCCAAGGTGCGGCAGCAATTCGGTCGCACCATCGCGACTTTCCAAGCGGTGAAACATCATTGCGCCAACATGGTGGTGGCCTCGGAGTCGGCCGTCGCCGCCGTATGGGACGCTTCGCGGGCGGCCTCCGAAGACGAGGACCAGTTCCGGTTGAGCGCCGCGGTGGCCGCGGCGCTGGCCTTCCCGGCGTACGCGCGCAATGCCGAACTCAATATTCAGGTGCATGGCGGTATCGGCTTCACCTGGGAGCACGACGCCCATCTGCATCTGCGGCGGGCGCTGGTGACCTCGGCGCTGTTCGGCGGCGAGGCACCGGCCGCCGACGTCTTCGATCGCACCGCTGCCGGCGCCGTCCGGGAGAACAGCCTGGACCTGCCGGACGAGGCCGAGGAGTTGCGCACCCGGATTCGCGCCGACGCCAAAGAGATCGCCGCCCTGGACAAGCAGGCGCAGCGGGACAAGCTGATCGAGACCGGCTACGGCATGGCGCACTGGCCCAAGCCGTGGGGTCGCGCGGCCGACGCGGTGGAACAGCTGGTGATCGAGGAGGAGTTCCGGGCGGCCGGCGTCAAGCGTCCCGACTACGGGATCACCGGGTGGGTGATCCTGACCCTGATCCAGCACGGAACCGATTGGCAGATCGAAAGATTCGTGGAGAAGGCGCTGCGCAAGGACGAGATCTGGTGCCAGCTGTTCTCCGAGCCCGACGCGGGCTCGGACGCCGCGGGCATCAAGACGCGTGCCACCCGGGTGGACGGCGGCTGGAAGATCAACGGCCAAAAGGTGTGGACCAGCGGGGCGCACTACTGCGCCCGCGGACTTGCCACCGTGCGCACCGATCCGGAGGCGCGCAAGCATGCCGGCATCACCACCGTGATCGTCGACATGAAGGCACCCGAGGTCGAGGTGCGGCCGCTGCGCCAGATCACCGGCGGCTCGGATTTCAACGAGGTGTTCTTCAACGATCTGTTCGTGCCCGACGAGGACGTGGTCGGGGAGCCCAACACCGGCTGGACGGTCGCGCGGGCCACACTGGGCAACGAGCGCGTCAGCATCGGCGGCAGCGGGTCGTTCTACGAGGGCCTGGCGGACAGCTTGATCGAACTCGCGCAGAAGCACTCAGATCGGTTGGCGGACGCCAAGATTCGCGTCGGAAACTATCTCACCGATGAGCATGCGCTGCGCCTGCTGAACCTGCGCCGCGCCGCCCGCAGCGTCGAGGGGGCAGGCCCCGGCCCGGAGGGCAACGTCACCAAGCTGAAGCTGGCCGAGCACATGGTCGACGGGGCCGCGATCTCGGCGGCGCTGCTGGGT
This sequence comes from Mycobacterium sp., assembly GCF_019243155.1. Taxonomy (GTDB): domain Bacteria; phylum Actinomycetota; class Actinomycetes; order Mycobacteriales; family Mycobacteriaceae; genus Mycobacterium. Next base: position 20,393 of record NZ_JAFAUS010000307.1, read on the forward strand.
CCCGACGTCGCGCTGGTCAACGGGCCGGGCGCGTTGGCGGGCCGCCTGATCATGGGCGCCCGCGGCATGTCGATCGCCGGCGGCACCTCGGAGGTCACCCGCAATCAGATCGCCGAGCGGATCCTCGGCATGCCTCGCGATCCGCTGATCAACTAGCTCTCGCTCAGGTGGGCGCGAACAGCGGCGCGCCGCCGGCGCCCCGCTCCGGCTGGATATCGACCGGCATTCCGCAGGTCACCGAATCCGGTTCGCAGCCAACGATGTTGGCTGCCACCCGCAGACCCTTCTGCTCGGCCAGTTCGACGATGGCGATCACATACGGCGTGGGGATCTCGGGGTTATAGGGGTGGTGGTTCACGGTGTAGGTGAACACCGTGCCGTGTCCGGAGACCGGCCGCGCCGCCAGCACGGCTCCGCACTCGCGGCATTCGCCCGTCGCCGGATGCACCCAACGCGCGCAATCGTCGCAATAGTCGATGAGAAGCGCGGCGGTCGGCTCTTCTGGCACGACGAATACAGTACACTCAATTGGTTCGATGCGACGCTGGATGTGGTCTGACGGGGCGGTGTACATGACGCATTTCGAGAAAGACGCCATCATTTCCGGCATCGGGATCTCGCGAATCGGCCGACGAACCGGCATCCCGGGCTTCGAGCTGACCATGGAGGCGGTGCGCACAGCCATCGAGGACGCCGGGTTGGTTGCGGCCGACATCGACGGAATCGCGACGCTGGGTGACACGCCGGCCGAAGAGGTCAACGCCGCACTGCACATCGACGCTGCGGACTGCGGATCCGGGTTCGGCACCGGCGGCCTGCTGTCCCCGGTGATATCGGCGTGCCGGGCGGTCTCCGAGCGGCACGCCCGCCACGTGGTGATCTACCGGACGATCCAGATGCTCGGCGGCACGGTCCCGGTCAAGCAGGAGGAGAACGCGCCCGCCCCGCCGCTTGCGCGAATGTTCGATGCCCCGGAGGGTGCGGCGCGGCCCGCGGTCGGCCCGATGGACGACGTCAACGATCTGGTTGCGGCCCAGGCGTATTCGGCGGCCAACTGGCTAGCGCTCAACTGCCGCCGGCACATGGAGCTGTACGGCACCACCAAAGAACAGCTGGGGTGGGTGGCGCTGAACGGCAGACGCAACGCGGCCTTGAATCCCCGTGCCGTGTACCGCGACCCGATGACGATGGACGACTATCTTGGCGCGCGACCGGTTTCCACACCCCTGGGATTGCTGGACTGCGATGTCCCGATCGACGGCTCGGTCGCGGTGGTGGTGTCGCATGCGGAGTACGCCGCCGACTGCCCGCACCGAGCGGTGCGGGTGGAGGCGATCGGCGGGTCCGACGGCGCCGGCGGCTGGTTCCACCGCGAGGACTACCCGAAGATGGCGATGTCGGATGCGACCGAGCAGATGTGGTCGCGGACGGAGTTGACGCCGGCCGACCTGCAGGTCGCCCAGCTGTACGACGGGTTCACCTTTCTCACCATGGCCTGGCTGGAAGCCCTGGGGGTCTGCGGCGACGGCGAAGCGGGACCGTTCGTCGAGGGCGGCACGCGCATCGCGCGTGACGGCAAGCTGCCGCTGAACACCTACGGGGGCCAACTGTCGGCGGGGCGGATGCACGGCTATTGGGCGCTGCACGAGGGATGTCTGCAGCTGCGCGGCGACGCGGGGGAGCGCCAGGTGGTGCAGCGGCCGGAGGTCGGGGTGGTCTCGGTAGGCGGCGGGCCCGTCGCCGGGTGCATGTTGCTCACCTGCTGAGAGTGCGTGTGGGAGAGCCTAGTTGAGTCTCAGATGAGCGAGGACCCCGATAACGGCCAGGCGAACAAACTGGCTTCGAAGATTGCGCGCGAGATCGAGGCGGACATCGTCCGCCGCGGCTGGACGGTCGGGGAATCGCTGGGATCCGAACAGGCTCTGCAACAACGCTTTCGGGTGAGCCGTTCGGTCCTGCGGGAGGCGGTTCGCCTCGTCGAACACCACCAGGTCGCCCGGATGCGCCGCGGACCCAACGGTGGGCTGCTCATCTGCGAGCCCGACGCCGGACCCGCCACCCGGGCCGTCGTCATCTATCTCGAGTACCTGGGCACGACCCTGGGCGACCTGCTCAACGCGCGCCTGGTGCTCGAGCCCCTGGCGGCCTCGCTCGCCGCCGAACGGATCGACGAAGCCGGCATCGCCCGGCTGCGGTCGGTCTTGAGCGCCGAAGAGCAGTGGGAGCCCGGCTTGCCGGCGCCGCGCGACGAGTTCCACATCGCGTTGGCCGAGCAATCCAAAAACCCTGTGCTGCAGCTGTTCATCGACATCCTGATGCGGCTCACCACGCGATACGCCCTGCAGTCGCGCACCGACTCGGCGACCGAGGCGATCGAGGCGGTCGACCAGATGCACGTCGACCACTCCGAGATCGTTGCGGCCGTCACCGCCGGCGATTCGGCGCGTGCCAAGACGCTGTCCCAGCGGCACGTGGAGGCGGTGACCGCCTGGCTGCAGCAGCATCACGCCGGCGCCAAACGACGCAAGCCGCGACCACTCGACGTCCAGGCGCCGCAGGGAAAGCTGGCTGAGATGCTGGCGGCCACCATCGGCGACGACATCGTCGTTAGCGGCCGGCCCGTCGGTTCGGTCTTCGGCACCGAGGCGGCCTTGCTGGAGCGCTACCGGGTGAGCCGCGCGGCGTTCCGCGAGGCGGTGCGCCTGCTCGAGTATCACTCGGTTGCGCACATGCGCCGGGGGCCCGGCGGCGGACTCGTCATCGCCAAACCAGCCGCGCAGGCCAGCATCGACACCATCGCTTTGTACCTGCAGTACCGCGACCCGAGTCGGGAACACTTGCGGTGCGTCAGGGACGCGATCGAGATCGACAATGTGGCCAAAGTTGTCAAGCGTCGCGGTGAGTCGACGGTCGCCGATTTTCTCGCCACCCATCGGTCGGTGGTCGGGGAGAACCCGCGGGAAACGCCCGGCGATGTCCGCAAGGCCGCCGCGGAGGAGTTCCGGTTTCACATCGGACTGGCGCAGTTGGCCGGCAACGCGCTGCTGGACCTGTTTCTTCGAATCATCGTCGAGTTGTTCCGCCGGCACTGGTCGAGCACCGGGCAGGCGCCACCGACATGGACCGACGTGCTGGCCGTTCACCACGCTCACCTGCGGATTCTCGACGCCGTGGAGGCGGGCGACGACAGCCTGGCCCGCTATCGCGTTCGCCGTCATCTGGACGCCGCCGCGTCGTGGTGGCTCTAGCAGCGGCCTGCGCCCAAATTGAATGCAGATGTGACCTGTTGCGCGGTATAGCGACGGCCCGTCGCGGGTATGGAGAGGGAGAAAGCAGACGGCCGGTCCAGCAGGGGGTTGGCGTACGTGATTGAGAGCGGGAGCGCCGGAGTGACTACGGGGATTGAAACCGGGCACCCCGGATTTGTTCACTCGGCGCTGATGTACCACTCCCAGCAGGAGTACCTGGACCTGGTGTCGCGGTTCGTCTGCGACGGCCTCGCGATGGGCGAGGCGGTTCTGGTTGCGGTCCCGCCGGACGAGTTGGCGTTGTTGTACGACGGTCTGTACCCGGGCGGTGGGTGGCCCGACGAACTACGCATGACGGATGTCACCGAGGTCGCCCGTAATCCGACCCGGTTCATGGCAATGGAGGGTTCTTTCGTCGACGAATATCCCGACCGGCGGGTGCGGATCGTCAGCCAGATCGCGTGGCCGGGCCGCACCGAGGAGGAGTACGTCGCCTGCTCGCAGCATGAGGCGCTCGTCAACGAGGCGATGGACGGCTACCAGGTGTCGGGCTTGTGCCTCTACGACGCGAGTCAGCTCGGGGGCGACGTTCTCGCGGACGCGCGCGCGACCCACCCCATGTTGTGGAATTGCGGTGCGCTGCAACGCAGCCGGGACTACGCGCCGGACGACGTCCTGCACCGTTGCAACCGCCCCCTGCACGTCAACCCGGGGGCGGTCACCTACATGGTCCGGAAGTCGGAGGACCTGCGTCCCGCGCGTTCCTTCGCCGTCGACTACGCCGGTTGGGTGGGGCTGTCCCAGGACGGCATCGAGGATCTGCAACTGGTGGCCACCGAGCTGGCCACCAACAGCCTCATGTACAGCGGTGGCGCATGCCGGCTGGCCTTCTGGCGGGACAACCAGCATCTGGTCTGCGAGGCGCGCGACGCCGGGCAATTCGATACCGCACTGGTCGGTCGCCTGGACCCGGGGCCGGGCGGCCCCGCCAGCCGCGGTCTGTATCTGGTCAACGCCATCTCGGACTTGGTGCGGACCCACACCACGGCCACCGGGACGACGATCCAGGCCTACCTCCGGTTCGAGCCCTCGCCCGGACCCAACGGCTGACTGCAAATTGACTTCATCGTCGTGCCTTTCTTCCGGCGTGCAGAGCCCGTGATCTGCACCACACCGGATCAATAATCACTGTTCGACACGTGTAAACGAAAAATTCAAAAATCTTCAACACGCGTGCAATGAGCGACGCGTCGCGATCGCGGAAGTTGCGTGACCGGCGGATTGATGTCTAATGTCGTCCCTCGTGCGTCTTCTCGAGCGTGCCTTCGGGGCAGTAGTAAGCACCCGCAGCGGGGTCTGATCCGGACCGACCCCCCGCTGTGGGTCGGATGCTACTGCCGTCGGTCACTCCTGCTGACCAGAGAAGACCGACATCATGACTCTCCTCGAACGGGACCATCTCTCCACTTTCGAACCAGACTCCGCCGCGGCGTGGTTTTGCCACCACTTCGGGGCGGCTTTCCCCCGCGGTTTGCGGGAGCAGGCCGATGCCATGTCCTGGCAGGCCTTCGACGCGACCTACGGGCACACCGGCGGGCCGGTGCGGCTGGGGCACTGGGTGTGCGCCGACGGTGACCGGCCGGCCGGGCGGCTCGGTCCGCAAGCCCGCAACTTCCGCGCCGTGATCGCCGTCGGCGACCGGATCAGCACCTCAACGGCCGCCGCCAGCGGGCCGATCGCCGCGCTCACCGCGATGCTGCACGAGCGTGGGGTCACGGTCGAGATCGTGAAGTTCCATCAACTGCAATCCGGCGGGGACACAGCCACTTTCATCCTCGGCAGCAACGGAACGCGCACCGAGTGGGCAATGGGCCTGTCGGACGAGCCGACGCAGTCGGCCCTGCGCGCGGTGATCGCCTGCGCGAACCGGCTGATCGGCTGATCGCGCAGCCGGTCGTCAGAGCGGGCGCAACACGATCGGCATGCCGTCCATCGGGATCGGCATGCCTCCGTAGTCGTAGCGCGGCTGGTAGTCGGGCCGGGTCAGCTCCAGGCGGTAGCGACGCAGTAGCCGGTGCACGACGGTCTTGACCTCCAGTTGACCGAACACCATGCCGATGCACTTGTGGGCGCCGCCGCCGAACGGGGCGAACGCGTACCGGTGATTCTTGTGCTCCGAGCGTGGTTCAGAGAAGCGCTCCGGGTCGAATTTGTCTGGCTCCGTCCACAATTCGCTAAGCCGGTGGTTCATGCCGGGCCAGATGGTGATGTTGGTGCCGGCCGGGATGTAGTGGCCCAGCAGTTCGGTGTCGCGAACCGCCTGGCGCATGTTGAACGGCAACGGCGTCACCATTCGCAGCGACTCGTTCATGATCAGTTCGAGCGTCTCCAGCTTCTCCAGCGCCTCGATGTCCAGCGGTCCGTCGCCGAGCCGGGCCGACTCCTCGCGGGCCCGCTCCTGCCACTCGGGATGCGCGGCCATGTTGTAGACCATCGTGGTGGTCGTCGACGTCGACGTGTCATGCGCGGCCATCATCAAGAAGATCATGTGGTTGACGATGTCGGAATCGGTGAAGCTGTTGCCGTCCTCGTCCTCGGTGTGGCACAGCACCGTCAGCATGTCGTTGCCGGTCGCGTTGCGGCGTTCCTTGACCCGCTCGATAAAGTAGTCCTCGAGCAGCTTGCGGGCACGCAGTCCGCGCCACCATTTGAACGGCGGGATCGCCTGCCGGATGATCGCACCACCCGCGCGGGTCGTCGTCGTGAACGCGGAGTTGACCTTGGTGACCAGTTCGTGGTCGGACCCCGGCTCGTGTCCCATGAACACCAGCGACGCGATGTCGAGCGTGAGTTCCTTCATTGCTGGGTGGAACAGGAACCGGGCGTCGTTGGTCGGCCAGTTGGCGACGATGTCGCTGGCCACGCGGTCGATGTGCTCTACGTAGCCGCTCAACCGGCTGCGGGTGAAGGCCTCCTGCATGATGCGCCGGTGATACATGTGCTCGTCGAAGTCCAGCATCATCAGACCGCGGTTGAAGAACGGCCCGATCACCGGGTGCCAGCCCTTCTGCGAGAAGTCCTTGTTCCGGTTGGAGAACACGGCCTGGGTGGCGTCGGGTCCGAGCACGGTGACCGCCGGCATGATCGGCGAGTCCAGGTAAATCAGCGGGCCGTGGTTTCGGTAGAGGTGCAGCGCGTAATCCGGGCCGCCGCGGAACACTTCGATGATGTGGCCGAGGATCGGCAGGCCGGCGTCGCCGAACACGGGTTTGAGGTCGCTGCCGGCGGGCGGCTCCGCGAGGATCTTCGCCTCCCACTCGTGCGCGAGGAGACGCTTCTCGATCGCGCCCATCCCGGGGATGGTCTGCAGCGTCGGGGTGAACCGGCGCCGCGCCTGGTCCAGCAGGTACTGCGGGGTGCTGATGGTCGCGGCCATAGACGCTCCTTTGCGTGCGCTGACGAAGGTGACGGCGGTCACTCATCACTAACCTTCGCTGAAAAACTTGACGCCTGTCAAGTTTGCTTTTTCTCACGCGTGGTGCAAGGTCAGGGAATGAGCAGCCACGCCGCCAGTCCGGAGCCGGGGATGCGACGGCGCGGCGACAAGCAACGCCAGGCGATCCTGCAGGCGGTGCGTGAACTGCTGCAGGAAAAGCCGTTTGCCGAGCTGTCGGTCAGCACCATCAGCCTGCGGGCAGGGGTGGCGCGATCGGGTTTCTACTTCTACTTCGACTCCAAATACGCGGTGCTTGCCCAACTCATGGCCGAGGCCGCCGAAGAACTCGAAGAACTGACGCAGGATTTCGCCCCGCGTCAGCCGGGCGAGTCGCCGGAGGAGTTCGCCAAACGAATGGTCGGCAGCGCGGCCGCCGTCTACGCGCACAACGACCCGGTGATGACCGCGTGCAACGAGGCCCGCAATACCGACGTCGAGATCCGGAATCTTCTCGATGCGCAGTTCGAGGTGGTGCTGGGCCAGATAGTCGCCATCGTCGAGGTCGAGATGAATGCCGGGAGCGCCAGTCCGATCAGCGACGACCTGCCCACCCTGATCCGCACCCTGGCGGGCACCACCGCGCTGATGCTGACCGGCGACCCCATCCTGACCGGCACTGACAGCGACCGGGATCGCCGCGTGCGCGTGTTGGAGAAGTTGTGGCTGCACGCGCTCTGGAGCGGCGACGGCCGGTAACTCAGGCGATAGACCTCGCGCTCGCGAGGCGTTCCAGGAGATCGGCGGCGTTCGTGACGCTGTCCGCGGGTTTGCTCATCCGGCCGGCGAACTCACGGGCTCGCCTCGCGTATTGCGGGGTCAGGATGGTGCGCAGGTCGTCGACCAGCGATTGCTGCGTGGCGGCCGACAAGCGCCGCATCGTCCCCAGCTCCAATCGTTTGACCTGAGCTCCATGAATCGGCTGGTCGGGCAAAGTCCACAGGATCAGGGTGGGGACGCCGGCGCGCAGGCCGGCGGCCGTGGTGCCGGCGCCACCGTGGTGCACGACGGCGCGGCACGCGGGGAAGGCCGCCGCGAAATTCACCGTGCGCACGACCTTGACGTGGTCGGGATGCGGGACGTTGTCGAAGTCGCCCCAGCTCGAGCAGATCAACGCCCGCTCACCCAACTGCGCGCAGGCCGCGGCGATCATGGCGACCGTCTCGGCGGCGGAGTCGACGGCGGAGCACTGCGGCATGCTGCCGAAACCGAAGTAGATCGGCGGTGTTCCCGCGGCGATCCACGACGCGACCTCGTCATCGGTGTCCGTCGGCAACTCCATCGTGAGCGAGCCGACGAACGGCCGTTGAGCCTTCCATCGCACCCATTCGGCCGCCAGCCCGGGAAAGCACACCTCGTCGTAGGCCTGGATTTCCAGCGATCCGCGTTCGGCGCTTCGCCGCGGCGATGGGCCGGATGCCTTCGGCAGGCCCAGTTCACGGCGCTGCCGGCGATCCAGCCGCATCATCAGCAGCCCGACCAGCGACCAGACCATGGTCATCGCGGAGCGCAGTAACGGCGCCGGCACGCCCGGCAGCAGGTGACCGTTTGCTCGGGCGGGCAGCCAATGCAGTGTGGCCAACGGAATGTCGTAGTACTCCGCGATGTTGGCGTTGGGCTGTTCGAACGGCAGGCCGGTGAACATCAGGTCGGCCCCGTCCGCGAGCGAGGTCAGCGTCGCGCTCAGTTCCCGGCGGCACCGGGTGATGAGAGCCCAGGCCGCAAGGAAGCGCGTGAGCAGGGTGCGGACCCGCCAGGGGCTGCGAAACAAACATGCCCAGAAGTTGCGCAAGGCTTCCATGGTGGTGTGCATGTCCGCCCCGTAAGCGACCGCCGTCAGCCCGACAGACTCGACGAAGGCAACCAGGTCGGGTGGGACGGCGACGTGTACCTCGTGCCCTCTGCGCAGCAACTCGCGGCCGACGGCGGCGCAGGGCTCGACATCACCACGGCTTCCCCAGCTCGTCAGCACAAACTTCATCTGCCGATCCTCGCTTCTAAATCCCCCACACGCGCGCCGAGCGAATCGAGACAGGAGCCTGCCACACCCAGGGCTCAGATGTTCGGCAATGTAAGCATGCACTGTTTGCTCGGGAGGCGCTTCCCAAACATCAGCGAAACCTCCCTTCTTGTTAGCGGGTCGCGGGGGAGCCCGGGCGCCGCGCACACACTCCTCTTTGCCTGCTAAACGCCGTTCTCGTTACCGCCGGTATCGTCACGGCCATGGCGCGCAGGGGATCCGAGGGGTATTACGCGGGAAAGCGGTGCTTTGTTACCGGTGCGGCAAGCGGCATCGGCCGCGCCACCGCGTTGCGGTTAGCCGCACAGGGCGCCGAACTGTATTTGACCGACCGCGATGCCGACGGTCTGGAAGCCACCGTGACCGACGTCCGCGCACTAGGCGCCGAAGTGCCCGAGCATCGTGCCCTGGACATCGCCGACTACAACGCCGTGGCGGCGTTCGCCGCCGACATCCATAGCCGCCATCCGAGCATGGACGTCGTGCTGAACATCGCCGGTGTGTCGGCCTGGGGCACCGTCGACCGGCTCACGCACGACCAGTGGACCAAGATGATCGCCATCAACCTGATGGGCCCGATCCACGTCATCGAGTCGTTCGTTCCCTCGATGGTGGCCGCCCGCCGGGGCGGGCACGTGGTCAACGTGTCGTCTGCGGCCGGGCTCGTCGCGCTGCCCTGGCATGCCGCATACAGCGCCAGCAAGTATGGGCTGCGCGGCATGTCGGAGGTGCTGCGCTTCGACCTGGCCCGCTACCGCATCGGGGTGTCGGTCGTGGTGCCCGGCGCGGTGAACACCCCGCTGGTCAACACCGTCGAGATCGCCGGCGTGGACCGAGGCGATCCCAAGGTCGACCGATGGGTGAAACGCTTTGCCGGGCATGCCGTTTCGCCCGAGAAGGCCGCCGAGAAGATCTTGGCCGGAGTCGCCAAGAACCGGTACCTGATCTACACGTCGCCAGACATCTGGGCGCTGTACGCCTTCAAGCGCCTCGCGTGGTGGCCGTACAGCGTCGCGATGCGTCAGGTGAACGGGATATTCACGCGGGCATTGCGTCCCAGCCCGGCGCCGCTAGTCTCCCATGGCCAGTTCGAGACGCACCCCGAGCAACCGGACCGGCCGGTCGAGCTCGAATAGGTCCAGGACGCGCAGGGCGGCAGCGACGATGACGTCGCGGTCGGTGCCGGGCTCGTCCAGCTTGCGAATCTTGGTGCGGGTGTAGAACGTTGCCGTTCGTACCGTGACTGCCACCCGGGTGACGATCCGTCCCGCCGCGGTCACCTCCGCCAACGACCTGTCGGCCAAATCCGTTACCGCCGCGTTCATTTCGGCCCGGTCGGTGAGATCGCGCGGGAAGGTGACGACGTGGCTGCGAGAGCGCGGAACCCACGGCTCGGCGCTGACAGTGCTGTCGCCGCCGCCCTTGGCCAGTAGCAGCAGCCACAGCCCGGTGCGCGGCCCGAAGGCCGCCGTCAACGACTCCGCGTCGCTGTCGGCGAGCTCGCGCACCGAGGTAATACCCAGAGTGGCAAGCTTTTTCGTGGTCTTCGGGCCGACACCCCACAGCGCGTCGACCGGACGGTCGGCCATCAGTGTCATCCAGTTCGCGTCGGTCAGCACACAGACGCCTCCCGGCTTGGCGAATCCGGTGGCGACCTTGGCGCGTTGCTTGTTGTCACTGATGCCGACCGAACAGGACAGCCCGGTCTCCGACGAGACGACGGCGCGTATCTGTTCGGCCACCGCGACGGGGTCCGGCGCCGTCACCGCCACATAGGCTTCGTCCCAACCCCACACCTCGACAGGGTGGCCCAGGTCGCGCAGCAACCCCATCACCTGTTCGGAGGCCGCGTCATATGCGGGGGCATCCGACGGCAGAAACGTCGCACCGGGGCAGCGGCGCGCGGCGGCCCGCAACGGCATGCCGGCGCGCACACCGAATTCGCGGGCCTCGTAGGAGGCACAGGTCACCACCTTGCGCGGTTCGGTCGGATCCCCGTTGCCGCCGACGATGACCGGCAGCCCGGCCAGTTCCGGGTGCCTGCGCAGCTCCACCGATGCCAGGAACTGGTCGAGGTCGACGTGTAAGACCCAGCTCGTGGTGGTCACCGCCCACAGAGCTTGCGCGCCAAGCTTTCCCACGCGTCGCCCAGTGTCTGCAGAGTGTGACCGCCCTCGGTGAGATGGTGCTCGATGTAGTCCACGTCGAGCAGCGCCAGCAACGCGTCGGTCTGGGCGTCGAGATCCCCGGTGGTGTGCGCCCCCTGCAGCAGCACCCGCACGTGCGTGCGCAGCACCATGGCCGGCGCGTTGTACCGGTTCTGCGGATCGTGGTTGGCCTCCGACAGCAAAACGCGGTGGGTGTGGACGAAGCAGATCCGCTCGCGGCCGAACGCGACCAGCCTTTCGGTCGGCGGCGCATCGGGTCCCAGCGGCGGTGGCCCGAAGAGAAACGCCTCCTGGCTGGCCCGCTCGTCCTCGTCGAGCAGGACCATCATCAGGCCGGCGCGGTTGCCGAACCGGCGGAACAGCGTGCCTTTTCCGACTCCGGCGGCCGCGGCAATGTCATCTGTGGTCACGGCGTCGGCGCCATGCTCGGCGACCAGGCGGCGGGCCGCGTCCAGCAAGAGCGCCCGGTTGCGCGCCGCGTCGCCCCGCTCCTGGTAAACCGCCTGGGGAGCGCACATAGGCAACCCGCCCAACCTCTCGTCACCGCTCACCCCTGCACTTTAGCGCCGCCGGAATAAAGCGGACTATAGTCCGGTTGAGGCGTGCAAGGATGGGGACAATGACCGAAGGGAACTCGATAGTGGGAATCAAAATCTTGGCACTGGTGGGCAGTTTGCGCTCGGCGTCGATCAACCGCCAGATCGCCGAACTGGCGACGACGGTCACCGGGGACGACGTGACCGTCACGATCTTCGAGGGACTCGCCGACCTGCCGTTCTACAACGAAGAAATCGACGACGTGATGAACGCCGAAGCCCCGGCGCTGGCTCCGGTGGCGGCGCTGCGCGGCGCCGCGGGCGAGGCCGATGCGGCCCTGGTGGTCACGCCGGAATACAACGGCAGCTACCCGGCCGTCATCAAGAACGCTGTCGACTGGCTATCCCGCCCGTTCGGCGACGGCGCCCTGAAGGGCAAGCCGCTGGCGGTGATCGGGGGATCCTTCGGCCAGTATGGCGGGGTCTGGGCGCACGACGACACCCGCAAGTCGTTCGGGATCGCCGGGGCCCGTGTCGTCGAGGACCTCAAGCTGTCGGTGCCGTTCAAGACCCTGGAGGGCAAGGCTCCCGCGGAGCACGCGGAGCTGACCGAGAACGTGCGCGACATCGTCGGCAAGCTCGCCGCCGAAGTGGGCTGATTTGGCGCTAGCCCACCAAGCCGCTCGTCGCCGACCAGCCAGTTCGCCACAACTGAATAGCCAGAGCCGCCAGCCGCCGCTGGCGGCTTTGCTAGCTGCGCATGCGTCCGCCGGCGGCGACGATGTTGTCGGTGGCCGCTGCTATATCTATTCGCAGAGGCGTGATCGGCGGCGTTTGTGATCTGCGACACGCCGGGCGCGTTTCCACGACAGGGCTTACGACCAGGGAATTTCAGAAATGTTATTCAGAACATCTTGTATGTGGACATCTTGTCAGCCACTAGGTGTAGTGTTTCGAGCACCGGCAGACCCCAGGAT
>NZ_JAFAUS010000192.1 GCF_019243155.1 Mycobacterium sp.
CGCGCGCCAAGCGCTTGTGCGAGCGGCTATTGTCCTATGCCAGCCCGCTACACCTCTACGCCGAGGAAATCGAACCGCGCACCGGTCGGCAGCTGGGCAACTTTCCTCAGGCGTTCACTCACCTGGCGTTGATCAACGCGGTGGTGCACGTGATTCGTGCCGAGGAGGAAGCCGACGGCTCGGGGACGTTCCTGCCCGCCAACGCACCCATGTGACCGGTGCCGCCGTTGTCGGCCGGGCGTCAACTCAGTGCCAGGACTTTGTCTCTCATCACCTGCGCGATATCCAACGCGCTGGTGTTGGCGCCGCCCCTTCCTTGAAGTGAGGCGTCCTGATTCTTGGAAAAGTCGACCTCGACCTCGATCAGGCAATTGCCCCGCACACCGACGGCCCGCCCCGCGGGCACGGATGCCCCAGCCGAACCGGGCAGACCCATATCCATCGAAATGGTCGCCGCGACAACGGAAGCCGCCGTCTGTACGTCGTGGACCTTGATGCCAAGCCCGAATGCGCCGCTCGAAAGGGGCACCGTCTGGCCCTCGCATTTCTGCCATTGCTGAGAGACCCTGTCGAACAGCGCCTCGGCGTCGGCGGCGGTGGGGAAGCTGACCACACCCTGCTTCACCCTGGTCACCTCCGCGCCCGTCGCGTGGGGCCGCCACGTCTCGAGCGCAACGTCTTTGACGTTGCTGGACTCGTACACGCCCTTCTCCATCATCACCGCGACGCCCATGCAGTCGGCCGGCGAGCTCACGCCCTGCAGTATCTCGGGACCGCCAAAACTCGGTGGAGAAGAGGAATCGATTTCCAAGGGCTGCTTGACGATTAGCGACAGCGCGCTCCTGCCGAGCAACACCCGGGTAATGGTCTGCCCGGTCAGCAGGCGCGGCGTCACATGTGACGGCCCCGGTTGCGCCGTCCCGTCAACGGTCACCGAACAGCCCGCGGCCAGCAGCACAGCCGCCAGCAGGGTCACCAAACGCCAAGCGCGGGTCATTCGTTCATCACCGATCTTGTCCTGGTCAGGGCACCTCGACCGGCCGGACACGCTCGATCCACTTCATACCTTCCTTGACCTGAAGTCTAGGTAGGCGATGCGCCGACTGCCGTATGCGACACCGAAGCCACACCGAAGGCACAGCCAACAAGTAGAGACGTCTCAGCGTCGTGACGTATTCCAGGTCAGCTCAGCGCGTTAACCCTGTCCATCATGGTGCGGGCGATGTCGATGGCGCTGGTGTCTATGTTGGCCGATCCCGGGTCCGAGGAGCGCCGACCACCGAAGAAGACCACGTCGACCTCGACGAGGCAGTTCATCTGGACGCCGATCGCGCGCGCCTGTGGCGTGGGTCTCAGCGGCGGCATGTTCGGCAGCACCGACGTCGCGGTATTCGTGGCCGCGACAATGGAATTGACGGTCCGGACATCGCTGATGTTGTTGGTCGTGCTGATCGGGCCGGTGTGCTCCGTCGTCGTCGTGCCCGTGCACTGCTGCCACTGCTGGGTGAATTTCGCGAACAACGCCTGGGCGTCCGCGGCCGAGGGCAGCGCGACCACGCCCTCCAACACCGTGAGCACTTGCGCCGGCTCGCCGTTGTTCCACCACGATTCGGATGCGACGTCCGACACATCACCCGGGGGGTACACGCTCTTCTGCAGCATCGCCGTTACCCCTTGGCAACCGGGTGGCGTCACCGATCTATCGGTATCGTAAAGCTTTTCGGGACCACCGAATTCGGGTTGCTTGCGCGCCACGAAGGGCTGGCCGAGCATCCGCGACAGCGTGGCGCCGTCGAGCAACACCCCCCTGACGGTTTCCCCGGCAAGCGGTCGCGGCTTCAGATTCGGCGCCGGCTTCGCCGAGCCTTCAACGACCGCACCACATCCCACCGCCAACGCGGCGACCAACGTCAACGCCGCCACAGATCCGACTATTCGCATGGCTACTTCTTGCCCTTGTCCCCCGCGGCGTCGGCAGAGAGCGCCGCGACAAAGGCCTCCTGCGGAACATCCACTCGCCCAATGGTCTTCATGCGCTTCTTGCCTTCCTTCTGCTTCTCCAGAAGTTTGCGTTTACGGGTGATGTCGCCGCCGTAGCACTTGGACAGCACGTCCTTACGAATTGCGCGGATGTTCTCGCGTGCAATGATTTTCGATCCGATGGCCGCCTGCACCGGCACCTCGAACTGCTGGCGCGGGATCAGCTCCTTGAGCTTGGTCGTCATCTTGTTGCCGTACGCCGCAGCCCCGTCTTTGTGAACGATGGCACTGAACGCGTCGACCGCCTCGCCCTGCAGCAGGATGTCGACCTTGACCAGTTGGGCCTCCTGTTCGCCGGCCTCCTCATAGTCGAGGCTGGCGTATCCGCGGGTACGCGACTTCAGCGAGTCGAAGAAGTCGAAGATGATCTCGCCCAACGGCATTGTGTAGCGCAGCTCCACCCGCTCGGGCGACAGGTAGTCCATGCCCCCCAGCTCGCCGCGACGGGACTGGCACAGCTCCATGATGGTGCCGATGAATTCGCTGGGCGCGATGATGGTGGTCTTCACCACCGGTTCGTACACATCGCGGACTTTTCCTTCCGGCCAGTCCGACGGGTTGGTCACCACGATCTCGCTGTTGTCCTCTTTGATGACCCGGTACACCACGTTGGGCGACGTCGAGATCAGGTCCAGATTGAACTCGCGCTCCAGCCGTTCGCGGGTGATCTCCATGTGCAGCAAA
>NZ_JAFAUS010000387.1 GCF_019243155.1 Mycobacterium sp.
TGGACCGAAGCGGGCGCGCCCGCCGGGATCAGCGGAGCGGTCGAGTTCCGCACCGATGTCTTCGACCCCGACACCATCGAGGCACTCGTCGCCCGGTGGCAACGGGTGCTGGCGGCGATGACCGCCGACCCCACCCGCACCCTGTCATCGATCGATCTGCTCGACGAGCCCGAGCACGCCCGCCTGGCAGAGCTGGGTAACAGTGCGGGGTTGACCAAACCCGTTGCGGCGATGTCAATCCCGGCGTTGTTCGCCGATCACGTCGAGCGCACACCGCAGGCGGTCGCGGTCACCGTCGACGACCTGTCGATGACCTACCGCGAACTCGATCAGGCCGCCAACCGGTTGGCGCATCTGTTGGCAGGCCGCGGTGTGGGCCCGGGTCACCGTGTGGCGCTGCTCTTTTCGCGTTCGGCCGAGGCGATCGTGGCGATCCTGGCCGTCCTCAAGACCGGGGCGGCGTACCTGGCGATCGACCCGGCGGTCCCGTCGGCGCGAATGCGATTCGTGCTCAGCGACGCCGCACCGACGGTGGTAATCAGCACCGGCGAGCTGTCGGAGTTGCTCGACGGCGACAACCTGACGGTCATCGACGTCGACGACCCCGCCCTAAACGCTCAGCCCGCCAACGCATTACCGACGCCGGACCCGGACGATGTCGCCTATCTGATCTACACCTCGGGCACCACCGGCGTGCCCAAAGGCGTGGCCATCACCCACCGCAACGTGACCCAACTGCTGGCCGCCTTGGACGCCGGGCTGCCCGCAGCGGGCGTGTGGACGCACAGCCACTCGTTGGCCTTTGACGTTTCGGTCTGGGAGATCTTCGGACCGCTGCTGCGGGGTGGGCGCCTGGTGGTGGTGCCCGAACTGGTGGCCGGTTCACCGGAGGACCTCCACGACCTGCTGGTTGCCGAACAGGTCAGCGTGCTGACTCAGACCCCGTCCGCGGTGGCGATGCTCTCCGAGCAGGGTTTGGAGTCGACGGCGCTGGTAACGGTGGGTGAGGCCTGCCCGCTCGAGGTAGTGGACCGCTGGGCGCCCGGACGGGTGATGGTCAACGCGTACGGCCCCACCGAGACGACGATGTGTGTGGCCATCAGCGCCCCGCTCGCCGCGGGCACGCCGGCGGTGCCGATCGGCTCCCCGGTCCCCGGCGCGGGCCTGTTCGTGCTCGATGGCTGGCTGCGCCCGGTGCCCACAGGGGTGATCGGTGAGTTGTACGTGGCCGGCGCCGGCGTCGGGGTTGGGTACCTCGGTCGGGCCGGACTGACCGGGTCGCGCTTCGTGGCGTGCCCGTTCGGCGGGCCGGGGACCCGCATGTACCGCACCGGGGACCTGGTGCGCTGGGGAGCCGACGGGCAGCTGCAATATCTTGGCCGCGCCGACGAGCAGGTCAAGATCCGCGGCTACCGGATCGAACTCGGCGAAATCCAAACCGCCCTAACCGTTTTGGATGGCGTCGAGCAGGCGGCGGTGATTGCGCGCGAGGACGGTCCCGCCGGCTTACGCCTCGTCGGCTACATCACCGGCACCGCAGACCCGGCCGAGGCGCGCGCCGCGCTCGCCGAGCGGCTCCCGGCCTACATGGTCCCGGCCGCCGTCGTCGGCGTCGAGGCGCTGCCACTGACCGCCAACGGCAAGTTGGACACGCGTGCCCTGCCGGCACCGGAATACACCGTCAGTGAGTATCGCGCCGCGGGCGATCCGATGGAGGAAATCCTGGCCGCCATCTACGCCGACGTGCTGGGTCTTCAGCGCGTGGGCGTCGATGACTCGTTCTTCGACCTGGGTGGGGACAGCATCCTGTCGATGCAGGTGGTGGCCCGGGCGCGCGGGGCGGGGGTGATCTGTCGGCCGCGTGACATTTTCGTCGAGCAGACCGTGGCCCGGGTGGCCCGGGTGGCCACGGTCGCCGACGACGCGGACAGACCGGTCGACACGGGCATCGGGCCGGTGATCGCCACGCCGATCATCCGCTGGCTGCACGCCGTGGACGGCCCCGTCGACGAGTTCAACCAGACGGTGATCGTGCAGGCACCGGCAGGGGTCACCGAGTCCGACGTCGTGCTCGTGCTGCAAACCCTGCTGGACCGGCACGCCGCGCTGCGCCTGCGTGTCGATGACGACGGCGCAGGAGGCTGGTCGCTGTGGGTGCCCGAGGACGGCACGGTAGACGCCGCCGCAAGCCTGCGATCGGTTGACGCGCTCTCCGACGAAGCCCTGGCGGCGGCGCGGGGCCGGTTGAACCCGGCCAGCGGCACCATGCTCAGCGCGTTGTGGGCGGCCGACACCGGTGAACTGGCGGTGATCGTTCACCACCTGGCCATCGACGGGGTCTCGTGGCGAATCTTGTTGGAGGACCTCAACATCGCCTGGGCGCAACACCGCAGCGGACAGCCGATAGCCCCGCCTGCGGGCGGCACCTCGTTCGCCCGGTGGTCGGCGCTGCTGGCCGAGCACGCGAACGCCGCGGCGGTCGTCGACCTGGCGGGGTCATGGCGGCAGATCGCGGCGGCCCCAGCGGTGCTGCCGGCGGTGCGAGCCGCCGTGGACACCTATGCCAGCGCCGGACGGTTGTCGATGCAGCTGGACACGCAGACCACCGAAATCCTGCTGAGTGAGGTGCCCGCGGCATTCCACGCCGGCATCCATGACATCTTGCTGATCGCGTTCGGGATGGCGGTCGCGGAGTTTGTGGGCACCGACGGGGCCACACCAATCGGTATCGACGTGGAAGGCCATGGCCGCGCCGATGAGTTGGCCGCCGAAGTTGACCTCTCACGCACCGTGGGGTGGTTCACCACCAAGTACCCGGTGTCGTTGGCCGTGGGCGGGCTGTCCTGGGCTCAGGTGACTGGCGGATCGGCGGCGCTCGGCACGGTGATCAAGGACGCCAAGGAACAGCTGCGCACGCTGCCGGATCCGTTGACCTACGGCCTGCTGCGCTACCTGAACTCAGAGGTCGACCTGCCCGAGTCCGACCCACCGATCGGCTTCAACTACCTGGGCCGGCTGGGCGGTGCGCCGGCCCAGCTCTCGGGTGACCTGTGGGGGATCAGCCACAACAGCGTGACCGCGGCTGCGACGACGGCAGCCGTACCGATGCCGCTGGCGCACACCGTGGAGCTCAACGCCGCCACCGAGGACACCGACGCCGGACCTCGTCTGCACGCCACCTGGACCTGGGCGCCGTCGGCGCTGGACCACGGTCAGGTCAGCCGCCTTGCTGAACTGTGGTTCGACGCCCTCACCGGCATCTGCGCCCATGTGCGCGGCGGTGGCGGCGGACTGACCCCGTCGGACATCACGCTTTCCGGATTGAGCCAGCAGCAGATCGACGAGCTGGAGCGGCAATATGCGGATCGCTGACGTTCTGCCCCTGACTCCCCTACAGCAGGGACTGTTCTTTCACGCGAACACCGCGCAAGGCAACGGCGACGATGTGTACGCGTCGCAGTTGGACATCACCGTCACCGGCACGCTCGACCCCCACCGGCTGCGTGACGCGGTGCAGACCGCGACCAACCGGCATCCCAACTTGGCTGCTCGGTTCTTTGAACGGTTCGGGAAGCCGGTGCAGATCATCCCGGCCGATCCTGCGCCGGGGTGGCGGTATACCGAACTCGACGGCGGCGACGTCGACGAGCAGATCAAGCGGATCTGTGCGGCCGAACGCGCCGCGGTGTGTGATCTGGCCGGCGGGCCCGTCTTTCGGGTGGCCGTCATCCGCACCGCCCCGGAGCAGTACCGGTTGGTGCTGACCAACCACCACATCGTGCTCGACGGCTGGTCGCTGCCGATCCTGCTGCAGGAAATCTTTGCCGCCTATTACGGGCAGCGGCTGCCCGCGGCCGCGTCATACCGGGCGTTTGCCGCATGGCTGGCCGCCCGTGATCTGGACGCCGCCCACACCGCTTGGCGCACAGTGCTTTCCGGCTTTGACACTCCGACTCTCGTCGGCCCGCCGGATCGGTTAGAGCTCGGCCGGCGCGGGGTGGCCTCGGCGCGGCTGTCCGCCCACACCACACAGGCGCTGAGCGAGCTGGCCCGCTCTCATCGCACCACCGTAAACACCGTGCTGCAGGCGGGCTTTGCGCAGCTGCTGACATGGCTGACCGGCCAGCACGACGTCGCGTTCGGCACCGCGGTCTCGGGGAGGCCGGCCGATTTGGCCGGTGCCGAATCGATGGTCGGCCTATTGATCAACACCGTGCCGGTACGGGCGCGCATCACTGCATCCAGCACCACCGCCGACCTGCTCGACCAATTGCAGACGGCCTACGCCGACACGCTTGAACACCAACACCTGGCGCTCAGCGAAATTCACCGAATCACCGGCCAGGACAAGCTGTTTGACACCTTGTTCGTGTTGGAGAACTACCCCGTCGACACCGCGACGCTGGCCGGCGGCGACCACCAGCTGGCCATCACCGAGTTCAGTGGCCGCGAATTCAACCACTACCCGCTGACGGTGCAAGCCACCCCGGGCGGCCAACTCGGGCTTCGCGCCGAGTACGACACCGACCTGTTCGACACCGAAAACATTGAGGCGCTGATCGACCGGTTCCAGCGGGTGTTGGTCGCGATGACCGCCGACCCGGCCCGGCGGCTGTCGTCGATCGATCTGCTCGAGGCCGGCGAGCTTGCCCGGCTGGATGCGGTCGGCAACCGTGCCGCGCTGACCCGGCCGGGGCCACCGCCGATGTCGATTCCAGCGCTGTTCGCCGAGCAGGTGGCCCGCGCCCCGCAGGCGGCAGCGATGACATTCGACGGCCGCTCCATGACCTATCGCGATCTCGACGAAGCCGCTAACCGGTTGGCGCACTTCCTGATCGGCCAAGGAGTCGGCGCAGGGCAGCGGGTCGCACTGCTGTTGGAACGTTCGTCCTCGGCAGTCGTCGCGATGCTTGCGGTATTGAAGACCGGGTCGGCGTACCTGGCTATCGACCCGGCGTTGCCGGCGGCGCGGATCGACTTCATGATGGCCGATGCCGCGCCGGCGGCCGTCATCACCGCGGCCGGCCTTCGTGACCGGATCGCCACGCACGACTTGCCGACCATCGACGTCGACGACTCCGCCGTTGCAGCCCAACCGAATACGGCCTTGCCGGACCCGAGTCCCGGCGATATCGCCTACCTGATCTACACCTCGGGCACCACGGGTGTGCCCAAGGGGGTGGCGATCACCCATCAGAACTTGACCCACTTGGCGCATTCGATGCCCGAACGTCTGCCGGTGGAACAGGTTTGGACGCAGTGCCATTCGTATGCCTTCGACTTCTCAGTGTGGGAGATCTGGGCTGCGCTGCTGACCGGTGGTCGGCTGGTGGTGGTGCCCGACTCGGTGGCGGGCTCACCCGACGACTTCCATGCCCTGCTCGTCAGCGAACGAGTCAATGTGTTGACCCAGACCCCGTCGGCGGTGGTGGCGCTGTCGGCTGAGGGGTTGGAGTCGGTCGCGTTGCTGCTCGGCGGTGAGGCGTGTCCAGCCGAGGTGGTCGATCGGTGGGCGCCAGGGCGACTGGTGATCAATGCCTACGGCCCTACCGAGGCCACCGTCTACGCGTCGATGAGTGCGCTGACCGCCGGGACGGGGCCGCCGCCGATCGGCGCGCCGGTGCCGACCGCGGCGTTATTCGTGCTGGACGGATGGTTGCGTCCGGTGCCGACCGGTGTGGTCGGCGAGTTGTATGTGGCCGGCGCCGGGGTGGGGGTCGGTTACATCGGCAGGACAGGGTTGACCGGGTCGCGGTTTGTCGCATGCCCTTTCGGCGAGCCGGGAACACGCATGTACCGAACCGGGGATCTGGTGTGTTGGGGCGCCGATGGGCAGCTGCGGTACCTGGGACGTGCCGACGAGCAGGTGAAGATCCGCGGCTACCGCGTCGAACTGGGCGAAATCCAAACAGCCCTAACCGCTTTGGACGGAGTCGAGCAGGCGGTCGTGCTTGCCCGCGAGGACCGTCCCGGCGACAAGCGCCTGGTGGGTTATGTCACCGGCGCCGCGGATCCGGCCGAGGCGCGCGCCGCGCTGGCCGAACGGCTGCCCGCTTACATGGTGCCGGTGGCGGTCGTAGGCATCGAGGCGCTGCCGCTCACCCCCAGTGGCAAACTCGACGTCCGCGCCCTGCCGGCACCGGAATACACGGCCGGCAGGTATCGCGCCCCGGCCACCCAGGTCGAGGAGATCCTGGCCGGCATCTACGCCGGGGTGCTCGGGGTCGAGCGCGTCGGGATCGACGACTCGTTTTTCGATTTGGGTGGGGATTCGCTGTCGGCGATGCGTCTGGTCGCCGCGATCAATACCGGCTTGGACGCCGACCTTTCGGTGCGCACCGTGTTTGAGGCGCCCACGGTTGCCCAGTTGGCGCCGCGCATCGGCGTGGGGTCACGTCGGCTCGAGCCGTTGGTGCCAGTCGAACGGCCTACCGCGGTGCCGTTGTCGTTCGCCCAGCAGCGGTTGTGGTTCCTTGACCAATTGCAAGGCCCATCAGCGGTTTACAACATGGCGGCGGCGTTGCAATTCGACGGGTTACTTGACGCCGACGCGTTGGGCGCGGCACTGGCCGACGTGGTGGGCCGCCAAGAGAGCCTGCGCACACTGTTCGTGGCGCCCGACGGGATCCCGCTGCAATTGGTGGTTCCCGCCGAGCGGGCCGAATTGCATTGGGACGTTGTCGATGCCAGTGACTGGTCGGCGGAGCGGCTGGACGAGGCAATCGGCACCGTAGCGCACCACAGTTTTGACTTGGCCACTGAGATCCCCTTGCGGGCAACGCTTTTCCGTCTCGGCGAGGCTAAACATGTGCTGGTGGCCGTGGTGCACCATATCGCCGCGGACGGTTGGTCGATCACCCCGCTGGTCGCCGACCTCGGCGTGGCCTACACCCGCCGGAGCGAGGGCCTGGCCCCCGACTGGCCGGCATTGACCGTGCAATACATCGACTACACGCTGTGGCAGCGCGCGCAGCTAGGTGATCTGGCTGACGGCGATAGCCGGATCGCCGCGCAGCTTTCCTATTGGGAGCGCGCGCTGGACGGGCTGCCCGAGCGCCTACAGCTGCCCACCGATAGGCCCTATCCGCTGGTGGCCGATCAGCAGGGCGCAACGGTGACGGTGGACTGGCCGGCGGAGTTGCAGCAGCAGGTTGCTCGCGTGGGCCGCCAACACAACGCGACCAGCTTCATGGTGGTTCAGGCCGCCCTGGCGGTGCTGTTGTCGAAGATCAGCGCGAGTTCCGATGTGGCCGTGGGCTTCCCGATCGCGGGGCGTGGCCATCCAGCGCTGGACGA
>NZ_JAFAUS010000074.1 GCF_019243155.1 Mycobacterium sp.
GCGCCGTCGCCCAAGAAATTGCGCCACCAGCTCTTGGCCTCGGGCATGTTGGCGGCGATCTCGAGTTCGTCGCCAGTACGGCGATATGCGACGGGGGTGCTTATCGTGCGCCCGGACCGTCGGCCCGTGTAGGTGATGACCGCGACATTGCGGCCGACGATTCGGCCGAAGATCCGAGAGTTCGCCATCGCCGCGACCGGCACATTGAGCAGCGGAGCGGCACGCATGACAGCTCGGACGTAAGAGTTGAGGTTCATTTGTTCGGTTTCCTTTCTGGGGGATGGGCAGGGCTTAAACCAGCAGGGCCGCACACAGCGCGACGACCGCCATGCCTTGAATCAAGGCTCGCACGTTGATGATTCGGTCCCAATCCCGCTGGAGCGCACGCGCATTCGCGGGCGTATCACCGGCCGTGGCTGCCGCGGTGAGTTGCCGATTGATCGGCGCGCTGATCCGCAGGTAGAGGGCGAGCCAAATGAGCAGCAGCACAACCGCGGTCGCCCCGGCAATCGCCTGGGGCCATCGGCCCGCGGTGGCGGCCAATATGGCGCCTACCAGGGCGGCCGCGATCCCGATCATTCCGGGGGCCGGCATCCGCCGGTCACCGTAACGATGCACGTTGCCCATGGCCGCGACAAGCGCGCGATCATCGATCGCCGCCATAGCGGGCCGTTGCACGAGGGCGCAGAACACGTCGGTTCCGTAGATCACCGCGGTGCCCAGCAGCGCGATGACAATGAACAGTTTTGCCGCCTCGATCACGATGCTTGTCATCTCTATCTCTCCATTTCACCTGATGGGTAGGTGTTAGCAACGCTAACCCCTGAACACGAAGACGTCAATAGCATTGCTAGTCTTTCTATCGGTGCTACCATCGGGTATGGCCATCGAAGAACGACGCGCCAGGGAACGCGCAGCCCGGCACCGGTTGATCCTCGAGACTGCGCGCAAGCTGGCCGAGGCCGAGGGTTGGGACGCAGTCACCACGCGTCGCCTGTCGACGGAGATCGAATACAGCCAGCCCGTGCTCTATAAGCACTTCGCCAACATGGACGCCATCGCCGAGGCAGTCGCCCTCGACGGATTCGGTGAACTGGGGGAGGCGCTGCGCGTGGCGCGCGCCAGTGCGGACAGCACTGAGAATTCCTTGATCCCGATGGCGCGCGCATATCTGTCGTTCGCGCGTAACAACCCGGCTCTGTACGACGCGATGTTCATCCGCGCCACCGGATTGAATTTCGCCGCAGAGGACACGCCGGCGCCTCTGGTGGAAGCCTTCGGAGAATTGCGGGCCGCCGTCGCGGCGGTCTCAGGTGAGCGAGATGTGGACACTCTCACCGAGGTGCTGTGGGGGGCGCTGCACGGGCTGATCATGCTCGACCGCGGCGGGCGGCTACGTCCTCAATACGATGGCGAACGGGTCGAAATGCTTGCCGCGCAATTCTTGTTGAAGCCCTGACTCGGCACCTTTTGGAGCATTCCGTCAGCGATGCGCGGCGGCGCCGTTGGGCGACTTGATGTTTCCTTAACGAGTTACTCGCAAAACCCTCGAAGGGCCGCGTTGAGTGTGATAAATATTCGGGACGTTTCACTTTTCGAGCAGGAGACTACGGGGCTCTTCTCGATGTTGTAGTCAGTTGAGGTGATTGGGGGAGCCGATCACGAGCTGGGTGCTTGGCCAGGTCGCGCCGATGGGCGGATGCGCGAGTTTGGCAGCAGGCGTGCAGTTTTGGCTTATCTAGCGTTGGGGTCTGGAGGCTGTGCATGGAACCTGATGTCGTGGCGCCGCTGGTGGCTGTGGGCGCCGGTAAGACCAAGCGGCTGTCGTCTCTCGACCTGCTCGACGACGATGACTACAGCCAGTTGGACGAGTGGGGCAACCGAGCGGTACTGACGAAGCCGGCGGGCAATTTGAATCCAATCCAAAGTTGTTCGCAGCACAGACATGTGCGACGAAACGCCGACTCGCCGTCCGCAGAAGCCGACCGCCACGAACTGGCAGGGTAGGGGTCTGACCATGTGGATCTCCTTGCTGGGGCTGTCTTTTCTGATGGCGGTCCACCCCTTGCGTCTCGGGGTCACCCTTCTCGTGATCTCCCGGCCACGGCCTGTGCCAAACCTATTCTTCTACTGCGTCGGCGGCCTGATGGCGGGCTTTCCCGAACTGCTGGTTCCACTTTTGGTGCTGCACCGCACCCCTATTCTTCGATCTTTCGTGAAAGATTTGGCCAGCCCGGCCGTGCACTCCACCGTCCAGCACATCCAACTCGGTTTAGGTGTGCTCTCAGTGTCGATCGCCGCGATGATGGCAATTCGCTTTTCGGCGCCTCAGCGCGCGCAGGTGCCGGCACCGGGCGGTAACGGGTCGCAGTTAGTGCTGGAATCGAATACGCCGAACGCAGTCTCGCGGTTGCTGGGCCTCGGGCAGGGCGCACCGACGGAGGGAGAATCGACGATCCAGCGACTGCTCGGCCGCGCCCGCGACGGGTGGGAGACCGGAGCCTTGTGGGTGGCGTTCGTGATCGGCGCAGTGATGGGACCGTCACCCGACGTGGTTCTCACCGTGCTCGCTGTGGTCGTGCCCTCGGGAGCACCGATCGGGTCGCAGGTTTGCGCCGCCATCGTGTTCCTCGTTGGGATGCTTGGGGTTGTCGAGGTCATGCTTGTGAGCTATCTGATCACGCCGGCGAAAACCGAAGCGGCACTGAGACTGCTGCACGACTGGGCCATTGCTCAACGTCGGAAGATCATGGTAACCACCTTCGCGGTGATTGGCGTCTTGCTGGTGGCGACGGGCGTGGGCGCCGTCTGACCGACAACTGAAAGCCAGAAATCCGCAATGAAATTCGCGCTGGAGCTACGGCACTCGAGGTGATATCGAGCCTCCTGTCGTTGCAATCCGAGCCCGCGAGATTGCCGGCCGGATGACAACACCCGCCCGAGCTTCGCCAAGGCCGCAGATCTCGCCGAGAATTTCGCCGGCTGAGGCGGTTCGCCTAGTCGCTTCGGGCGGTTCACGGGACTAACGCAGCGATTCCAAAGGTATCGACGGGCTGATGAGCCGGAAACCCGACTTGCTGCGTTGCATGAACCGGCGCTCGAATGTGCCCTTGATCTGCATGCCGTCCAACTCGCCGGTCAGTACCAGGTGGTCCTTGTCCGGCTGGGTCGCGCGCAGCACGACCTGGGCCGAATCCGACTCGCGGTTGCGCAATTCGAGGCGATCCCCGTCGACCTTGAGCAACCACGTGGTGGTGTAACCCGCCGGCACCTGACTGACAAACCTCGTCACGCCGAGTTGGGGCACTTTGTTGCGGTCGGCGATCGCCACATTGGTCCACGGTTGCGGGCTCATCTGGTTGAGCGCCGCTTCACGCCCGTCGACGGTGAATGACGTTGCGCGCCAGACTCCGTCGAGAGTTGATGTGGGGGTGTGATAGACCATGTACGCCACGGCGTTTTGCACTACGGTGAAGGCCAGGAAGAACCCGGCGACGCCGAACTTGGCGACCACGCCCGTCCGCCGCAGCCAGGGTTTGCCTGCCCCCAGTGGCACCCAGGGCTCAACCGGGCGAGTCTCACCGCGGTTGAACACCACGCGCGTCAGGTTCGACCAATAATGCGAGGTGATACCGATTGCCACCAACAATAATTCGCCGACGGCCAGCTTCACCGCCACGTCGTAAGTCATGTTCAGCACGAACACCTGCGCCATGGCCATCGCGGACCCGAGCGCCCCGAGCAGTTGCGTACGGTTCCACAGCAGCAGCAGTCCCGAGACCACTTCAACCAGCCCGGTAGCCATCGAGTACGGCTCGGAGGCACCCATGAAGCCCCAGAGCGTCTCAAACAGGCTGGTATCGCCGACCAACTGGAGCTGATGATCCGGCCGCGTCATCAACGCCATTTGGACGGGAATCGCCTTGCCCAGCCCGTAGAGGATCATCACGACCGCTAGCCCGAAGCGCGCGAACACGATCAGCGAAGCGGCCAGACGCCGGTAGTCGGAACGTTGCCGATCCATGACTGTCCACGCCGCGGTGATCAACAGCGCAACCACAATCCAACCGAGCTGCAAACACCAGAGCCACAACAAGTCTGAGCCGGCCGACTTGGTGATCTCGACACCGCGACCTTGAGTCGGGTAGCTACCGATCTGCGCGAGTAGCCAGATCATGGGTTCGAGTGGGTGCGGACCCACAGCGTCTTTCACCACGCTGCCACCGATGACGCCGACGAAAAGCAGCCCACTTCCAATGGTGAAAAGCAGTCGGAAACCCAGCTTTTGGAGCGACGTCCACTGCGGGACGGCCTCGGTGGGTTCAGCTGTTTCCGCGGCCCGAACCGGCGAGTGCGCGGTGGTGGTCACGGCAGCTATATTAGGCCGCCTGCCTGCCGAATGTGGTGATACGCGAGGGTAATTCGTTCCGACCGTATCTATCGGGCGCGCCGGTTACGCCCGGCGAGTGCGATGGATTCAAGAGGCTGAGCCAGGAGGGACCCGGACCTGGTGGAATGGTCGTGAAATCGCCGCGGGTGCGACGGCACCATCGGCAACGCATTCAACTAGATCGGTCGACAGGGTCCCTCAGAGTGCCCGTAAGCCACGCAGGGTCCTGGTTATCAGTTCACGTCGGTCGTCGAGCGTCATCGAGTCACTGAGGGGAGCGTCCACCCGCAGATAACCCTGTGTCACCAGGTCGCCGACCAGAAACCGCGTTGCACCGAGCGGCAAGGACAGACCAGCGGCAATCTCTGCGACCGACGGGCTGTGAACGCACCAGGTCAGGATCTGCCCCCGCACATCATTTC
The DNA here is from genome assembly GCF_019243155.1 of Mycobacterium sp. Classification (GTDB taxonomy): domain Bacteria; phylum Actinomycetota; class Actinomycetes; order Mycobacteriales; family Mycobacteriaceae; genus Mycobacterium. The sequence goes on from NZ_JAFAUS010000074.1 coordinate 4,813, forward strand.
TCGGCCAGCTCGGCTTCGCTGTGGTGTCGAGCGCTTCCACCCGAGCCTCGAGCGCCAGTTCGACACCGGAGTCGGTACGGCCTGCCGTCAGCGCGTATGGCCGAACCAGGCTCGTCTCGTCCACGGTCCCCGATTCTGTGAACCGGTCACCGATCGGCTCCGCCTCGCCCTCCGACCACTGATAAACAGCGGCGTGCTTGCCTCGGACAGGGGGCGAACCATGCAGCCCGTTGCGGTTCTTCAGGAACCACAACGTCTGGTCGGCGTGCACCGATGCGCGCATTTCGCTGGAGACGACCTTGAGTACGGTGCGGTCGGTGTCGATGACAAACGTGGTGCGTCTGACCGGGAGCAGGCGGGCCAGCAGTCCACGGCGCCGAGAGTGCCGGCCACGCCGGGCGGCCTCCCGAGCTATGACGGAACTGCGCAGCTTTGCGAGCCTGCCTCGGCGCACCCCGAACATTTCGGACACCACGCCGTCCGCGTCGGAAAGCAGGGGATAGTCGAACGACCGCTGTTGGGCGAAGTGGGCCTGCTTGTCGACGGTGTCGGTGCTGATGCCCACTCGCTGAGCGCCCACCGCGGCGAATTCGTCTCCGAGGTCCCGAAAGTGACAGGCCTGTGCCGTGCAAATTGGTGAGGACGCTAACGGGAAAAAGAACATCACAACCGGCCCTCCTGAAAGGAGGGACGACAGCGCCCGAGGCCGACCGGTGTGGTCGTACAAAGTGAAGTCGGGCGCAATTTCACCCGCGATCATCGACAAAGAGTATCGCGGCAAGGTCAACGCGACAGATGACTCGAAGAACTCCGCCAGCTGGCCAGGTAAGAGAGTCCGTGAAGGCGAGTTACTGGCCTTTCCAGACCACCTTGTCCGTGCCTCCGGCGTCCCGGTAGACGACGCTGTCGGGGTTCGTACCGCTGCGAACGTCGAAGTAAAGGCGCCCCGTAACAGGGGTTCCTAATGGGAGTGGTCCCTCAGGGAGGCCGTCGGGGTGGTTGCCCTTCATCACTGCGAACGTGGAGCTGTTGACGGCCCGAGCGTTGAAGTCGGCAATATTCGGAGTTGCGTTACCGCTTACACCTTGGGCCGTGACGTCCGAATACCACACGCCATCGTTGTGGCCGCTGGGCTGCAGGTTGCTCACGGTGTAGTCGATGGTGCCGCCATTACTGGAAATCTCCGTCATCTGGCCGAATTGCAGCACTGTCGGATCGGCGAATGCCGGTGTCGCCGCGAAGAGTCCGGCCGCCGCCAATACAGCTGTTGCTGCGGTTGCTTTCGATGCAATGTGTGAGAATGCCACGTCGGGCTCCTTTCGTGATGTGCCGGCTGTCCCGGAGCGGCACCTGAAAGTGGGGTTTATCCAAAGCTCGCTATTTCAAACCTGACGTTTGCTGACATAACGCTTGGCGATCCTGCGCGTCCATTCATTGAGAGCGCCGATGATCGTTAATCAGGTGCTCTGTTTCGGCGTTTATGGCCGCATCGTAAGGTCGATGGGAGCTACGAAGATCGCGGGGCCGTCAGCAGCAAATGACCACCACCACGGGGAGACGCGAGATGAAGCTCATGAGAACGATCGCATTCCGCCACGCAGCAGGCGTCGCCATGGCCGCCGCCGTACTGATCGCTGCGGGCTGCAGCAACGGCAAGAGCGAAGACGCGTCGCCACCGCCTCAGGTCGGGGCGAACGCCTCCTCCACGTCAAAGGCCCCAGCGCCCCCCACCGAGGTGAAGCTCATCGGGGAGAGCAACGTGGAGGTGACCCTGACCGGCCCGATCGCTGCAAAGTACTCGTCGGCAACCGACAGTCAGAAACAGGCTCTTGGAAAGCCACTGACGGGTGACCGCAACGCCGGGACACGGGATAGCGGCCTGGTCTTCCAGCAGTTCCAGGGCGGCGTGATCACCGCCAAGAACAACGAGGTCGGCACGCCCGCATATATCACCACGGGCAAGATCCGCGAGGCCTGGAATACCCCACGCGACCCGGACGGCACGCCTGCGGTCACCGGCACCAACGGTTCGGCAGGTCCGCTGGGCTTTCCCACCAGTGACGTGAACACCGTCGGCGATCTGCTCGTGTCGAACTTCGAGCACGGCAAGATCGAGTTCAACACGAAGACCGGCCAGGTCGAGGTGACGGTAAACGGCAAGGTCGTGCCATCCGGGCCATAACCCCGATGAGACGCCAAAGGTGCTGTGTGGCGTCGCGATGAGTTTCGCCCGCAGGTGCAGTCTGTTATGCGTGGGCAAACTCATTTATGGCTTCAACGTGTCGGTGGACGGATACATCGCCGACGCACAAGGCAACATCGACTGGGCCGAACCGAGTGAAGAACTGCACCAGTACTGGAACGACTTTGAGCGGGAGACCGCCCTGTCGTTCTACGGGCGGCGGCTTTACGAACTGATGTCCGCGTACTGGCCGACAGCTGACAAGGCCCCAGACGCCACCCCTTTGATCGTCGACTTCGCCCACATTTGGCGCGACATGCCAAAGGTCGTGTTCTCGCGCACCCTGGACTCCGTCGACTGGAACTCCCGCCTGGAACGCGGCGACCCGGTCGAGGTGGTAACGAAGCTGAAAGCCGAAACCGACGGCAGTCTGGAGGTGGCCGGCGCGACGCTGGCCGCGCCGATCGTGCAGGCCGGACTGGTGGACGAATACCGGATTGTGGTCGCGCCCACTGCTGTGGGCGGCGGCACCCCGTTCTTCCCAACACTGCCGTCATGGGTCTCGCTGCGACTGTTAGAGAACCGCACCTTCCCGGGCGGCACGGTCCTGCTGCGATACGAGGCCAAACGCGACAGATGACCCGCTACCACACATCATCCGAGCATCGTTGCACGACAGTAAGATTCGGTTCGGTAGTCGATGCGACAAACTCTAGTGCATCGAAATGCGCTTCAACACAAAAGTATTTGGCGATCCGCCGCGGCCCTCCTCAAGGGAGGCGACGCGATACACGCGGCAGTCGGTGTCGAGCACCGTGGCGGCCGGCAGCAGCACCTATCGCACATCGCCGCTCGGGCGACCTCCGTGGAGGTTCCACTGTCCGCAGTCGGGGGCCAAGGCGTCGTTGACGTCGACTTCGAGTCCGCCGACCTTCGGCCCGGGATTGGACGCGGTGCTCACGATGCGCTGGTAGAGAACAGCGGCGGGGTGGACCTGATTGCCGGACCAGGCTCGGGTTTGCCAGAGCCACCGGCGCCCAGGTGTGCTCGAAGACCCGATAACGCCATCGGCCGCGGCCCACTCGCACACCCTGACGCCTCCATAGACCCCAGTGCGCTGAACCCCGAGAACCGAGTTGATTCCGCGAAACCAGGGCAGCGCGGTGTGATTCCAGGTGTCGCGATTGATGTCGTCGTCGATGGTGAAGAAAATCGGCGCGCTCTGGCCGCCGCCTGCAGCGGTGTGCAAACCCCAGGCGGTGCGCGCGTCCGCGACGCCGCCCGCGTAGCCCCGCGTGAAGTCCGATGGTGCCGACCCACCCGGCTTGCCGTATTGATAGTTACTGACGATCGCCAAGCCCGCGGCTGTCAGTGAGTCGGCGTAGGACCGAGTGATCGGCTTGGCGCCAAACGATGAACCGGGACGCGACATCGAAACGTAGTTGACCACCCCGCTATAGCCGGCAGCGCGGATCTGCTGCGCCGGAATCTGATGTGCGGCAAAGTCGATCAGCTGAGGGGGAGCGGCGGCAGCCGCTGTCGGCATGCCGCAGGCTACCGATGTGGCACCCAGACCGGCTAACGCGGCGGCGTAGCGCAACGCGTCGCGCCGGGAAACCGTGCGCAATCGCACATCGCTGGCCGCCAAGGGCAAATTGTGCACGGCGCAAGGTTAAACATGTGACTGTTGTTACCGATAGACCTGCGCCAGCCGAAACGCGGTTGCATTCCCAAATCGATACCAAGTGGTGACCGTTCGGCTATAACCTCGGAAGCCGCGCGAAACAACCCGGCGCGCAAGCAGATTGATGTCTCGGCGTTAACCGACTTTCCCCACGATCGCCCGCGCTGCGCGTTCGGCGATGAGCATGGTCGGTGCATTGGTGTTGCCGGAAATGATGGTGGGCATAGCCGACGCATCGACCACTCGAAGGCCGGCGACGCGATACACGCGACAGTCGGTGTCGAGCACCGTGGCGGCCGACCGCGGCCGACCGTGTGCGTCAAAGGCTCCCATCGCGCAGGTGCCCACCGGGTGGAAAATGGTCGTACCGAGTTCACCGGCCGCCTTCTGCAGCTCGTCGTCGTTCACCACTTGTGGACCGGGAAGCAACTCTTGGGGGCGGTAGCGAGCGAGAGCTGGCGCCGCCATGATCTGCCGGGTCATTCGGAGGCCGGTTATGGCGATTCGACGATCAGCGTCAGTTGACAGGTAATTGCAGGAAATTTTCGGGTAAACCAGCGGATCTGCATTGGCCATGCGCACATGACCACGCGAGGTGGGTCGCAAATTGCAGACCGAGGGAGTGATCGCTCCGAAGGGGTGCAGGGGTTCGCCGAATTTCGGTAGAGACAAGGGCTGCACGTGCCATTCCAAATCGGCACTGCCTAGCGCGGGGTCGCTTTTGGCGAACGCCCCTAGGGTGGAAGGCGGCATGGTCATGGGCCCCGATCGCAACAGCAGGTACTGAAGTCCCATGCCCGCACGGCTGATCCAATTCCGGTAAAGCGTGTTGACGGTCGGGGCTCCCCGGACCCGATAGATCGTTCGAATTTGCAGGTGATCCTGGAGGTTTTCGCCGACTCCTGGCAGATCGACGGCCACCGGCACTTGATGCTGAGCGAGCAGGTCAGCCGGGCCCACACCCGAGACTTGCATCAGATGCGGCGAGCCAATAGCTCCGGCGCTCAGGATCACCTCCTGGCGGGCTCGGACATCCACGAGTTGACCATCTTTGAGCAGCCGCACCCCGGTGACGCGTTGTCGCGCCGTGGTCCAGGCACCGCGACGCTGATGCTCGTGGACCTGGTCGTCCATCAGAAGCCGCAAGACCTGCGCCTTTGTGTAGACGGTGAGATTGGGTCGGTGGGCGACGGGATGCAAGAAAGCATCGGCCATCGACCAGCGGCGGCCACGCCGTTGGTTGACATGAAAGTAGGCACTGCCGGCGTTGACGCCGCGGTTGAACTCATCGATCGGGGAGATGCCCATCTGGGCAGCGGCGGCCTGCCAGGCATTCAAGATCTTCCAGCTCACTCGCGGCCGCTCGACGCGGATTTCACCACCGACGCCGTGCCAGTCGTCGGCGCCGCCGAAGTAGTCTTCCAACTTTTTGTAGATCGCCAGCGTTTCGCCGGGAGAGTCCACGCCACCCCAACGCCATCGCTCGTCGCCGGTGGCCTGCGCCCACAGGTCGTAATCGCTGGCCTGTCCGCGCATGTGGATCATCGCGTTGATCGATGAGCAGCCGCCGATTACGCGGCCCCGCGCGTAGTGAATGCTGCGGCCGGCCAGGCCGGGGTCGGCTTCGGTCGTGAAGCACCAATCGGTGCGGGGGTTGGCAATTGTGTACAGATAGCCCACCGGCACCTTGATCCAGAACCAGTCATCTTTACCGCCGGCCTCGATCAGGAGCACACGGCGATCGGGGTCGGCGCTGAGGCGATTGGCGAGCAGGCAGCCTGCGCTGCCTGCTCCCACAACGATGAAGTCGAATTCGGCGACCGGGCTCATTCCGGTATCGGCCCTCCAGGCGTCGGATGCGTGTCTAGTGTGCGCGATGACCGCCTCATCCCGTCAGGGAATGAGCGGCCCCGAACTGAGACGACTATTGAGCAAGCACAGCGCTTTAGTCCCGACATCTGAAGAACGGTTTGACGCCGGAACACGACTGTGTGCTGCGACCGTTAAGGATCTTTACCGTAATCGTGATCTCGCACTCGTATCTTTGGATATACGAGAAGGCCCAAGCATTTCGACCTTCCGAATAGCGCCTACCGGCGTCCGCAAGCCTAGGGGGGCTGATATGACGACCGCAATCGCCGCGCACGACCTAGTCGCGAAAGCCGAAGCCGACGAGCATGACGATGTCCTTTTGGCGGTCGCAAAACTGAACGCAAGGGTGCTAGGGGACACCGTTCTCGTCGAATCGAAGCCGCGCTGGCGGCTCACGGAAGAAGAGATCGTCCGCGTGGCGATCACGGTAATTTTCGTGGAGCTTGTGGCGGTGATTGGTGTCGCCGCGGGCGCGATCTTAACGATGGGTTAGCAGCGAATAGGGCGCGGTCGAGCGAAACGATCTCAGCGCCATCCAGATGCGTGACCTACTCACCGTATTCAACCCGGTAGGGGAACCAGCAGTTCAAGCCGTTTCCCATACCGGTAACCCGCCATATTCGATTCCGCCGTATTGGGTGGTCGATGCCGGCCTGTAGGGAGGGCTACGCGGCCGCCGAGGCTCATGAGGTGGCGGCTGAAGTATCGATTCAACCGGCCCGTCGATGACTCCACCCAGGACGCGCCGGCCGAGGGAATGATTGGTCCCGACCAGACCCAGGCGTTTGACCAAGCACTGCGCTTTGTCTTCAGCATTTGAAAATTGTTGTGGCGCGATGAATATGGAGTAGTCCACTGATATCGGTGATATCAAGCCGGCCCGTCAGGCGGTGATGATCGGGTGTGCGCGGGGGTAACAAGTTACCGGCGATCGGGCCCCGCAGCACCGGAGGGGCAGGTGATCGCCGGCAGCACAAGCGTATTGATGACCTGCCGCACGAATTCGGCGTCGACGGTCAGTCCGCTCACGGCCCGTAGTAGGCCCATCGCCACGATCGCATCGGCGATTAGTAACCAATCACGGTCGCCCGGTATCTCGCCGCGGTCGGCAGCTTGGGCAAATATGGCCGACATCACGCGGCGACCTTTGAAGAGAATCAAATCGTCGAGCGCAGAAGCCAAATCGGGATCGTGAGCAGCCTCCAACCCGATGCGCAGGATCAGGTCATTGGAGATCAGGCCGTCGTCGTTGCGGGCTGCGCGCTCGACGACGACCTCGAAATCGCCCGATAGGGTGCCGGTATCGGGCGGGTCGTCGTCCAGCAGATCCGGTCGCCAATAGACCAACGCGTCGGTGATCAGCGCAGTCTTGGATGACCAGCGGCGATAGATGGCGGCTTTACCGACACCGGCCCGTGCGGCGATGTCGTTCATATTGGTGGCGTCGTAGCCGTGTTCGGCGAGGATTTCCAAGGCCGCGTTGAGGATCGCGGGATCACGTGATCGGTCCAGGCGCCCGTTGGTGCGTTGGCGCAGTTTGGACTCGGATTCGGCCGTTAACCCGGGTCGACCGGCCGTCGACGACGGTGTCGACAGCCGGGCAGACGTTGGGTTGGCACTCATGTGGTTGCGAGCCGCGGGATTGGCGCGGTGCTGTCGTCGGAATCCTGCCCAGTACGGGTCCTGTTCACGATGTTGAAGGTGTTCAGCGGCCACCAGAACCAGCGGCCCAGTGCCGCGGCGATCGATGGGGTCATGAACGCACGCACGATCAGCGTGTCGACGATGAGGCCGATGCCGATGGTCATACCGAGCTGGCCGATGACGCGTAGGTCGCTGACGATCATCGACATCATGGTGAAGGCGAACACCAGCCCGGCCGCGGTGACGACGCGTCCGGTTGCTCCCATGCCGCGGATGATACCGGTGTGCAGTCCGGCGTGTATCTCTTCTTTGAGGCGCGAGACCACGAGCAGGTTGTAGTCCGAGCCCACCGCCAGCAGGATCACCATGGATAGCGGGATCACGATCCATTGCACGCCCAAGCCGACGATGTCTTGCCACAGCAGCACCGACAGCCCGCATGCGGTGCCCAGCGATGCGGCCACGGTGCCGACGATCACTAGTGCGGCCACCAGACTGCGGGTGATCACCAACATGATCGCGAAGATCAGGATCATCGACGCGATGACAGCGATCATCAGGTCGGTCTTGACGCCGTCCTGCATATCGGCGTACATCGATGCGGTGCCGGCAAGGGAAACCTTCGCATTGGACAACGGGGTGTTCTTGACGGCGTCCGCAACGACACCTTTAAGGTCGCGGACGTGTGCGATGCCTTCGGTAGAGGCGGGGTCACCCTGATGGGTGATGATGAAACGGACAGCTTTACCGTCGGGCGAGACGAACATCTTGAGGCCACGTTTGAAATCAGGATTCTGGAACACATCCGGTGGCAGGTAGAAGAAGTCGTCGTTTTTGGCCTGGTCGAAGTATAGGCCAATCTCGGTGGCGCCTGTGGCCAGTTCCTGTTGCTGGGCCTGGGTGCCGGCTT
>NZ_JAFAUS010000279.1 GCF_019243155.1 Mycobacterium sp.
CGGCGTACCAGCCGTCTCTCGTTCGGCGTCCCGGTGCAGGCTCCACCACGCGATCAGCCCGAAAGCGGTGGCGATCGAGAACTGCAGCCACGAGTACATGCCCTGCGAGCCATCGGGTTTGAAGATCACCATCACCCACGTCGAGAAGCCGGCGATGAGCGCGACCGCCCGTCGTGACTGGGCCAGCGGCGCCACCACCGCCAGGGGCCAGGAGTAGTACCACGGCAGGGCGGCCGGAACGAAGAGCACCACGACCAGCATCGACCACGCTATTCCGGTGAGCACGGCGCGGTCGTCACGGCGAAACCGCCACCACAACACCGGCAATGCGATCGCGATGATCGCGATCCCGATGAGCCGGGTGACGCGCAGCAGCGGGTAGAAGTTCACCCAGAAGAAGCCGCTGCCCAGGAAGTGGATCACGTTGGCGGCGGCGGTCGGCACGCTCAGCCAGTTGATGATCTTCACCGATCCGGCCAGCGCGGTCAGCCATCCCAAGCCGACCCCGGCGACGGCCGACAGGATCGCGAACACCACGGCGAAGATCAGCAGTGTGGCCGCGGCGGCCGCCAGGAACGCCTGAACCGGTCGGTAGCCGCGCCGCTCGCGCAGATGGCGCGCCCACACCCAGACCAAGAAAGGCAGCGCGATGCCGGCGGTGGCTTTGACCGCGATCGCCACCGTGATCAGTGTCGTGCCCGCGATGTCGCGGCCGGCGAAAATAAGCGCGATGCTGGCGGTCATCAGCCCCACCATCAGCATTTCGTTGTGCACCCCACCCATCAGGTGGATGAGCACCAACGGGTTGAGCACACAGATCCACAGCGCGGTTGCCCCGCTGGTGCCCAGATGATGAGCGAGCCGGGGAGCGGCCCAGATCAGTAGCGCCAGCCCGGGGAGCATGCACAGGCGCAGCAGCATGGTGCCGACGATCACGTGATTGCCGACCAGCATCGTGACAAGCTTGGCGATCAAGATGAACACCGGCCCATAGGGCGCCGTCGTGATCGTCCAAATTGGACTCACGTTGTCCAGCAAGGAATTCGGGTTTGCGACCGGACCGACGGCGTACGGGTCGAAGCCGTCGCGCAGCAGCGCGCCCTGAGCCAGGTACGAATACGTGTCGCGGCTGAAGATGGGCACCGACAGCAGCAAGGGCGCCAGCCAGTAGGCGGTGGTGGCCCGCATGGTGAACTCGGTGGCTTCGCCCGCGAGCACGCGGCGCCCCAGCAGGAGCCACGCGATCAGCATCAGGCCGACGCCCGTCCACAACAGAATCGACGAGAGCACCAGCCCGTGGCCAAATCGCAGCCAGGACATGTGCATTGATTCCAGCAACGGGTCGTGCGTCTTGGTGCTGCCCGCTCCCAATCCGCCCAGGGTGATCAGCACCGAACCGCTGAAGCCGAGCTTCGCCGGTTTCGCGTCGGGGGTGCCGGCGAACCTGACGAGGCCGGAAACATGTTCTCTGGCAGACTTTTTCGTCGATGACGAGCCAGTCGTCTGCGGGTGTGTCGGCGCGCTCATCGGCTCAGGCGGACCGGTTCGTGGCCATCTTGGCCAGTTCGGACAGCCCCGCTTTGGCTGCCGAGTTGATGGGTGCGGCCGCCAACGCGGCCAGTGCCCGCTGGGTCAGGGAAGCGATGCGTTCTTCGGCCGCGGCCAGGGCGCCCACCGATTCGATGACGTCGCGGAGCCGGTCGACCTGCGCGTCGGTCAGTTCCGCGCCGATCGAACTGCGTAACAGGTTTGCGGCTGCGGGATCCGACTTCTCGGCCAGCTCGACTGCCTCGGCCAGCAGCACCGTTCGTTTGCCCGACCGCAAATCGTCACCTGACGGTTTGCCGGTCACCGCCGGGTCACCGAAGACGCCGAGCACATCGTCGCGCAGCTGGAACGCGACTCCGAGATCCGTGCCGATCTGCCCGAAGGCGTCTTGCACGTCGGGGCGGTCGGCGGCGGCGGCCACCCCGAGCTGCAGCGGCCGCGAAACGGTGTAGCAGGCGGTCTTGAACGTGTTGACGTTCATCGCCGACGCGATCGAGTTCGCCGCGCTGGCCTCGGCGACGATGTCGAGGTACTGCCCACCCAGCACCTCGGTGCGGATGTCGGCCCACACTCGCCGGACCCGCCGGTGGGCGTCGGCCGTCAGGTCCACCCCGAAGACGATGTCGTCCGCCCAGGCCAGCGCGAGGTCGCCGAGCAGTATCGCGGCCGATACCCCGAATCGCTCCGACGAGCCCTGCCAGTTCCGCCCGCGATGCAGAGCCGCGAAGTGGACGTGCGTCGTCGGGCGGCCGCGACGGGTGGAGGAATCGTCGATCACGTCGTCGTGCACCAGGGCACAGGCGTGCAGCAGCTCGAGCGCGGAAAACAGCAGCAGCACTTCGGAATCGGGAGCCTCGGTGGCTACCGCGCGCCAGCCCCAGTAGGCGAAGGCGGGCCGCAGTCGCTTTCCGCCACTCAGCACGAAATCTTCCAGGGCGGCGATCAGGGCGCCGTAGTCCGCGCCGATGTAGGCGGTATCGGCCCGCCGGTCACGCAGGTACCGCCGAAGTTGGTCGGTGATGGCGCCGGTCAACTCGACGGTTGCCGCTGCTGCCGTAGCGTTCAGGCTCAGCGCGGCGCCCCTTTCTGCTCAACGTCGCCTGGTTTGTCCCAGGCTCGATCAGTGTATTCGGCGGAGCACCTTGCGCCCCCGCAAGATGACGCGACGCGGACGACCAGTTGCTTCGACTACCTCACTAACTGGCCCCTATGCTGGCGGGGGCGTCTGGGCCGCGCGGAACGGCCCCCAGGGCAGTAATAGTCGAGAAGAGAGAAGCCGCGTGACCCTCAACACGATTGCGCTCGAGCTGGTGCCGCCGAATGCGGACGAAGATCGCG
>NZ_JAFAUS010000272.1 GCF_019243155.1 Mycobacterium sp.
GAGATGTGGGCGCAGGACGCGACGGCGATGTATCAGTACCTGGCCGGCGCCATCGCGGCAACGACGTTCACTCCGTTCACCAATCCGCCCGAGGCCACCACCGCAGCAGCGTTGACCGCGGCAACGGAGGCGGCCGCCCAGGCCGCCGAGACCCCCGCCGGGACAGTCAGTCAGACGGTGAGCTCGACCACGGGCCAGTTGGGTTCGATGGTGACCAGTCCGCTGACTTCCCTGTTGCCCGGCAACTTGGGGTCAATGCTGTCCGGCGAGCTGAGTTCGCTGATGTCCGGCCAGTTCAGTTCGATGCTTTCCGGCCAGTTCAGTTCAATGATGTCCGGCCAATTCAGTTCGATGTTGTCCAGCCAGTTCACCTCGATGATCCCGGGTCAACTGACGTCGGTTTTGTCCACGCCGTTGACCACCGCCACGACCAATATGGTGCCGGGACTCGCCACGGCCACGATGTCGTCGTCGTCGCTGTCGTCGTGGACGACCTCTTCCCGCGCGTTCTCGTCCGCCGCCGGCTTCATCGGCAGCGGTTCGGGCGCGCCGATGTCCGCCCTGGGCGCTTTTTCGATGGGTTCGCCGAGTTCGTTCATGCAATCCTTCGGCCCGGCGGCCGGCGCCTTTGGCAATCAATTCCACACGCTGGGGTACGCGGTAGGCAACGGATTCAGCTCGGGCACAAGCCTTTTCGCCGCGCCCGGCATGAACAGCATTCAAGTGGCCGCGGGTGCGGGCAGGGCAGCCTCGGTGGGCATGCTCTCGGTCCCACAGAGCTGGACCACGGCCGCCCCGGCGCAGATGAGCCAGCTGAGTGCGTCATTGCCGAGCGCCAAGATCACCGCCCTCCCGGCGGCCGCGGCCGGCGAGCCGCCCGCCGTCCCGGGGGGGCCGGGCACGAACGGCGTGCCGATGATCCCCAACGCGGCGCGGGGCACGGGCGGCAGCGCTTTGCCTCCGCCACTGCGAATCGGTCACCGTCCCAATGTGGTCTCAGAGCACGTCCTAGGCGGATAGCGGAAGGAGGATCACCTGAATCCTTTAGGCCGGCGGTCCCCCGACTGACCTGTTCGGCAACTTTTGCGTCCATCACGTCCAATGATCTTTTTGAAGTTAAGGAGGCAGTTGAAATGCCTACGCGCTTTATGACTGACCCGCATTCGATGCGGGCAATGGCAGGTCGTTTCGAAGTTCACGCCCAGACGGTGGAGGACGAGGCCCGCAAGATGTGGGCGTCGTCGATGAACATCGCCGGTGCGGGCTGGAGTGGCCAGGCTCAGGCCACCTCGTACGACACCATGGGACAGGTCAACCAGGCCTTCCGCAACATCGTCAACATGCTCCACGGGGTGCGCGACGGTCTGATCCGCGACGCCAACAACTACGAGCAGCAAGAGCAGGCCTCGCAGCAAATCCTCAGCAGCTAGCCGGTTTTCAGGTAAAGGACAACGAAGATGACGATCAATTACCAGTTCGGCGATGTCGACAGCCACGGTGCGTTGATCCGCGCCCAGGCTGCGTCCCTCGAGGCCGAGCACCAGTCCATCGTGCGCGATGTGCTGGCGGCCGGTGACTTCTGGGGTGGTGCCGGTTCGGTGGCGTGCCAGGAGTTCATCACCCAGTTGGGTCGCAACTTCCAGGTGATCTACGAGCAGGCCAACGCCCACGGGCAGAAGGTGCAGACCGCCGGCAGCAACATGGCGAGCACCGACAGCGCCGTCGGCTCCAGCTGGGCTTAACCAACCTGGGTCTTAACACCGAATCACGCAGTGTCGTAAGCATTGTCGTGATCGAAGAAGGCCATCGTCAGCCGACGCTGCGCGAGTAGTGGTTCGATGGCATCGGCCGCGAGCGGGTGGGAAAGCAGAAAACCCTGCGCTCGATAACACCCGTGCCGCATCAAAGTCAGTGCGGCAGCAGTGGTTTCGACGCCCTCTGCTACCAGTTGGAGGTCGAAGGCCTCGGCTAGGCCGATGATCGCCCGGACGATCGCCAGATCGCCGACATTGGTGCCGAGGTCGTGCACGAAGGTGGCGTCGATCTTGAGCATGTCGACCGGGAGCGACTTCAGGTGCGACAGAACGGCGAAGCCGGTGCCGAAGTCGTCGATGGCGATCTCTACACCTATGTCCTTCAGGCAGTCCAGAGTTCGCTTGGTGTTCTCGACGTCGCTGACCACAACGCGTTCGGTTATCTCCAGGCACACCGCGCCTGGGTCGATGGCGAACTCCTCGATGGTCTCTGCGACCGAACGGACAAAGCCGTTGGCGACCAGTTGGATTGGCGATACATTGACCCGCAGCATGACATTGCGTGCCAGGCCGTCGGATCGCCATTTGCTGAAATCGGCGCAGGCGGTGCGGAGCACCCAACGGCCCAATTTCCCAGCGTGATTGATCGATTCGGCGATTCCGATGAAGGAATCCGGTAGCAGCAGTCCTCGCGTCGGATGTTGCCAACGGACCAGGGCCTCGACGGCCGAGATCTCGCCGGTCCGCATGTCGACCTCGGGCAGATAGTGAAGCAACAGGGCTTCGCTGTCGATCACATCCCGAAGATGCAGTTCGATGTCCTTCTGGAACGCGTCCTTGAGCGACATGTCTTGGCTGAACGCTGCGACCTCGTTCCCGCCGGCGCGCTTGGCCATCATCGCGGCCTGATCGGCCCGGTTCACCAAATCGGATGCCGTGTCTTGACCGGGAGCGCCGACCGCCACACCGATGCTGACGGTGCGGCTCACCATTTCGCCACCGATCAAGACGCTGCATTCCAGCATCATCCGGAGCTGGCGGGCGAACGATTCGGCCTCCAGGGCAGACATCGTCTGATTCGGCACGAAGACGAACTCGTCGCCGCCGACCCGGGCGATCATCCCCGGGCATCCGACCTTAGCCCGCAGTCGCTGGGCGAACACCCTGATGAACCAGTCGCCGGCGCTGTGGCCGAGGTAGTCGTTGATGGATTTCATGCGATCGACGTCGATGTACATGACCGCAACGGGCCCGGGTCGCAACGCCGCGAGCCTGTTGTGCAGGTGCTCCATCAGGGCCCGACGATTGTGCAGATTCGTCAGATCGTCGTGTTCGGCGAGGTACTGAAGTTTGTCCTCGGCGGCGATGCGAACCTGTAGCTGCGCGAAGAGGGCCGCGACCGCCTCAAGCACGTTGAGTTCGTCGCGCTGCCATGCCCGGTCGCCGAATTTGACGAAGCCGAGCACGCCGGTGGTCACGGCTCCGCCCCAGATCAGGGGCGCGGCGGCCACCGAGGGCAGCACGTTCTGACCGTTCGGCGCGACCGGGCATGGATATCCGTAGACAGTCGGGTCCGGCCGGACGACAGCGGGTCTCCTGGCGTGCTCGGTGCGCGCGAAGAAGGGGTCGGCGTCGGCGAAGTAGACGACCGCCAGGGGATCGGGGTCTCGATGGTCGTGCCGCGAGGGCCACTCGGCGACCAGCTTCGAGGCCCGGATGCTGTGGTCGTTGTGACGCAGAAAGCCCGAGTCCACGTCGAACTGCTCGACCAGCTGTGCGAGCACCCGTTCGCTGATCTCGTCGGCCGTGGAGGGGGTTGCCAGCATCAGTTGGGCCGCGACGGCGGGCACGACGCGATCCAGGCTGCCTGACATCATGCCCTCCTGTGGCCCGCGAGGACCCCGGCCTCGGTCAACACCGAACTGCCTGGTCAGACAGACGCCCGCCATTGCTCACAGGATGAGTGAGCCCGCCTCGCCAACCACCGTCACGGTATGACTTTAGTCACACTGAGGCGAGTGGCTAAAGTCCTTAATCTTGCGAACCGTTTGAATATCGAACATCGTCGGGACAGCTACTTTTACACCGGCCTTTGCATGAACATGTTCGCGGCTGCAAATGTCTGGCCGGCACGGATGGCGTACGCGGTGCACCTGACTGCGAGACGATTACCCGCAACGCCCGGTTATTTTCGGTACAGTTAGCCGTAATTTTCGTAACCGTAAACGCGATCTGCAACGTGTTAGTGGCACTGTAAACACGGCTTGGCGCACCGGCCCGCGAGATACTTGCGGCAACGGGTAGGTCGGGGTGTCGTGCAGTAAGGCTCATTGGCGAACCTGGAGGCCCGGTGGCATGCCGTCCGATCCGCACGCCGATTCACCCATGCGGCAAAGCGTCGAGGAGCCGACCATAACCGCCTGCACCGCTCAAATTCTGGACGCCGCGAACCCCGTGGACAATGTGACGTTGGAACGACTGCGCGCCGACCCCGCCATCGAATTCATCGACCATCTCGAGGAACAAGTCGCGGAATTGCGCGCGCTTCGTCCGCAGCCCGAGCCGGAACTGCTTGCCGAACCCTTCCGGTGGGCGTATTTCCCTTGGCGCAGGACCGTCGTCGCGGTGCTCGGGCCGCGGGCGTTTCGCGCGGTACGGCTCGACCGCAACAGGAACCTGATCACCGCCCAGGAGCAGGCGCGCCTGGGTGCGCTGCGCATCGGCGTGGCCGGCCTGAGCGTCGGACACATCATCGCGCACACCCTGGCCACGCAGGGCATGTGCGGTGAGCTGCGGTTGGCGGATTTCGATCGCATGGAACTGTCCAATCTCAACCGGGTCCCCGCGACCGTCCTCGACCTGGGCCTGAACAAGGCCGAGGTGGCCGCGCGCAGGATCGCCGAAATCGATCCGTACCTCGTGATCCGGGTTTTGGACGCCGGACTGACGGTCGACACGATCGAAGAATTTCTCGACGGGCTCGACATTGTCGTCGAGGAATGCGACTCGTTGGACATGAAGGCGAGCCTGCGGGAGAGTGCTCGCGCCCGTCACATTCCGGTGTTGATGGCAACGAGTGATCGCGGCCTGCTGGACGTGGAGCGTTTCGACCTCGAGCCGCAGCGTCCCATTTTGCACGGTCTGCTGGGCGACTTTGATTTCTCGCGGCTTCCCAGCATGAGTAAGCCGGAAATGGTTCCGTATATGCTGCGTTTCCTCGAAGCCGAGGAGATGTCGCCCCGGGTTTTGGCTTCAGTTGTCGAAATCGATCACACGCTATCCACATGGCCGCAGGTATCCGGCGAGGTCGCTTTAGGGGCCGTCGCAATTGCAGAGGCGGTCGGCCGGATCGGATTAGGCAGGGATCTTCGATCGGGCCGGGCGCGAATTGATGTCGGCTCGACGCTCGACCGGCTGGACGAGCCCAAGATGGCTACTCGCGGCGCGTCGTCCGTGGATTTCGGAGATCCCGAGCTGCCGGGCGAATTGGGCGCTATCGCGTCGGCGGCCATTCGGGCGCCTTCCGGGGGCAATGTGCAACCGTGGCATATCGAAGCCGGCCCGAAGGCCATCACCATACGGCTTGCGCCCGAGCACACTTCGGCAATGGACGTCGGGTTCCGCGGCAGCGCGGTCGCGGTCGGAGCCGCCCTGTTCAACGCCAAGGTCGCGGCCGCCGCGCACAACGTGCTTGGACCGGTGAGTGTGACGAACGACGTCGACGGTGTGCCGCTGCGGGCGACGGTGCAGCTGGCAGACGCCGGTGATCCCGACCTGGCCGCGCTGTACGAACCCATGCATTCTCGTGAGACGAACCGCCATCTCGGAGACTTGCAACCGGTACCGGCAGAAACGATCGATGCACTGCGCGCCGTCGCTGAGCGGGAGGGCGCCGAACTGCAGTTTTTGACCGAGCGAGATGACATCGCCTCTGTCGCGGCAATTTTCGCCGCAGCCGATCGCATCCGATATCTCACACCACGCCTGCACGCGGACATGGTTTCCGAAATGCGCTGGCCCGGCGATTTGCAGCCGGAAACCGGCATTGATGTGCTCAGTCTCGAACTCGATTCGGGCAGCCTTGCCGCCCTGGACATCTTGCGGCGCCCCGAAGTGATGTCCCACTTGGCGGACTGGAAAGCGGGGACCGCGTTGGGCGCGGACACGCGCCGGCGGGTGGGTGCCAGCTCCGCAGTCGGCGTGGTCTCGGTGCCCGGTGACACGCTTTCGGACTTTGCGCGCGGCGGATCCGCCG
The DNA here is from genome assembly GCF_019243155.1 of Mycobacterium sp. Classification (GTDB taxonomy): domain Bacteria; phylum Actinomycetota; class Actinomycetes; order Mycobacteriales; family Mycobacteriaceae; genus Mycobacterium. The sequence goes on from NZ_JAFAUS010000272.1 coordinate 6,010, forward strand.
TGGAGGCGGCATGGATTACCGCGCAGCGGTATGGGTTGTCTGTTCAACCAATGTCGCCGGTTTTCTTATATGCGCACAATGCCGACGAGCTTGCGGCGTTGTCGCCGGCGTTTGCTGACGAACTTGAAGAATTAAGGAAAGCTTTCCGAGAACTTGCCCGGACGCCCGCCGACAGTTTTGTTGCGCTTGTGTTGCGATTCGCGTTCAGCGGACCAACTTCGGTACGTAGCCGCCGCAGTATTGAGCGCGTCCGTTTGCTGTAGCCCAAACAACGGCTACCGTAGGGGGAATGCCCGGCTCGTTGGACGATTTGGTCACTGCTGCGGCCGCCGAATTGATGGCGGCCACGGCAGCCAACAACGTAGCTTCCAGTGAACGGGTGCTCGCCGAATTGGTCGGGCACTTTGGAGTGGACTTCGGTTTTCTGCGCCATAACGATCACACGATCCACGCGACAGTGCTCGTTGCCGAATGGCCGCCGCGTCCGGAAATTCCCGATCCTGACCCACTCGCCGTGGTGTATTTCGCCGACGCCGACTCGGTCTTCGCGAGGGCCGAACACATCAAAGAGCCCGACGTCTTGCGGCCGCAGCCGGATAACGCCGACTATCAGCAGAGCATCGAGGAGGGCACCGGTGTCCCCGCGGTATCGCTGGCCTGTGTGCCGTTGCTGTCCGGCGACGTCACCACCGGCATCCTCGGCTTCGTCAAGTTCGGAGACCGCGAGTGGCTGCCTGAGGAGCTCAACGCGCTGAAGGCGATTGCCACACTGTTCGCCCAATTGCAGGCCCGCATCGTCGCCGAAGAGCAGATCCGATTCCTCGCCGAACACGATGACCTGACGGGCCTGCTGAACCGCCGGGCGCTGATCGCCAACCTCGACGATCGGCTGACCAAGCGCAAACCCGGCCCGGTGTCAGTTTTGTTCCTGGATCTGGACCGCTTCAAGGTGGTCAACGATCAGCTTGGTCAAAACGCCGGCGACCGATTTATCGAGGCCTTCTCGGCGCTGATGCGCGATGCCGCCGATGTTCCCACGGTCATGGCCCGCTTCGGTGGCGACGAGTTCGTCGTCGTGCCCACGAAGCCGATGAACATCGACAGCGCCGCGGCCTTTGCCGAGCGGCTGCAGGCCGCGCTGCACCAGCACGTCGTGATCGGCGGCGAACGGCTTGCCCGCACCGTCAGCATCGGCGTCGCCACGGGGATACCGGGGCGCGACACCACCTCGGACCTATTGCGCCGCGCGGATCAGGCGACCCGGTCGGCCAAGCGTTCCGGCGGGGCGAAGGTTGCGGCCTTCAGCCCCGAGATGGCGGCGGAGGAAACATTCCGCAACGACATCGAGCTGCGGCTGCAGGACACCATCGATAGCGGCAGCGGCGACCTGGTGTTGCATTACCTGCCCGAATTCGACATGCAGACCGGTGAGGTGCTGGGCGCGGAGGCCCTCATTCGCTGGCAACACCCGACGCGGGGTCTGCTGATGCCCGACTCGTTCATCGACGTCGTCGAGTCGATCAACTTGGCAGGAAAGTTGGGCCGGCTCGTCATGCGTTCAGCCTGTACGCAATTCGGGCTCTGGCAGTCCCGCGGCGTAGGGCGCGGTGCCGTGCTGCGCGTCAATGTGTCGCCCGTGCAGCTCGTCGCCGACGGAATCATCGACACGGTCGCATCGACCATCGACGAGTTCGGGCTCGAAGCGAGTTCGGTGTGTCTGGAAATCACCGAGAGCGTCGTGGTGGCCGACATCGATGCCACGCGCAAGACGCTGAGTGGGTTGAAGGACATCGGCGTACAGATCGCGATCGACGACTTCGGCACCGGCTACAGCGGCCTGGCCTACCTGAAATCGCTTCCGGTCGACGCGCTGAAGATCGACAAGGGGTTCGTTCGCGATCTCGGCAGCAACGTGCGGGACCTGGCCATCGTGCAATCGATCGTGGCTTTGGCGGACGCCTTCGGCTTGGACGTGGTCGCCGAGGGCGTTGAAACCGTCAGCGCGGCCAAGACATTGCTCGCCTTTGGATGCAGGCGGGCGCAAGGTTTCCTGCTGTCCCGCCCGTTGGACAGCGTCGCGATGGAATCGCTGCTCGCCGGGCGGGTCATCCCGATGGACTTCTCCAGCGCAGGAGCCTCGGGGGAGTCGTCGTCGAACAATCCCGGGACCGGCAGGTCAGTGCGGGTCCCCTCGGATCACATCGGCATCTAGTCGCGCCGTTGCGCGGCCTTCTCAGGCCCCGTCGATCAGATAGGCCGCGTTCCCGTACAAGCGGTCGTATTCGCGAGTCAGGTAGCTGGTCTCCTGGAGGATCTTGGCAACCTGCTCGGGCGCGGCATGCCTGGCGAAATCCCGCCGGTCCCACCACATCATCTTCGTCTGGTAACGCTCATCGGGGTAAGGCGTCGCGGGAATGCTGGACACGACGCCGCCGGACGAACGCCACCGGTTCAGCACGTAAGCCGCGGCCGTAGCCATGCAGAACTGGACGTCGAGCAGGGCCATCATGTGGAAGCCGCTGCGCGCGAGCGCGGCGGTCAGACACCGGTTCTGGTCCGGGTCGTCGGTCACCCATGCCGACTTCATTTCCAAGACACCGAATGGCACGCGGTCGCTGATCAT
>NZ_JAFAUS010000304.1 GCF_019243155.1 Mycobacterium sp.
GAGCGGATAGCTTTCAGGCCGAGAGGACTTCGAAGACGAACTCGGAGTTGCCGATCAGGATGTGGTCCCCGTCGGTCAGGGTGGCGCTGGGCGCAATGCGCTGCCCCTGCACCTCGACACCATTGGTCGACCGCACGTCGGTGATCATGAAACCCGTTCCGGTGTCCACGATTACGGCGTGATGCCGGCTGACCTCGGTGTCGTCGACGACGAGGTCGTTGTCGTCCAGACGCCCGATTCGGGTGGTCACGCCGTTCAGCGGAAAAAGCCGACCGGCCTTATCGCGCAGCTGAGCGACCACGGGCTCGGTCGCCAATGCCGTGGCCGATTCCCCGACGATGCTCTGCCTGTGGGTGCTCGGCATCGGGGCCCCGTTGCGCCGTCGGGCGCGGGGCAGTTTCGCGCTCACGGGCTCCTGGCGCAGGATGCGCTCGTGCAGCGCGTTGATCGTCGGGCCCGGGTCGATGCCCAGCCCGTCGGCCAGGGCCGTCTTCAGCCGACGGTAGGCGCCCAGGGCGTCGGACTGGCGTTCGGTGACGTAATAGGCGGTGATCAGCTGCGCCCACAGCGGCTCGCGATAGGGATCGCGCGCGGTGAGCGCTTCCAGCTCACCGATCACGCCGTCGGCGCGTCCGCAGGCGATCTCGGCTTCGGCGCGGGCGGTGTGGACCACCATCCTGTCTTCGAGCAACCGCGCGGCAAATGCGTTGACAAAGGCGAAGTTTCGCAAATCGTCAAGAACCGGTCCCCGCCATTCCGCCAGGGCGGCTGACAAGTGGCTGCTGGCCTCCTCGAACTGGCCCTCGCCGGCGGCACGGACCCCCGCCGCCTTCGCGGTGCGGAAACGGCCGACGTCGCAGTCGGCGTCGGAAACGCTGAGTTGATAGCCCGGCGGCGCACTTGCGAGCACCGCGTACGGATCACCGGCGGCGCCGCGCAGCAGCCGGCGCAGCGTGGAGACATAGGACTGGATGCTGGTGCGCGCCGCCGGCACCGGATCGGATTCCCAGACCGCGTCGATCAGCGCGTCGACCGACACCGGCCGGTTGCGGCTGATCAGGAGCATGGCCAGCACCGCCCGCTGCTTGGGCGCTCCCAACGGCACCGACGTGCCGTTGGCAGTCATCAACAACGGTCCCAAGACGCCAAACCCGAGACCTGTGGTTTTTGTCGCGCTGTCCGACTTCCTGGATTCGGACGGCCATTTACGGACGGCCATGAATCCATTTTGTACGCATGACGGCCTCGGCAGCAGCTTTGGCGAGGTGGGTTGCGCGTTTTGTTACCGGGTCGTCGTAAGCCGCTCCGGCCGGCGGAGGCCGGGCCCGCCAGGTCAGCGCTACGCGGCCCCGCGTCCTCCAAGGACAAAGCGCCGTCGCTTACGATCGAGCCTCGTGCCCCACGACGGTAATGAGCGATCGCAGCGGATCCCCCGGTCGGTGGCTGCCGTCGCGGGGATCGTGGGAGTGCTGCTGTGTGCGATCGTCCCGCTGCTTCCGGTGAAACAGACCACGGCCACCGTGCTGTGGCCGCAGGGGACGGCCGACGGGCACGTCACACAGATCACCGCACCTCTGGTGTCCGGGGCGCCGCGGGCGCTGGACGTCTCCATCCCCTGTTCGGCGATGGCGACCCTGCCTCCCGACGGCGGACTGGTTGTTTCGACCCTGCCGACCGGCGGCGTGGACGCCGGGAAGAACGGGCTCTTCGTGCGTGCCAACAAGGACACGATCGTGGTCGCGTTCCGCGACTCGGTCGCGGCCGTGGCCCAGCGCTCGGCCGTCGCCGCCGGCTCGTGCACCGTGCTGCACGCCTGGGCCGACGCGCACACCACCGGTGCCGACTTCGTCGGCATCCCCGGCGCTGCCGGATCGCTCTCGACGGATAAGAAGCCTCAGGTCGGCGGGATCTTCACCGATTTGAAGGTGCCCGCTCAACCGGGGCTGTCGGCCCGCATCGACGTCGACACCCGGTTCATCCTGTCGCCCTCGACCATCAAAACGATCGCGATGATCCTGGGCGCCCTGGCCGTTCTGACGGCCATCATCGCGATGGCGGCGCTGGACAGCCGCAGCCGTGGCGGCGCCACGCTGATCAACTGGCGATCCCCGATCGCGTGGCTGTCCAGGTACCGCCCCCGCGCGCCGCGGGCCACGTGGTGGCGCGTCGGGGCCGCGACGTGGATCGCGGATGCCGGAGTGATCGCGACACTGTTGCTCTGGCACATCATCGGCGCCACCTCGTCCGACGACGGCTACAACCTGACCATCGCTCGCGTGGCTCCCAAGGCCGGCTACCTCCCCGACTACTACCGCTACTTCGGTACGACGGACGCCCCGTTCGACTGGTACCTCGGGGTGCTGGCCAAGATGGCGTCGGTGAGCACCGCGGGCATCTGGATGCGGTTGCCCGCCACTCTGGCCGGGATCGCGTGCTGGCTCATCATCAGCCACTGGGTGCTGCGCCGGCTGGGACCGGGCCGGGGCGGCCTGGCGGCGAACCGGATCGCGGTCTTCACCGCGGCCGCGGTGTTCGTCGCGGCGTGGTTGCCGTTCAACAACGGGCTGCGGCCTGAGCCGCTGATCGCCCTGGGTGTGCTGGTCACCTGGATGTTGGTGGAACGCGCGATCGCGCTGCAACGACTGGCCCCTGCCGCCGTCGCGATCCTCGTGGCGTTGCTGACCACGACGCTGGCGCCGCAGGGCCTGATCGCCGTCGCCGCGCTGCTGACCGGGGCTCGGGCCGTCGCGCAGATCATCCGGCGCCGACAGGCCACCGACGGCCTGCTGGCGCCCCTGGCCGTGCTGGCGGCGTCGTTTTCGCTGATCACCGTCGTGATGTTTCGCAGTCAGACGCTAGCCACGGCCGCCGAATCGTGGCGCATCAAGTACAAGGTCGGGCCGACGATCGCCTGGTACCAGGACTGGCTGCGCTACTACTTCCTTACCGTCGAGTCGAACCCCGACGGGTCGATGGCGCGGCGATTCGCGGTGCTGTTGCTGCTGTTGTGTCTGTTCGGGATGCTGGTCATCGTGCTGCGCCGCGGCCGGGTGCCCGGGCTGGCCAGCGGCCCGGTGTGGCGGTTGCTCGGCACCACCGCGATCGGCCTGTTGCTGCTGACGTTCACACCCACGAAGTGGGCGGTCCAATTCGGAGCGTTCGCCGGGTTGGCCGGCGCGCTGGGTGCAGTCACCGCGTTCGCCTGCGCCCGGATCGGCCTGCACAACCGTCGCAACCTGACGCTGTACGTGACGGCGCTGCTGTTCGTGCTGGCGTGGGCCACGTCCGGCATCAACGGCTGGTTCTACGTCGGCAACTACGGGGTGCCGTGGTGGGACATCCAGCCCGTCATCGCCAGCCACCCGGTGACGTCGATGTTCCTGACGCTCTCGATCATCACCGGCCTGCTGGCCGCCTGGCAGCACTTCCGCATGGACTACGCCGGCCACACCGAGGTCAAGGACAACCGGCGCAACCGCGTGCTGGCGTCGACGCCGCTGCTGGTGGTCGCGACCATCATGGTGCTCGGCGAAGTCGGCTCCCTGGCCAAGGGCGCGGTGTTCCGCTATCCGCTCTACACCACCGGCAAGGCCAACCTGGCCGCGCTGGCCTCCGGGCTGTCGCCCAGCAGCTGTGCCATGGCGGACGACGTGCTGACCGAGCCCGACCCCAACGCCGGCATGTTGCAGCCCGCGCCGGGACAGACCTTCGGCCCCGACGGCCCGCTCGGCGGCACCAACCCCGTCGGCTTCAAGCCCGACGGCGTGGGCGACGACCTGAGGTCGTACCCGGTGGTGACCAAGCCGGGCGTGGTGAACTCCGACGCGTCCCCCAACAAGCCCAACGCGTCGATGAGCGACTCCGCGGGCACGGCCGGCGGGAAGGGCCCCGTCGGGATGAACGGGTCGCACGCCGCGCTGCCGTTCGGCCTCGACCCGGCCCGCACACCGGTGATGGGCAGCTACGGTGAGAACTCGCTGGCCGCCACGGCGACCTCGGCGTGGTACCAATTGCCGCCCCGCACCCCCGATCGGCCCATCGTGGTGATCTCCGCCACCGGCGCCATCTGGTCCTACAAGGAGGACGGCAACTTCACCTACGGGCAGCAGCTGAAACTGCAGTGGGGCGTTGCCCGCCCCGACGGCACCACCCAGCCGCTCGCGGAGGTGTATCCGATCGACATCGGCCCCGAGCCGGCCTGGCGCAATCTGCGGTTTCCGCTGACCTGGGCGCCGCCGGAAGCCAACGTGGCACGCATCGTCGCCTACGACCCCAACCTGAGCTCAGAGCAGTGGTTCGCGTTCACACCGCCGCGCGTCCCGGTGCTGCAGACCCTGCAGCAGTTGATGGGATCGCACACCCCCGTGCTGATGGACATCGCGACGGCCGCAAACTTCCCGTGCCAGCAGCCGTTCTCCCAACACCTTGGCGTCGCCCAACTTCCGCAGTACCGCATCCTGCCCGACCACAAGCAGACGGCGGCGTCGTCGAACGGGTGGCAGGCCAGCGAGGCCGGCGGTCCGTTCCTGATCACCCAGGCGATGCTGCGCACCTCGACCGTCTCGACGTATCTGCGCGGCGACTGGTATCGCGACTGGGGATCGGTCGAGCAGTATTACCCGTTGGTGCCCAGTGATCTGGCGCCCAATGCCGTCATCGAACAGGGTGTGATGACCGTGTACGGCTGGAGCCGACAAGGACCGATTCGGGCACTGCCATGACCGTCGTCCACGAGGAAACACGAGAGCTCGGCCGTACCCGCGATGACGTTCGCGTGACGCGTTGGGTCGCGACGATCGCCGGGTTGATCGGTTTCGTCCTGTCGGTCGCGACGCCACTGCTGCCCGTCGTGCAGACCACCGCGACGCTGAACTGGCCGCAGAACGGCCAACTGAACAGCGTTACGGCGCCGCTGATTTCGCTGACGCCGGTCGACGTGACGGTAACCGTGCCCTGTTCCGTCGTGCGCGCCCTGCCGCCCGAGGGCGGAGTGGTGCTGAGCACGGCGCCCAAGAAGGGCAAGGACGCCGCGCTCAACGGGCTGTTCGTCGTGGCCAACAGCAAGCGCGTCGACGTCACCGACCGCAACGTGGTGATCGCCAGCGTGCCGCGGGATCAGGCGGAAGGAGCCGCAGGCGCCGCCGGATGTTCCAGCATCGAGATCACCTCAACTAAATCCGGCGCCTACGCCACCTTCGTCGGGCTGACCGATCCGGCGGGCAAGCCGGTACGCGGGGGCTTCCCCGATCCCAACCTGCGCCCGCAGATCGTCGGGGTGTTCACGGATCTGACCGGTCCGGCCCCGCCGGGCCTGAAGCTCTCGGCGACGATCGACACCCGGTTCTCCACCACACCGACGACCCTGAAACTGGTCGCGATGGTGCTGGCGATCGTGTCCACCATCGTCTCGCTCGTCGCGCTGTGGCGCCTCGACCAGCTGGACGGTCACCGGATGCGCCGGCTGATCCCGGCGAACTGGCGCACCTTCACGTTGGCCGACGCCACGGTGATCTTCGGCTTCTTGCTCTGGCACGTGATCGGGGCGAACTCGTCGGACGACGGCTACATCCTGGGCATGGCCCGCGTCGCCGGTCCCGCCGGCTACATGTCCAACTACTTCCGCTGGTTCGGCAGCCCCGAAGACCCGTTCGGCTGGTACTACAACCTGCTGGCGCTGATGACCAAGGTCACCGACGCCAGCTTGTGGATGCGGTTGCCGGACCTGGTCGCCGGGCTGGTGTGCTGGCTGCTCCTGTCGCGTGAGGTGCTGCCCCGACTGGGGCCCGCCGTGGCGGGAAGCAAGGCGGCGAACTGGGCGGCGGGCATGGTGCTGCTGGCCGCGTGGATGCCGTTCGACAACGGCCTGCGCCCGGAGGGCCAGATCGCCGTCGGCTCGCTGATCACCTACGTGCTGATCGAGCGTTCGATGCGCTACAGCCGCCTGACACCGGCGGCGCTCGCGGTGGTCGCCGCCGCGTTCACGCTCGGCATCCAGCCCACCGGCCTGATCGCCGTCGCCGCACTGGTCGCCGGTGGCCGCCCGATCCTGCGGATTCTGGTGAAGCGCCATCGCCTGGTCGGCACCTGGCCGCTGGTGGCCCCGATGCTGGCGGCCGGGTTCGTCATCCTGACCGTGGTGTTCGCCGACCAGACGTTGTCAACGGTGTTGGAAGCCACCAGGATTCGCACCGCGATCGGTCCCAGCCAGGCGTGGTACACCGAGAACCTGCGCTACTACTACCTGATCCTGCCCACCGTCGACGGTTCGGCGTCGCGCCGGTTCGGCTTCCTGATCACCGCGTTGTGTCTGTTCACCGCGATGTTCATCATGTTGCGGCGCAAGCGAGTTCCCGGTGTGGCGCGCGGTCCGGCGTGGCGACTGATGGGTGTCATCTTCGGCACCATGTTCTTCCTGATGTTCACCCCGACCAAGTGGGTGCACCACTTCGGGTTGTTCGCCGCGGTGGGCGCGGCGATGGCCGCGCTGGCGACCGTGCTGGTGTCGCATGAGGTGCTGCGCTCGTCGCGCAACCGGATGGCGTTCCTGGCGGCGGTGTTGTTCATCTTGGCGCTCTGTTTCGCCACCACCAACGGTTGGTGGTATGTGTCCAGTTACGGCGTCCCGTTCAACAGCAGCATGCCGAAAATCGACGGAATCACAATCAGCACAATTTTTTTCGCGCTGTTTGTGCTCGTCGCGCTGTACGCGGCGTACTTGCACTTCGCATCGAGGGGCCATGGCGAAGGACGGCTGGCGCGGGCGTTGACCGCTGCACCCGTCCCGCTGGCGGCCGGATTCATGGCGCTGGTGTTCGTGGCGTCGATGGTGGCCGGCATCGTTCGTCAGTACCCGACCTACTCCAACGCCTGGGACAACCTGCGGGAGTTCTCCGGAGGCTGCGGGCTGGCCGACGACATCCTCGTCGAGCCGGACAGCAACGCCGGCTTCATGCCGCCTTTCCCGGGCAACTACGGCGCGTTGGGCGCGCTGGGCGGTGTCAACCCGACCGGGTTCACCCCCAACGGTGTGCCGGACCGCACCCTGGCCGAGTCGGTCAAGGAGACGTCGGTGCCACAGCCCGGCACCGACTACGACTGGGATGCGCCGCTCAGGCTGACGACGCCGGGCATCAACGGATCGACGGTGCCGCTGCCCTACGGCCTGAACCCCGCTCAGGTTCCGCTGGCCGGCAGCTTCACAACCGGCGCGCAACAGCAGAGCAGGCTCACCTCGGCGTGGTACCAGCTGCCGAAGCCGGACCCCGGCCATCCCCTCGTGGTGGTCACCGCGGCGGGCACGATCACCGGCAACAGCGTGCTGCACCACCACACCGAAGGCCAGACCGTCGTGCTGGAATTCGGCAGGTCCGGGCCCGGCGGCGACCTCGTGCCCGGCGGTCGCCTGGTGCCCTACGACCTGTACGGGGAGCAACCCAAGGTGTGGCGGAACCTGCGCTTTCCCCGCTCGCAGATCCCGGACGACGCGGTCGCGGTGCGGGTGGTGGCCGAGGACCTGTCCCTGACACCGGACGACTGGATCGCGCTGACCCCACCGCGGGTGCCGGAGGTGCGCTCGCTGCAGGAGTACATCGGCTCGAGGCAGCCGGTGCTCCTGGACTGGGCCGTCGGGCTGGCCTTCCCGTGTCAGCAGCCGATGCTGCACGTCAACGGCGTCACCGAGATCCCGAAGTTCCGCATCACCCCGGACTACAACGCCAAGAAGCAGGACACCGACACCTGGCAGGACGGCGTCAACGGCGGCCTGCTGGGCATTACCGACCTGCTGCTGCGTGCGCATGTGATGTCCACCTATCTGTCCCGCGACTGGGGTCGTGACTGGGGCTCGCTGCGCAAGTTCGACACGATTGCCGACGCCCATCCCGCAGAACTCGACCTGAGTACCGCGACCCGCACCGGATGGTGGTCGCCCGGGCAGATACGGATCAAGCCTTAAACGTTTTCATGATCGTTAATAAATGGTCGATGAAGTAATTCAGCAAAGGTCGAATAACGGCGCTGAATTTACGTTTGAGTAATTTGCGAGCGCGTGTTTAATTTCGCGTGCGCGGGTCAATACATATCCCGCTGTGATCCGGTTCACAGTCGGACAAAGTGGGGGCCCGATGCGCACTCTTACACGCTTGGGGGCGTGCACGACGGCGATCGCGGCGCTGGTCTGTCCGGCGGCGACCTTGGGAATTCCCGGCGCGGCCGCCGAGAACGGCACCATCGTCGTCCTCGACGCCAAACTTCGCCGGTGCGATTTCAGCCTGGTGAGCACCGCGGTGAAGGTGCCGCATCCGATGCTCGCCACCGGCTCGGCCACCGTTCGCCGGTCCGGCTCGATGGCGGTCGCTGACGTGCATCTGGTGGACGAACCCGAACCCGGCACCCATTTCGACGTCGGGCTGATCCAGGAACCGCGGCCGTCGTCGGCCAACTGCGGCCCCGGGGATCCGGGCACCGCCTTCACCGGTTTGGACACCGACGCCACGGGCAGCGGCAATGCGACCGTTCAAGACACCATTCGGTCGGGCACCACGGGGGTCTGGGTGATTGTCGAACAGCGGAACCCGAATTCGCAGAGTCCGGCCGAGTTCTATACGTCCGAGTTTGTGGCTCCCGTATAGATCCGCTTTGTCTTAGTCGGTCGGATAGTCGACGTTGATGGGCTTCTCCGCAACGTCGAAGAGTTAAGGTTGCGCAGCAGTTCGAAAGCAGCAAATCCCATTGATCGTCAAACGTTTCATCGGAATGTCCTCAGGTGCGCCCGCTGGTGTCACGGCTCTCGTGGAGCCCGAGGCCGAACGCCCTGACCGATCGGGACTTCTGCCCCTATCCGAAAGCTTGGGCCGAATGTTGCGATGTGGGGACTAAAGACGACCGGCGCCAGGCTTTCTTGTCGGTGGCCAACGGCATGATCGGGCTGTATCCGCGTGACCAGCACGGTGCCGAGGAGGGATTTGTGACGACCGCACCCGACGACGCGGATCAGGTCCTGGCCCGGACCGACATCCTGCAATGCGTCGAGCCAAGCGCCGCAACGGCTTTGATCAAGCAGCTGCATCCAGCCGAATTCCGTTCGGGCCAAATCATTTTCAACCAGGGCGATCCGGGCGATCGGGTCTACTTCGTCATCGCCGGCAGGGTGAAACTCACCCTTCGCGGCCCCGCCGACCGCACCAACCTGCGGGCGATCATGGGGCCCACGGACATCTTCGGCGAACTGGCCGTCTTTGACCCCGGCCCCCGGACCTGCACCGCCACAGCGATCAACCACGTGCGAACGATGTGGTTGGACCGCGCCGCGCTGCGCGGTTGGATGGCGTGCGAGCCGGCAATCACCGAGCGGCTGCTGCAAGTCCTGTCCCGGCGGCTGCGCGATACCGACGACGAACTGGTCGAGTTGGTTTCCAGCGACGTGGCCGCCCGGGTGGCTCGCCAGTTGTTGGTGCTGGCAAGACGATTCGGCACGCGTGAGGGCGACGCGTTGCGGGTCGTGCACGAGCTCAGCCAGGACGAGATGGCCCAACTCGTAGGGGCCGACCGGGTAACGGTGAATAAGGCGCTGCGCGGCTTCGCGACCCGCGGGTGGATCGTCGTGGAGGGCAGAAGCGTGCTGATCCTGCACGTCGAGGCGCTGACCCGCCGCGCCGGTGCCGGTGCTGGTGGACCCGCCCCGAATCGCCGAAAACGCCCGCTCCGCGCGAGCGCCTGAGCACCGAGTTGGGCGCGTAGCGTCTCAGCCATGAGCGACTACGCCCCGGAGGCGGTGGACCGGCTGCCGTTCTCCACCGAAGAGAAGTCGCAGCGCTACGAGACGGACAACTACCGCGGGGCCGTAGGGCTCAACTGGTATCGCACCGATCCCACGCTGCAGTCCACCATGGCCTACTACCTGCAGCCCGAGGAGATGGAACTCGCCGAGCGGCACCTGACGCGGATCGGTGAGCTGATGGGCGGACCGGTGGCGCGCTGGGCCGACGAGACGGACCGCAACCCGCCGCGGCTGGAGCGCTACGACCGGTGGGGGCACGACGTCAGCCAGGTGATCATGCCGACGTCGTTCACGCAGTCCAAGCGGGCGGTCCTGGACGCGCAGCAGGCACTGCGCACCGAGGCGCGCGCGGCGAAAATCAGCTCGTCGCTGACGATGTTCGCGTCGAACTATCTGCTCAACCAGGCCGACATCGGGATGGGCTGTGTGCTTGGCACCGGCGGCGGCATGGTCCAGTCGTTGGTGGCCGCCTACGCGCCGGCCGACGTGCGCGAGCACGTGCTGGCCAAATTCGCCTCCGGCGAGTGGGCGGGCGAGACGGCGCAGCTGCTCACCGAGCGCACCGGCGGCTCCGACCTCGGGGCGCTCGAGACGACCGCGACCCCAAGCGGCGATTCGTGGATTCTCAACGGCTTCAAGTGGTTTGCCTCCAACTGCGCCGGCCAGGCGTTTGTCGTGTTGGCCAAACCCGAAGGCGCCCCGGACTCGAGCCGCGGCGTCGCCAACTTCCTGGTGCTGCGCACCCGCCGCGACGGTTCGCGCAACGGCGTGCGGGTGCGCCGCCTAAAGGACAAGCTCGGCACCCGCTCGGTCGCCTCCGGCGAGGTGGAATTCGTTGACGCCGAAGCGTTTTTGCTCTCCGGTGAGCCCGCCTCCGACTCCGGCCCGTCCGACGGCAAGGGACTCGGGCGCATGATGGAGCTGACCAACGCCGCGCGCCTGGGCATCGCCCTGTTCGGGCTCGGCAACGCGCGGCGTGCGCTCGTCGAGTCGCTGTGCTACGCCCGGCAGCGCCGGGCCTTCGGCGGGGCACTGGTCGACAAGCCGCTGATGCGGCGCAAGCTCGCCGAGATGATCGTCGACGTCGAAGGCGCGATGGCGCTGGTGTTCGACGGCACCGGCGCCACCAATCACCGGCAGCCGCGCGGGATGCGGCAACGCATCGCCGTGCCGGTCACCAAACTGAAGGTGTGCCGGCTCGGAATCACCGCGGCCTCCGACGCGATCGAGATCCACGGCGGCAACGGTTATATCGAAAACTGGCCGGTGGCAAGGCTTTTGCGGGACGCGCAGGTGAATACCATCTGGGAGGGGCCCGACAACATCCTGTGCCTGGACGTGCGGCGCGGCATCGAGCAGACCCGCGCCCACGAGACGCTGCTGGCCCGGCTGCGCGATGCCGTGTCGGTCTCCGACGACGACGAGACCACCCGCCTGGTCGCCGGGCGCATCGAGGACCTCGACGCGGCGATCACCGCTTGGACCAAGCTCGACAGGGAGGTCGCTGAGGCGCGGCTGTTCCCGCTGGCCCAATTCATGGGCGATGTGTATGGGGCGGCGCTGCTCACAGAACAGGCCGCTTGGGAGCGAGCCACCTGCGGCGGCGACCGCAAGACGCTGGTCGCCCGCCTCTACGCACAGCGCTATCTCGCCGATCGCGGGCCGCTGCGCGGCATCGATACCGACTCCGACGAGGCATTGGAGCGGTTCGACGAACTCGTCGACGGCGCGCTGGCGACATAGCGACTTAGCAGTGCCGCCGGGCGTCGTAGGCTGAGTGCCGTCCAAGTCGACGCCGGAGGCGAGGGAGCCATGACCGAACGCATCGAGATCGAACGCACCATCTCCGCATCCCCGGCCGATGTCTTCGCCGTGTTGTGCGACCCGCAGGGCCACGTCGCCATCGACTCCTCCGGAATGCTGCAGGACGCCGACGGCGCTCCGGTCAGCGCCGCCGGTGACAGCTTCGTCGTGCACATGGATCGCGAAGCGCTCAACGATTACCCGCAGCTGGGCAAATACGATGTCACGGTCAGTATCAAGGACTTTGAGCCCGATCAGCTGATTTCGTGGACCGTCCTCGGGCAGCTCCGCCCGCAGATCGGTCACGTGTACGGCTACCAGCTGAAGCCGACCGACGACGGGACCGGCACCGTCGTGACGTCGTTCTACGACTGGTCGGAAATCGACCCGACATGGCGGGAGGCCGGGATCTTCCCGGTGATCTCCGAAACCGCCCTGCGCGCGACTCTGGGCATCCTCGACCGAACGGTCCGCCGGGGCTACCCGCGGGGCTGAGTGCCTAAATCGGGATCAGGCCATGCTTGCGGGCGGTGCGGAAATACAGTTGCTTGTCCCGCAACAGACGCAGCGATTTGCGGAGCAGTAGCCGAGTCTCGTGTGGGTCGATGACCGAGTCGATGAACCCACGCTCGGCGGCGGTCCACGGGATCGCCATGTTGAGGTTGTATCCCTCGATGAAGTCCTTCTTGATCTGCTGCGCCTCGGGCGTGGTCGGGTCGGGGAAGCGCTTCATCAGCAGCTGCGCGGCGCCCTCAGCGCCGATCACCGCGATGCGCGCGGTGGGCCAGGCGAAGTTGAAGTCGGCGGTCAACTGCCGCGACCCCATCACGGCGTAGGCACCCCCATAGGACTTGCGGACGGTGATCGTCACCTTCGGCACGTCAGCCTCGACCACGGAGTAGAGGAAGCGCCCACCGCGCTTGATGATGCCCCTCTTCTCCTCCTCGGCGCCCGGCAGGAAGCCGGGGGTATCCACCACGAAGACGAGCGGGATGTTGAACGAGTCGCAGAACCGGATAAACCGCGCCGCCTTGTCGGAAGCCTCGTTGTCGATCGACCCGGACATGTACATGGGCTGGTTGGCGACCACCCCCACGGGGTGGCCGTCGACGCGCGCGTATCCGGTGATGATGGCCGGCCCGTGCTGCGCGGCGACGTCCAAGAAGTCGCCGTCGTCGAAGATGCGCAGCAGGATCTCGTGCATGTCGTAGGCCATGTTGTCGGAGTCCGGCACGATCGTGTCGAGTTCCAGGTCAGTCGGAGTGATCTCCGGCTCCAGGCCGGGGTTGACGATCGGCGCCTGGGAGAAGACGTTTGACGGCAGGAACGACAGGTAGTCCCGGACGTACTGGAACGCGGCTGCCTCGGAGTCGACGACCTGGTGAATGTTGCCGTAGCCGGCCTGGGCGTCGGAGCCGCCGAGCTCGTCCAGGCTGACCTCTTCGCCGGTGACTTCCCGGATCACGTCGGGCCCGGTGACGAAGAAGTAGCCCTGGTCGCGCACGGAGACGAGCAGGTCGTCCTGGATCGGCACGTACACCGCCCCGCCGGCGCACTTTCCGAAAATCAGGGAGATCCGCGGCACCAGCCCGGAGAGCGACTCCTGGCGGCGGCCCAACTCGGCGTACCACGCCAGTGAGGTGACCGCGTCCTGAATCCGGGCGCCGCCGGAGTCCTGGATTCCGATGATCGGGCACCCGACCATCGCGCACCACTCCATCAGCCGGGCCACCTTGCGGCCGAACATCTCGCCGACCGTGCCCTGGAAGACCGTCTGGTCGTGGGAGAACACGCCGACCGGCCGTCCGTCGATCATCGCGTGGCCGGTGACGCACCCGTCGCCGTACAGCGCGTTCGGGTCGTTCGGCGTCTTGGCCAGCGCCCCGGTCTCCATGAAGGTGCCGGGATCGACCAGCGCGTAGATGCGGGCGCGGGCGCTCGGGATGCCCTTCTTGTCGCGCTTGGCGACGGCCTTCTCACCACCGGGCTCTTTGGCAAGCTCCAGGCGGGCGTGGAGCTCTGCCAGCTTCTCGGCCGTCGTGTGTGGGTTGGTCTGCCCTGAAGCCGGCACGGTCTCCGTCACTACTTGCCTACCTCACTCGTCCGGGGGCGCCCCGCCTCGATGCCGTCGAGCGCCTCGGTCATGTGTGCACCGACCTTGGCGATGATCGGCTCGTCGATGGCCTGGATGTGCTCGCCACCGATCGGCACCACCTCTAGGTCGGCCACGTACTTGCCCCAGCCGCCATCCGGTTGCCGAACGGCGTACCGAGGCTCGAACATGATCGCGTCGTCATGGTAGCGATCGGCCATGTAGAGCGTGACATGCCCGTCGTACGGCTCGATCTGAGCGGTGTCGATGGCCCGGTTGTCCAGGTACGACGTGCGCTGGTGCTCGATGATCCCGGCCGGGATCTGCACACCGCTCTGGCTGACGGCGTCGAGCACAAAGCGTATCTGGCCCTCGTCGTCAAGCTCCTCGAGCTGCTCGTACGGGATCTCCGGGATGGTGACGTTGAACGTCTTCTCGGCGAACCGGGCGTAGCGGTCCCAGCGCTTGCGGACCTCTTCCTTGGTCTGCGGGACTTCCTCACCGGCGCGCACCGCGTCGATCAGGCCCACCCAGCGGACGTCCTTGCCCAGCCGCTTGAGGCCGATCGCGCACGCGTAGGCCAGCACCCCGCCCAGCGACCAGCCGGCCAGGATGTAGGGCCCGTCGCCCTGCATCTCGATCAGCTTGGGCACGTAGGCCGCCGCGCGCTCCTCGATGGAGCCTTCGACCCGTTCCAGGCCGTACATCGGGGTGTCGGACGGCAGCCGGCTGAGCAACGGCTCGTACACCACCGTCGACCCGCCGGCCGGGTGGAACACGAACACCGGCACCCGCGACGCTTCCTTGGGCCCCTCGGGCCGCGGCCGCAAAGTGCGGACGAACCCGTCGATCTGGCCGGCCTCGAAGTAGTTGCGCAGCTTCTCGGCCAGCGCCTCGATGTTCTCCGACGTCAGCACGTCCTCGGCGCTGATCGGCCCCTCGGCACGCTCGGAGAGGCGGCGCGCCATCTTGGCCGCGGTGTCGTCGTCGAGCTTGGGCAGCGGGTTGAAGATGCCGCCCGGCGACTTGCCCGTGACGATCGCCCAGGTGGCGAAGGTGACCCGCTCCGCGGCGTCGCGCGGCGGTACGTCGGAGTTGAGCGCCTTGGCCACCGCCTGCTGGTTGAGCGCCTCGGCGGCACCGGTCAGGTTCGGCTTCCCGTTGGTCTGACCGGGACCCGACGGGTCGGTCGGCGGCGGGGGAACCGGCGTGTCCGAAACGTGCGCGGGCGCTTGGGTTTCCGGCTCGGCTTGGGGGTCCGGTGCAGGTGCGGTCACCGAGCTGGGCGTGGCGCCGCTGACCATCTCCGCTTGCGCCTTGGCGATCTCCTCAGCGGTCTGCGTCTTCTGGTACTCGGCCAGCTGCTCGACCTCGTCGCGGTGCTCGATCGCGTACTCGATCAGCTTCTCCACGTTGTAGAGGTTGGCGTCGCGGACCGCGGTCAGCTGAATGGGCGGCAGGTCGAAGTCGTATTCGACGCGGTTCTTGATCCGCACCGCCATCAGTGAGTCGAGGCCCAGCTCGATCAGCGGCACCTCCCATGGCAGATCCTCAGGCTCGTAACCCATGGCCGCCGAGACGATCATGCCGAGCCGTTCGGCGATGGTCTCGCCGGAATCCGGTGACCAACGGCCCACACTGCTCGGCAGGTAGCGGTTGGTCAGACTGTCCGACAGCGTTTCGGCGTCGGTCACCTCGACCGGCGCCGCGGGGGCGTCGGGCTGGGCAACCGTCACCGGGGCCGCCGCGATCGTGGCACCCGCGCCCACCGCGGTCGGCAACGCCGCCACGGTCTGACCGGCCCGGGCCACCAGCGCGTCGTAGACCAGGGTGAACGACTCGTCGATGCGGGCGTGCACCTGAATCGACGCACCGCCCGGATGCCGGGTCATCGTCGTCACCAGCCGTGCGCCGGCGCCGGGCACCGCGCGCTGCTCGGACGCCGCCAGCTGGGCATCCGGAAGTACTTGCGTGGCAGCCGATTTCACCAGCGCGGCCAGGTCCGTCGAACCGTTGCGCGGCGCGTACTCCCAGACGTGCCTGCCGTCCGGCAGCGCGACATGGGTCCCCGGCATGATGACCGAGCCGTCGCCGGAGAAGTGCACGTCGAGCCAGTGCTCTTTGCGCTTGAACCGGGTCGGCGGGATGTTCGCGTAATCCTCGGGGCCCTGCGCGCGGCTGAACAGCGTCCGGATGTCGAGGTCGTGGCCGTAGACGTAGAGCTGGGCCATGGCCGAAATCATCGACTCGACGTCGTCCTGCTTGCGGGCCAGCGTCGCGATCAGTTGGGCGTCATGCAGACCCGCGGC
>NZ_JAFAUS010000299.1 GCF_019243155.1 Mycobacterium sp.
CAAGGACGACGTGATCCGCGCCTTCCACAACATCTGTCCGCACCGCGGCAACAAGATGTTGTGGAGCGATGACCCCTTCGAGGAAGTCGAGGGCCGGGCGCCGGTGCTCTACTGCCGATTCCACGGCTGGCGCTACAACCTGGATGGCTCGCTGCACGCGCCCACCCGCAAGGACCTACTGCTCGACTTCGACGCCGACAGTTGCCGCGTGCCCGCCGTTCAATGCGAAGTCTGGGAAGGCTTCATCTTCATCAACCTCAACCCGGACAACAGTGAGCCGTTGCGCTCCTATCTCGGTGAACTCGCCCACGGCATCGAGGGCTATCCCTTCGGCGGGCCGCATCAGGTGTACCGCTTCAAGGCGGAGTTGCAGTGCAACTGGAAGATCTTCGTCGACAGCTTCGCGGAGAGCTACCACGGGCCATATCTGCACGCGTCGTCGTTCGGCGCCCTGACGGCGGAGGCCAGAGACGCGTTCGACCAGCCGAACCCGTTCACCGATGCGTTGGCCTACCGGCTCAAGGGACCGCATCGCATGTTCTCCTTCGCCGGCGAGCCCTCGCAGAAGACGCCGTACTCGAAACCGATCGAATGCGTGATGGAAGCGAGCGCGGCAGGCCCGTGGAACAAACGCGCCGACCGCGGTCCGATGCCGGCGGGGCTCAATCCCACGCGGTCGGCGAAATACGGCTTCGATTCGTTTCAGTTCTTCCCCAACTTCGTGGTGATCTTCGGGTCGTCCGGTTTCAGCACGCACACCCATTGGCCGACGGGCCCGCACTCGCACATGTTCGAAGTCGAGATGTTCTACCAGCCGCCCACGACGCACAAAGAGCGGCTGGGACAAGAGCTGACCGTGACGTTCCTCAACGACATCATCCTGGAGGACGCCAGCCCGTCCGAAGGGCTGCAGGCAATGCTGAACAGTGGAGCGCTCACGCATTTCACGATGAACGACGAGGAGATCCTGCTGCGCCATCTGCACAAGGTGGTGGGCGACTATGTGGAGGCCGGGGAGAAGGCGAAATGACCGCGCTTCTGCCACAGGAGTTTTCACAGCTCGAGCACCTGGTCGACGAGTGGGCCATCGAGGACGGGCACGAGCGCTACGTGAAGCGCGTGAATACGTCGATGGCCGAGATACAGGCGTTCTACGACGAGTTGTTCCCCCACGCCGAGGAAGCGGTCGCCTACATCGACAAGTTCGACTACGCCGAACCGCTGCCCGAGGACGTCTCGAACCTGCGCAATCTGCTCTACTCGTTGATCACCGTGTCGCTGGCGGTCGAACTGTGGAAACAGCCGCGGGTCAAGCATTCGGCGAACACCATCCTGACGCGATTGAGCTGACGCTATGGGGCTTCCGTCACGGCAACTCGAAATTGTCGACTGCACACCGGCAATCGGCAGCGAAATCAGAACGGACCTCGACACGCTGCTCGGCGGTAGCGAAGCCGAGAACATCCGCGCCACCCTCGAGCAACGCGGCGTGGTCTTCTTCCGCGGTCTGCAGATCAGCGACGAAGAACAAGTCGCGATCGCGCGGACCCTCGGCGACATCGTGCAGAACGAGGGCCAGGGCGGCATCTACAAGATCTCGCTCGACGAGAATGTGAATCAGCGTGCCAAATACCTGAAGGGGTCGCTGTTCTGGCATTTCGACGGCTCGCTGCAGCCCTTTCCGAATCTCGCGACCCTGTTGCGGGCAGTGCAGTTGGCGGACGCCGGGGGCCAGACCGAGTTCTGCAACACGTATGCGGCCTACGAGGATCTGCCGGATGCCGACAAGGAGGGCATCGCGAACCTGCGGGTGGTCCACAGCGCGGAGCGGTCACAGTACTACGTGACACCGGAGATGACCTACGACGAGATTGCCTTCTGGCAAAAATCCCCGACGAAGTCCTGCCCGGTCGTGTGGACCCACCAGTCCGGTCGCAAGTCGCTGCTGTTGGGTGCGACGGCGGACTACGTAATCGGACTGCCGGTGGAAGAGAGTCGCGCATTGCTTGCGCGCCTGCGTGATTGGGCTACCCAACCGCAATACGTCTACCGGCACGAGTGGCAACCCGGCGACCTGCTCATCTGGGACAACACCGGCACGATGCACCGGGCGTTGCCGTACGCCGTGGACAGCGGTCGTCTCATGCACCGCACGGTTCTGGCCGGAGAAGAGCCCCTGCATTGAAACTCGGCATCGCAACGCCCGTCGTCACCAACGTCGCGGGCGCTCCACTGACCTGGGAGCAGAACGCGTCGATCGAGGACATCGGCCGGGTCGCCGAGGCGGCGGATCGGTTGGGATACCACCACCTCACGTGCAGCGAGCACATCGGCATACCGTCGACCGAAGCCGGGCGTCGCGGCTCCCGGTACTGGGACCCGCTGGCCACGCTCGGTTACGTGTCGGCGCGCACCCGGCAGATTCGACTCGTCACCATGACCCTGGTGCTCGGTTATCATCATCCACTTGCGATCGTAAAGCGTTACGGCACACTAGATCACGTCAGTGGGGGCAGGGTGATCCTGGGCGTCGGCGTCGGAAGCCTGAAAGAGGAATTCGATCTGCTGCAAGCGCCGTTCGACGATCGCGGCGCCCGTGGCGACGACGCATTGCGCGCGTTGCGCGCCGCATTGCCAAGCAATGAGCCGGTTTACGAGGGCGAGTTCTATTCGTTCGGCGGCCTCACCGTCGACCCGTGCGCTTTACAGGCCCACGTGCCGATCTGGGTCGGCGGGCGAACCCGACGATCGTTGCGGCGCGCGGTCACCCTTGCGGACGGGTGGTGTCCGTTCAACGTGTCCGTGGAGACGTCCAGGGAGTGGTTGCGGGCGCACGACCTACCCGCCGGGTTCGAGGTCGTGCTGCCCGCCGAGCGGCCGCTTGACCCGGTGCAGGAACCCGAGCTGACCCGAGAGACGCTGCAGGCCATGGCCGCGGCCGGGACCACCACCGTGTCGGCCAGATTCATCCACCATTCTCTCGAGCACTACCTCGAACAGATTCACGCGCTGGCCGAACTTCATGCGCCGGATGGCGGCCCGCACCCAACCGCCTGAGACCGCAGTCGCAGAAGGCGGGCGGTAGGTCTCCTACTACGGTCGCAGATCAAGATCAAACCCCGGCACGATGCGCCGGCCCCCCAGACTTCGTAGCGTCAACTCATGACACAACACGAAGCGAAATCCGATGGCTGACATCGGCGCGGTGTGGAGGCGTTCCGCGGCTGCGGAGCGCGCGTTGGTGGCGGGCTGGTCCGTCGGGCTCGTCCTCGGAGCCGGCTCGGCCCAGTCCAGCATCGGTTCGGCAATTCCGTTCCCCGGCACCAATGTTGGTCGCCGCATCACGAATTGGACGACGAGCACCGTGGTGGCCCTGCGGGCCTTGGTGCGGACTCCGTCACGGGACAGCAAGCCGGAAAGGCCTTACTACCATCCTCGGCGCGAGAGCTATATCGAAGACGCCGCGATGTCCCGCGCGATGGACAGGCTGTAACGCCGGTGGCTGCAGTCCTACCGCGGTAGGACATTCAAAGCCTGCCGGGGGACGATGCCATCGCGTACTCGGGCGTTTTAAGATCAGGCAATGCCGGCAGGGTTGAAGAGCCGTGTGCAGGATTGGGTGCATCGCAAAGAGCAGGTGCTGCCCTACGGCTTCAGCATGACCGTGGTGCTCGCGATCGACGCGACCACGGCGCTGATCGGTGGAATCGCCGCCATCCAGCGACCGGTTTCCGAGTGGCCCGTGGTGCTGATCGCGATGGTGGTCGCCTTCACCCCGTGGATGGCTTTCTTCGTTTTCGATTTCGAGAACATCAGTAAGTACGAGGGCCCCGTGCTGTGGGTGGCATGGACGTCGGGGACGGCGATCCTGCTCTTCGCGACTCCCACGCCCATCACGGGTGACTTCGCCCCGCTGTTACTCAGCTTGACGGTCGGCACCGTCGTGGGCATCACCTCGATTCGTGGCGGCGCCCTGGCCGCCATTTCCTCAGGGGCCCTGCTGATTTGCGCCGCGGCGATGCACCGCCTGAACACTCCTGCGCTGTATCTCGCCTTCATCGGAATCGGCTGGGTCGTCGGCCTTCTCATGCGCAGCCAGCAGGAACTGCTCGTGAAGCAGACCCAGATGCAGGATCAGCTGGCCGAACACGCCGCCGCGGACGAACGTCGGCGCATCGCCCGGGAAGTGCATGACGTCATCGCGCATTCGCTCAGCGTCACCCTGCTGCACCTGACTGGTGCGCGCCACGCGCTCCAGCACGGCGGCTCCGACGAGGACACCGTGCGCGCGCTGCAGCGCGCGGAACACCTCGGACGCCAGGCGATGGCCGACATCCGCCGCACCGTCGGACTACTCGACGTCGAAGCCACGGCGCGTACGCCGGAACCCGGCGTCGCCGACATCGCCACGCTTGTCGAGGACTTCAGTCGCGCGGGGCTGAACGTCACCCTGCATGTCAGCGGCCGCCTCGACGACATCTCGGCGGCCGGCGGGCTCGCTTTGTATCGCATCGCCCAGGAATCGTTGGCCAACATCGCCAAACACGCTGCGGGCGAGGCCTCTCGGATGACCCTCACGGCGACGCCCATTGCCGCCACACTCGAGGTCGTGAACGACCTTCCCGGGGCCGACGATCGACCGGTCGCGGATGGGCGCGGACTTCGTGGAATGAAGCAGCGAATCGAACTCCTCGGTGGCACAATAGATATCGGTCCTCGGCAAAACAACTGGACGGTACATGTCAGTGTTCCGTCAAGTGCCAATACGACCGATTCGCCAGCACAGATGCAGGCGTCGTGAACGGCGACGAACCCTTGGTGACCGCGCTGATCGTCGATGATCAGGAATTGGTGAGGTCGGGCCTTTCGCTGATTCTGCGCGCCAAGCACGGCATCATGGTGGTCGGTGAATGCTCGGACGGCGACGAGGTTCTCGAAGCCGTCGAGCGGCACCAGCCCGATGTCGTTGTCATGGATCTACGGATGAAACGCGTCGACGGGATCGAGGCGACGCGACTGCTCACCGAGCGCGGCAGCGGACCGCCAGTCCTTGCGCTGACGACGTTCAACGACGACGAACTGCTGTCCGGCGTGTTGCATGCAGGCGCCGCGGGTTTCGTGCTCAAGGACTCACCGGCCGAGGAGCTGATCCGCGCCGTTCGGGCCGTCGGCCGCGGCAACAGCTACCTCGACCCCGCCGTCACCGCACGGGTGTTGGATGCTTACCGCACCACCGCGGCACCGACCTCGTCAACCGCGGTGCTCGCCGACCTCACCCCGCGCGAAAGGGATGTGCTCACCCTGATCGCGAAGGGCCATACCAACGCTGAAATCGCCGACGAGCTCTACATTTCGGGCCTGACCGTCAAGACCCATATCGGTCGCATCTTCACCAAACTCGGTTTGCGCGACCGGGCCGCCGCCATCGTGTTCGCCTACGAACACCGCATCATCGGCGTACCCGGCGACAGCGGCGAGCAGTTCACGGCACCGTGAGCTGCTGAACTCTGGCGCGCCGTTCGTCGATGGTGCGTCCCAATTCCTGCAACAACAATGGTTTTCGCATGACCAGGTCGACGAGGTGCTCACGGTCGACTTCCAGCGCGGTCACTTCCTCCAACGCCTCAACGACAGCAGGCTGGCCACCAGCAGCATGATCATGACTTTGGATTGGATGCTGATCCGGGACACCAGTCGCAAGCGGCGCCTGCGCCGCGTTACAGGGATCTGTGCGTCCGGGGTTGCCTGCTCGCTCGAGCTCGCCGTCGACAGATTTGGGGAGGACGTACGTCATCGCCCCGCAGGAAGTCGCGGTACGCGCCTAGGGGTGGAACGGGTGCGCATTGCCTTGCCCAGAATGCTGATGCAGCCGAACTGCAGCAGCCCGATCAGCAGCACGGGCCACAACATTCCTGCGAGAAGGGTCAGCCCCGTGTGATGTTTTGACGAGGAGTGGTCGGCGGAGAACAGGTCGGCGGCCACGGAGGTGCCGGCTGCGGCTATAAGCGCGCCGTACAGATAAATCTGCCATAACAGCATCGAGTGATCTCCCGCCGACACCGGCTGTTGACCTACTCTAGCCGTTCACGCAAGGTTCTAAACGTCAGCGGCGTACTACGTTCGTCAGCCATCGGGTGACTGGCACCCGAACGCTCGGTGAGCAGTTGCTACGAGCCGCGTAAGAGTCAGCCGCTCGGGAAGACAACCGCGCCGATCTATACGAGGATGTGGCAATGCGAACGCTTGTCCTGCTGGCGGGTTTCGCCGCCGTCATCGGAGTGGCCGCGCCTGCACAGGCGGACCCAGATAACGCCGGTCCGAGTCCCGATGCGAGCTTCCTGGCGGCGCTCGACAAGGCCGGCATCACATATGGGGACGGATCCCTCGCCGTCAAAGTCGGCAAACGCGCCTGCGACCTGATGAATCAGGGCACTCCCCAAGTCGATGTCATCAAGCAGGTGTCCTCGGCCAATTCCGGCTTCACGGTCGACGGTGCGGCAAAGTTCACGATGATCGCGGCGGGGGTCTACTGCCCCGAGCACATGGGGCAAGCCGGTGCCACGCAG
>NZ_JAFAUS010000404.1 GCF_019243155.1 Mycobacterium sp.
CGTATCCAGAAGTGACTTCGACGCGTTGAGCGCGCCCCGCATTCCGCTCATCGCCGCGCCAAAGCTTCGCCAACGTCCCGCCGCCGCATGCAATCCCGCCACGTCGCCGTCGGGCCAGACGTCGTCGACGAATGACTGTATGAACGCCCACAACGCTGGTGGCGGCTGCCCGGGACCCAACGTCCCTGGCGGCCCGGGAGCCGTGATCTTGACCGGCAGCGCAGGGGCCTGCAACACCCCGGCACCACCGCCAAGCTTCGAAGCGGCTTCCGCCTTCGAATAGTTCGACGCGCCTTGGGCAATGACGGCGCCGGTGTGCCGGCAGGCGTTGATGGCGGCGGCCGCAGCCTTCAGTAGCGACTCGGCCGCATCCTGATACGCCAGCCCGAACACCATGCCCGCAATATCCAGCCCGGTGTGCGCCGCAAAACCCGCCGTCAACACGGTCATATCGGCGGCAAGGCCGTCACCGACGGCAACCACGGCACCACCCGCCGCGAACAACGCCGCAGGATCAACCACCAGTGGAGCCACGCGCGGAATTCTCGCTTAGACCGCTCGCCGCCGCCATTCACCCAAAGGTCGCCCCGCCAAGCTAACGACGATCAGTCAGCGCCACAACTCATCTGTCAACAGCCGCCAACACGATCCGGTGGCGCCCCGGTGGCACCGCCACGGTCAGGCCGGAAGGCTGACCATCCAGCTGCACATCGACCCCTTCGGGCAGGCCGCCGAGCGTGATCTGCACCGCGGTATCGGTGGCAACCGTGACCGTCGACGACGGCAACGCGGCCAGCCCGGCACGCTTGAGATCCACCGCCAGGCTCGCCACGCCGTTGAGCCGCAACGTCAGATACGGCAACGGATCTACCGACGCTCCAACCCGCCAGTCCAGCTCGCTGTACACCCCGGGCGTCGGTTCGAAGTCCAGGATGACGCCGCGATGGTGCCGAACGGTGTGCGTCGGGTCCGGCCGCGCATAGGAGCGGGCGTCGACTTCCGCGATGGCCCCGCGCCGCGCCGTCACCGGCGGGTCCGCCGCCAGCTCCGACAGCCACCACACCTGATGGGGCCCGATGCCAAGATCGGACCGGACCAATTGCGGATACCACGCGAACGTGATGTGTCCCGGATCCGCTTGTCGCAGTGCGGTTTCCATATGCTTTATCGGATCCTCGAACTTGTCCTGGAATACCCAGGCGATGTGATCCTCGAGCGGATAGACGGTGAACCGGTGCCGGTAGCCCAGCCGGTCGAGTTCGAGCACCTGCTCGGCGGCCGAGGCGAAGGGCACCAGCTCGTCGACCAGCCCGTGGGCGATGACGTACGGGAGCCAGCGCGCGTTCACGAGTAGCTTCCACGTATCGCCTTCGCGGGCGCAGGCCGAATTCAGATCGAGGTCGGCCGGAATATCCACGTCGGGAAGCAGCCGCACACCGCACGCGGGCGGGCCCGCCAACACGACCGCCTGCGAAAACACTTGCGGGTAAGTCAATCCCAGCTTATAGGCCGCATAGCCGCCCATCGAATAACCTGACACGACAGTGCGATTGGGATCGGTGCCCAACTGTTCGGCGACCCGCGCCCACACCTCCCAGACGTCGAGTTCCCCGGTGTCGAAGTACCACGTCGACGGACCTCGGGTCAGCGGCGTGACAACCACAGAGTCGCGGCCCTCGCACACCTCGTGCAGCAGGCGCGGGTCGATCGCGGCAAACTGATTCTGCCCCAACGCGAGCGAATGCAGCAGCAGGGTCAACGGCAGCGTCTGACCCGGCTTGAAACTCGACGGCAAGCACACCGCATACGGCTGCACCCGGCCGAGGAATTGCGGCTTGGTGCTCAAGATGTTGTCGACGGCGATCCCCTGACCCAGTTCGACCGAGGACACATACCACCGCGTCGACGGGCCGGTGATCACCGGTTCCGGTTCGGTTTCGCCGTCGGCAAGCCGGTCCCACTCGACCTTGACGGCGAACTCGGAGACGTCGCCGTGGGACAGGGCCGCGGCCTGGGCGGAATCGGACCAGAAGTTCAGATGTGTCGGCTCTTGGGCGTTGGTGCGAAACGCGACGTTGTAGACGCTGGGCTGCCCCGGCAATGCCCCGCGCTCGGCGGGCACATCCGCGAAAGCATCGCCCGTGGCGTTGGCCAGCCCCGACGCCAGCCGAACCGTCCAGGTGCCGGTGGGCTCTAGCACGGATCGCGACACCTGTGCCAAAAACGAACGCGACCGCATGTCGACACTGTGCTCGACGGCCGTCGTGGCCTGCGTGCTGAGATCGATCAGTGCGGCGCCACTTCCGGAAACCAGCAACGCCATGTCGATGCCGGCCGAGCGCACACCCGCGCCGGCCGGCCATTGCTCCGAACCGACGCGGTCCGCGCCCGTGTCGAACGTGAACAGCGCAATGGGCACCGAAGCCGCCAGCAGCGTGTTCCAGTCGATCCGCCACCAGGTGTGCGTCTCGGTGAGCCCGATCGCGACGCGGAAGATGTCGGCGCCGTTGCCCGCCGCGGCACCGTCGGGATACACGTAGGT
>NZ_JAFAUS010000510.1 GCF_019243155.1 Mycobacterium sp.
ACGTGATCGACGAGGTCGCCGGCACCCGCATCACCGAACGCGGCGCGACGAGAGCGGACGACCGCACGTCCGAAGCCGCGATGGAGGATCGCAAGCGTGAGGGGTACTTCTGATGGCTGAGCTGCTGCGCTTCGCGACGGCCGGATCGGTCGACGACGGCAAGTCCACCCTGATCGGGCGCCTGCTTTATGACTCCAAGGCCGTGATGGAAGACCAGTGGGCGGCTGTGGAGCAGACGTCCAAGGCCCGCGGCCACGACTACACCGACCTGGCGCTGGTGACCGACGGCCTGCGGGCCGAACGCGAACAGGGCATCACGATCGACGTCGCATACCGCTACTTCGCCACTCCCAAGCGGAAATTCATCATCGCCGACACACCGGGCCACATCCAGTACACCCGCAACATGGTGACCGGTGCGTCGACCGCTCAGCTGGTGATCGTCCTGGTCGACGCCAGACACGGCCTCTTGGAGCAGTCGCGCCGGCACGCCTTCCTCGCTTCGCTGTTGGGCATCCAGCACGTCGTGCTCGCGGTCAACAAGATGGACCTGATCGGTTGGGACAGAGAGAAATTCGAGGCGATCCGCGACGAGTTCCACGCTTTCGCCGCCCGACTGGACGTGCACGACGTGGCCACCATCCCCCTTTCGGCGCTGCACGGCGACAACGTGGTCACCAAGTCCGACAAGACGCCCTGGTACGAGGGACCGTCGCTGTTGTCGCACCTCGAAGAGGTCTATATCGCCGGTGACCGCAACCTGGTCGACGTGCGTTTCCCGGTGCAGTACGTCATCCGGCCGCAAACCCATGAACACCGAGACCACCGCAGTTACGCGGGCACGGTGGCCAGTGGCGTGATGCGCCCGGGCGACGAAGTGGTTGTGCTGCCGGTCGGCAAGCTCACCCGCATCGCCGAGATACATGGACCGAACGGTCCGGTAGAGGAAGCGTTCCCGCCGATGGCCGTGTCGCTGACCCTCACCGATGAAATCGACATCTCCCGCGGGGATTTGATCGCCCGCGCCAACAACCAGCCGAGGATCGCGCAGGAATTCGACGCGACCGTGTGCTGGATGGCCGACAACGCCGCACTCGAACCCGGCCGGGACTACCTCATCAAGCACACCACCCGCACCACGCACGCACGGGTGACCGCGCTCGACTACCGCCTGGACGTCAACACCCTGCATCGCGAAAAGGGCGCAACGGCGCTGAAGCTCAACGAACTTGGCCGCATCTCGCTGCGCACCCAGGTGCCTTTGCTGCTCGACGAGTACACCCGCAACGCCAGCACCGGCTCGTTCATCCTCATCGACCCGCACACCAATGGCACGGTGGCCGCCGGCATGGTGTTGCACGATGTCTCGGCGCAGACGGCGAGCCCGAACACCGT
The DNA here is from genome assembly GCF_019243155.1 of Mycobacterium sp. Taxonomy (GTDB): domain Bacteria; phylum Actinomycetota; class Actinomycetes; order Mycobacteriales; family Mycobacteriaceae; genus Mycobacterium. The sequence goes on from NZ_JAFAUS010000510.1 coordinate 1,396, forward strand.
GCGGCACAAATCATCGGACATCGCGCAGGCCCGCCCGCGCGGCAAGACGGTGTGGTTTACCGGCCTGTCCGGTTCCGGGAAGTCGTCGGTGGCCATGCTGGTCGAACAGAAGCTTCTCGAAAGTGGTTCGCCCGCATATGTTCTCGACGGCGATAACCTGCGGCACGGCCTGAACGCGGACCTGGGTTTCAGCATGGCCGACCGGGTGGAGAACCTGCGGCGGCTAGCGCACGTGGCGGCGCTGCTCGCCGACTGCGGCAACGTCGTGCTCGTGCCGGCGATCAGCCCCCTGGCCGAGCAGCGTGAACTGGCTCGTAAAGTGCACGCCGACGCCGGCTTCGACTTCGTCGAGGTCTTCTGTGACACCCCGCTCGAGGAATGCGAACAGCGTGACCCGAAGGGTCTGTACGCGAAGGCGCGCGCGGGCGAAATCACGCAGTTCACCGGCATCGACAGCCCGTATCAGCCGCCGGTGAACCCGGACCTGCGCCTCACCCCGAACCACACGGTGGAAGAGCAGGCGCAGCGGGTGATCGACCTGCTGCAATCGCGCGGCTAGAAGCGGGTCCAAAGGCGCGCGACGCGAGCCGCATCGTCGCCAGGTCCCTTTAAATGCCAGCGTCGGGTGGCACAATTCTGAGAGTGCGCATGTCAGCCAAGGCGGAGTACGCCGTGCGGGCGATGATTCAGCTCGCCACCGTCCCCGGCGGGACGCTGGTGAAGACGGACGACTTGGCGGAAGCCCAGGGCATCCCGCCGCAGTTTCTCGTCGACATCCTCACCAACTTGCGCACCGACCGGCTGGTGCGGAGCCATCGGGGCCGCGAGGGCGGTTACGAACTGGCCCGCCCCGGAGACGAGATCAGCATCGCCGACGTACTTCGCTGCATCGACGGGCCGCTGGCCAGTGTGCGCGACATCGGACTCGGTGACCTGCCGTACTCGGGGCCGACCGCCGCGCTCACCGATGTCTGGCGGGCCCTGCGCGCCAGCATGCGGTCCGTGCTGGAAGAGACGACCCTGGCCGATGTCGCCGAGGGCGAGTTGCCCAAGCATGTCGGGCAGTTGGCCGATGACTATCGGAAACAGGAAAACGTGCGACACGGTACGCCGCGCACCGGTGACTAGGGAAGCTCAGCGGCCCGAGCCGTAGGGGCGGGTGAGGATCTCCAGGACATGCCCGGAGGGATCCAGAAAGTACACGCCGCGTCCGCCGTCGTTGTGGTTGATCTCGCCGGGGCGTTTGGCGCCCGGGTCGGCCCAGTGCTGCAGGCCGCGTGAGTCGATCCTGCCGTAGATCGTGTCGAATTCCTGTTCGGACACCAGGAACGCATAGTGCTGTCGTGGGATGTCCACGCCCTCGGGCGCGTCCGCAAAATCCAGGCTGGCGCTGTGCTCGAGTTCGACAACCATGAAGTGGCCGAACGGCTTTGGGCTGGGCAGCCCGAAAAGATCGGCGAGAAAGTCTGCCGATTCGCGCTTGTCGCGGGACGCGACAATGGTGTGGTTGAAACTGATACTCATAGTTCTCGCCAGTCAACCACTCGGTGCGCTCCGCGACAACGCGCGAGGCTACTTCGGCGCCGTGAGCTCCAGGGCGATGTTGTCGGGGTCGCGGAACTCCAAGATGTATGACGGCCCGATGTCTTTGACCGGCTCGTGCGCCACGCCGAGTTCGTCGAGATGTGCTACCGCAGCGTCCAATTCGTCCTTGCTGCCGACGCGCAACGCCATGTGATCCAGCCCGGCGCGATTCTCGTCGAAGACGTCCGTGGCGACCGGCCGTAGCCCGATGAGGGTGCCACCGAGGTCGTAGACGACCCCGCCGTAGAGAAAGCTCAACTGGTTGCGGGTTGCTTCGTCGGCATTATCGGGGACCTCGATCAGCACCGGCCAGCCGAACACGCTCTCGTAGAACTGCCGGGATCGCTCGATATCGGTGACGGTGAGACGGACATGCGCGATGGAAGCACTGGTGAAACCCACTCGGCCCATGCTGCCACTCCAGACGGCGGATGCCGAAGGCATGTCAGAATCGCCGTCGTGCGGATTGGGATGACCATGCCGGTGATGGAACCGGATTTGGATGCGACGGTTTTGCGGAATTGGGCGCGCGGGATCGACGGGGGTCCGTTCTCGTCGCTGTGCTGGGGCGAGCGCATCGCTTTCGAAAACCCGGACAGTCTGACGCTGCTCGGTGCGCTGTCAGCCTGGACGGAGCGGGTCCGGCTGGTCACGACGGTGATCGTGCCGCAGCTGCACGACGCGGTCATGCTGGCGAAGGGACTGGCCACCGGCGACGTGCTGTGCGGCGGACGCCTGACCGTCGGCGTCGGGGTCGGCGGCCGGAACGAGGACTACCACGCGGTCGGGGCCGACCTGGCGACCCAGACGATCCGCGGGATGGCCGAGCAGGTGGCTTTGATGAAGAGGGTGTGGGCGGGAGAAAAGCTGACCGAGTCGGTGCTGCCGGTCGGTCCGGCACCCGTGCAGCCCGGTGGCCCGCCGCTGTTTGTGGGCAGCATCGGTCCCAAGACGATTCGCAACGCGGCCGCGTGGGCCGACGGACTGGCCGGCACGACGCTGGACCTCGATGTCGCCAAGCAGAGCGAGCTGTTCGATGTGGCGCGCGACGCCTGGGCGCAGGCGGACAGGCCGAAGCCCCACCTGGCGACGTCGTTCTGGTTCGCCTTCGGGCCGGCCGAGGAGGCCCGCGCGCAGGTGCACACCCACCTGCGCCGCTACATGAACTGGATCCCGCGCGAATACGTCGACGCCATGGCGCCGACGACGGGTTGGTCCGGCAGCGAAGACGAGCTGCTGGCGGTGCTGGGCAAATTCGAAGCCATCGGCACCGACGAGGTACAGCTCATCCCGACCAGCTCGAACATCGACCAGCTTCGGCGCGCGGCCGACGTGGCCGCAGCGCTCTAAGCCGAGGCGCGGTCTTCCTTGGATTCGGACTGCTCCGGGGGCTGCCCCTTGCGCAACGTCGCCAGCAGCTCGCGGTACGGGCCGACCAGATAAACGGTGTCGCCGCCACACAGGCGTGTGTCGCGGCGCGGGTGCAGATTGACGGGCACGTCCGGCCGGGTGATGGCGATAACCCTCGTCTGGGTGGACAAGTCGAACATCAGCAGGCCATCGAGCTCGCTGCCCATGGCGACACGCATCCCGCCCACCATGAACGAGCGCTGTCCGATCGAAAACGTGCCGAGAACTTGCAGTCCCATCGCCGCGCCGATGAACCACGGCGCCGCCAAGTCGACGGTCGACAGCACGTTTTCGAATTCGAATCGCTGTGCGACCGCCGCTCCCAGTGTGCGATCGAAGACGCGCAGCACGAGCGGGACGTCCGGACGGATCAGCTGGGGCATCACCCGAGGTCCCAACATCTCGCGCAGCACGATCCCCGTCTCGATGTTGACCATGTCGTCCTGGGTGAGCACGGCCACCGCGCGGGCATGTTCGAGGCCGGCGAGTTCCAGCGTCTGGCGCAGCGTCGCGTCCCCGAAGATCACCGGCACGTCGAGTTCGGCCGCGGTCGACAGGAAGCGGTTGTTCTCA
>NZ_JAFAUS010000257.1 GCF_019243155.1 Mycobacterium sp.
GGTACGCAACGCGGTGTCCGCCAAGCCCTTTCGAGCGCCGTGCGTGTTGATGAAGTACTCCAGCACGGTCAGGCCCTCACGGAACGAGGACTTGACCGGACGCGGGATGAACTCACCCTTCGGGTTGGTCACCAGACCCTTCATGCCTGCCAGCGTGCGGGTCTGGGTGAAGTTACCCGTGGCGCCCGAGTCGACGATCGTGATGATCGGGTTGTCGGCCGGGTAGTGCTCACGCAGCGCCTGACCGACCTCGTCGGTGGCTTCCTTCCAGATCTCCACCAGGGCCTCGTTGCGCTCGTCGTGGTTCAAAGCGCCTCGCTGGAACTGCTTTTCAACCTTCTCCGCGCGCTCCTCGTAGTGGTCGAGGATCTCCTTCTTACGGGGCGGAACCAGCACGTCGGCCATCGACACCGTGACACCACTGCGGGTCGCCCAGTAGAAACCGGCGTCCTTCAGCTTGTCGACGGTCTGCGCGACCACGATCATCGGGTAGCGCTCGGCCAGATCGTTGATGATGGCGGCCTGCACCTTCTTGTGCATCTGCTTGTTCACGAACGGGTAGCCCACCGGCAGCAGCTCGTTGAACAGCACCCGACCCAGCGTCGTGTCGGCCATCCAGGCGTCCCCCGGCTGCCAGCCGTTGGCGCCGAACAGCTCGGCCTCGATCTCCGCCGGCGGACGCAACTGCGTCAGCCGCACCTTGATCTTGGACCGCACCGACAGCACATGGCGGTCCACCGCCATGATCGCCTCGGCCGGCGAGGAGTACACGCCGACCTCCGGGGTGTCCTTGCCGGCAGGCTGGTATTCGCCGCGGCCGCCGTCGACCTCGGTGGTCAGGTAGTACAACCCGGTCACCATGTCCAGACGCGGCATGGCCAGCGGGCGGCCGGACGCCGGCGACAGGATGTTGTTACTCGACAGCATCAGGATGCGGGCCTCGGCCTGCGCCTCCGCGCTCAGCGGCAGGTGCACGGCCATCTGGTCACCGTCGAAGTCGGCGTTGAACGCCTCACACACCAACGGGTGCAGCTGAATAGCCTTGCCTTCCACCAGCATCGGCTCGAAGGCCTGGATACCCAGACGGTGCAGGGTGGGTGCGCGGTTCAGCAGCACCGGGTGTTCGGCGATGACCTCTTCGAGGACATCCCACACCTGGGGGCGCTGCCGCTCGACCATCCGCTTGGCGCTCTTGATGTTCTGCGCATGGTTCAGGTCGACGAGCCGCTTCATCACGAACGGCTTGAACAGCTCCAGCGCCATCAACTTGGGCAGACCGCACTGGTGCAGCTTGAGCTGCGGACCGACCACGATGACCGAACGGCCCGAGTAGTCGACACGCTTACCGAGCAGGTTCTGACGGAACCGGCCCTGCTTACCCTTGAGCAGATCGCTCAGCGACTTCAGCGGGCGGTTACCCGGCCCGGTGACCGGACGGCCGCGACGGCCGTTGTCGAACAGCGCGTCGACGGACTCCTGCAGCATCCGCTTCTCGTTGTTGACGATGATCTCGGGTGCGCCGAGGTCGATCAGCCTCTTGAGGCGGTTGTTCCGGTTGATGACGCGGCGGTACAGGTCGTTCAGGTCGGACGTGGCGAACCGGCCACCGTCGAGCTGCACCATCGGGCGCAGTTCCGGCGGGATCACCGGGACGGCGTCGAGCACCATGCCCATCGGCGAGTTGCCCGACTGTTGGAAGGCAGCCACCACCTTGAGCCGCTTGAGGGCACGAAGCTTCTTCTGCCCCTTGCCGTTTCGGATCACGTCACGCAGGATGTCGGCCTCGGCGTCGATGTCGAAGTTCTCGATCAGCTTCTGGATCGACTCCGCGCCCATGGCACCGGTGAAGTACTCGCCGTAGCGGTCGATGAGCTCGCGGTAGAGGTTCTCGTCGACGATCAGCTGCTTGGGAGCCAGCTTGGTGAAGGTGGTCCAGATCTCCTCGAGCCGGTCCAGCTCACGCTGGGCACGGTCGCGCAGCTGGCGCATCTCACGCTCGCCACCGTCGCGAACCTTGCGGCGCGCGTCGGCCTTGGCACCCTCGGCCTCCAGCTCGGCCAGGTCGGCCTCCAGCTTCTGGGCGCGGGCCTCCAGGTCCGCGTCGCGCTGGTCCTCAATGGCCTTGCGCTCCACCATCATCTCGGCCTCGAGCGTCGAGAGCTCGTTGTGCCGCATCTCGTTGTCGACCGCGGTGATCACGTAGGCCGCGAAGTAGATGATCTTCTCGAGATCCTTCGGGGCCAGGTCGAGCAGGTAACCGAGCCGGCTCGGCACACCCTTGAAGTACCAGATGTGCGTGACGGGCGCGGCGAGCTCGATGTGGCCCATCCGCTCGCGGCGCACCTTGGCGCGAGTCACCTCGACGCCGCAGCGCTCACAGATGATGCCCTTGAAGCGGACGCGCTTGTACTTGCCGCAGTAGCACTCCCAGTCGCGAGTCGGTCCGAAGATCTTCTCGCAGAACAGGCC
>NZ_JAFAUS010000482.1 GCF_019243155.1 Mycobacterium sp.
ACGGCGCCGGACGCTCCAACCGCCCCCGCGAACCAGCCACCACCGGATCGCGCGGCACGCGAGTTGCCACCATGAATTCTTTCCCCGCTTCCGTACTGCCGACCGGTAGTCATCGCCGTCGCAAATGCGTATTTAGCATACAGTCCACAGCATCCAAGCAGGTGACTATCGCCATGTGAAACCCGCCGGATTCCATCGACAGAAGTGGCGTTGCATACAAATACCGATTGGGCCCGCGCGGGTGCAAGCGAGCGACACCTGGGCGCACAGTTACGGGGTTGGCGAGCGGACCGAAGCCTGCTCGCCAACCCCGCGAATCAACCGCTCAACCCGAAACTGCGTCGGGGAGAGGTGTTGTGGTGGATCAGCCGGGACTAGGCAATACCGGATGCGACTTTCGCGGTGTACGACCGCGCCCCGACACCGGCCAGCGCGCCACCGTCGACGATGAGGTACTCGTCACGGATCGGCTTACCGGAGAAGTAGCATTCCAGGATTTCCCGGGTGCCGGCCGCATACCGGGCTTGTGCCGACAGCGAGGAACCCGAAATGTGGGGGGTCATTCCGTGATGGGGCATGGTGCGCCACGAGTGGTTGGCCGGCGCCGGCTGCGGGTACCAGACGTCGCCCGCATATCCCGCCAGCTGGCCATTCTGCAGCGCGCGAACTATGGCGTCCTGGTCGCAGATGAGCGCTCGCGCCGTATTGATCAGGTACGCACCGCGTTTCATCGTCGCCAGCAGCTTCTCGTCGAACAGCCCGCGCGTCTCGGGGTGCAGGGGAGCGTTGATGGTCACGACGTCGAGGTGCGGCACCATGTCCTGCACGCTGGGGTGGAAGGTCAGGTTCAATTCCTTTTCGACCTCGGCAGGTAGCCGGTGCTTATCGGTGTAGTGCAGGTGCACGCCGAAAGGCGAGAGGCGACGCAGCACCGCGAGCCCGATCCGGCCGGCCGCGATGGTACCGACGTGCATGCCCTCGAGGTCGTAGGAGCGCTGCACACAGTCGGCAATGTTCCAGCCGCCCTTGACTACCCATTGGTAGGACGGAAGGTAATTGCGGACCTGGGAGAGGATCATCATGACCACGTGCTCCGCGACGCTGATGCTGTTGCAGAACGTGACCTCGGCGACGGTGACGCCGGCGTCGATCGCCGCGTCCAGGTCGGTGTGATCAGAACCCACGCCCGCGGTGACCGCCAGCTTGAGTTTGGGTGCACGCGCGATGCGCTCGGCGGTCAGATATGCGGGCCAGAACGGTTGCGAGATAACTACTTCGGCGTCGGCGAGGTGTTTGTCGAAGGCCGAGTTCTTCCCTTCTTTGTCCGAGGTGACGACCAACTCGTGGCCAAGGCCCTCGAGGTAGGAACGCAGGCCCAACTCACCGGAGACGCTACCCAGCAGCGCACCGGGGGTGAAGTCGATTGCCGAGGGTGTCGGCAGCGTCTGGCCGTCCGGGTAGCTGTCTAGATGGGGCAGGCCGTCGCGCGGGTACTCGGTGGGATAGCCGCTTACCGGGTCGTCATAGAGGACGCAGACCACTTTTGACATGGGATTCAATTCCTTTCTCAACGCCGAAGATCGGCTTCTTCTCCTGCCGTCACGCGGGCGTGGCGGTCAAGTGCGTATCCGCGCAGGCGTAGTCCCACGCAGTCACAGGACCTTGAGCTCCTCCGTGATCTCGGCGACGGAGGACTTCGCGTCACCGAAGAGCATCGAGGTCTTTTCGTTGAAATACAGCTCGTTTTCGATGCCGGCGAAGCCGGGATTCATCGACCGTTTGAGGACAATGACGGACTTGGCCTGGTCGACGTCGAGAATCGGCATGCCGTAAATGGGCGAGGCCGGATTCGACCGTGCCGCAGGGTTTGTCACGTCGTTGGCACCGATCACCAGGGCGACGTCGGTCCGGCCGAACTCGCCGTTGATCTCGTCCATCTCTTTGAGCTGCTCGTAAGGTACGTCGGCCTCGGCCAGCAAGACGTTCATGTGCCCGGGCATGCGGCCCGCCACGGGGTGGATGGCGTGCCTCACCTGCACACCGCGCCCGGCAAGCAAGCCGGCCATCTCGCGCACCGCGTGCTGGGCCTGCGCAACGGCCATCCCGTAACCGGGCACGATGATCACCTGGCTGGCGTAGCCCATCTGCATCGCCGCATCGGCGGCGCTGGTCTGCCGCACGGTCTGGTCTGCGGGTCCACTCCCGGCGTACACGGCGGCGGTACCGCCGAATCCGCCGGCCACGATGGCCGGGATCGAGCGATTCATGGCCTTGGCCATCAGGTTCGTCAGAATGGTGCCCGAAGCGCCGACGATCATGCCGGCGACGATCATCGCCGTGTTGTCCAGCGCGAGCCCGGTCGCCGCGGCCGAGAGCCCGGTGAGGGCGTTGAGAAGCGAGATCACCACCGGCATGTCGGCACCCCCGATGGGCAACACCACCATCACGCCGAGCACGGCGGCGAACAGCAGGACGCCGACGAGCATCATCTCCGCACGCTGGCCGGTCCCAATCGCGCCCGCACAGGCGACCGTGGCGACCAGCAACAGGAGGTTGAGCGGCTGCTGCCCGCGGCGCAGCCCAATTGGCCTGCCCGGCAGGACTTCCTGCAGCTTTCCGAAAGCGATCAGCGATCCCCAGAACGACACCGATCCGATGATTGCGGCGAACAGCGATGCGATCGCCACATACGTTGGGGCCGAGGCGAAGCCGTGGCTGTCGCGAAACTCCACCCACGAAACCAAGGCCACCGCGCCGCCGCCGACCCCGTTGAACAGCGCTACCATCTGCGGCATCGCGGTCATCTTGACCCGCTTTGCGGCCGGTACGCCGACCACCGATCCCAGCAGCAGTCCGAGGGCGATCAACAGCCAATTGCTCGTCCCGGGCGTCAGCAGCGTGGCGACGATCGCGACCGCCATGCCGACGCCGGCGATGAGGTTACCGCGCGCTGCGGTGCGGGGTCCCGTCAGTCCGGTCAGGCCGTGGATGAACAGCGCGAAGGCGACGATGTAGAGAAGCGCGATGAGTTCAATCACGGGCGGAGACAGCCTTTCCCGTTGGGGCGCCGGGCTTTTTCTTGAACATGCCGAGCATGCGGTCGGTCACCAGGAACCCGCCCACGACATTGATCGCACCGAACGCGATAGCGATCACCAGGAGCACGCGGTCGAAGGCATCTGTCGTCGAGCGGCCCAGCAGTACCAGTCCGGCGAGCAGCACGATGCCGTGAATAGCGTTGGTGCCGGACATCAGTGGGGTGTGCAGGGTGTTGGGCACTTTTGAGATCACCGCGAAGCCGACGAAGCCCGCCAGCACCAAAATTGCCACGTTGGCCAGAAGTGTCATCGGGTCTCCGTCAACTCGTCGCTGGTTTTGGTGACGCAGCAGGCGCCAACGATCTCGTCGGACAGGTCGAGCGCGCCCCCGTCGCCGGAGAGCATGTGTTCGAGCAGGGCCGCGACATTGCGCGCGTAGAGCTCGCTGGCGTGTTCGGGCATGGTGGCCGGTAGGTTCAGTGGTGCGGTGACTGTGACGCCGTGGCGGATTACCGCCTTGCCGGGCACGGTGAGCTCACAGTTGCCGCCGGCCTCACCGGCGAGGTCGACGACTACGCTTCCCGCCCGCATCAGGCGCACCGCATCGGCGGTGACCAATTGCGGTGCGGGACGGCCTGGTACGAGCGCGGTGGTGATGACCGCATCGAAACCCCCTATCGCCTCGGTCAGGCGCCGTTGCTGTTCGGCCTGCTCCGCGAGCGTCAGGGCGCGGGCGTAACCGCCTTCGCCGGCAGCCGTTACGCCGAGCTCAAGCCATGTGGCGCCCAGCGACTGGACTTGTTCGGCGACCTCGGGCCGCACATCGAATCCAGTGGTGCGGGCGCCAAGCCTTTTCGCCGTGGCCAGTGCCTGCAGTCCGGCGACTCCGACGCCGAGGACCAAAACCGTTGCCGGCTTTACCGTTCCCGCGGCCGTGGTCATCATCGGGAAGAATCGGGTGCAATACTGCGCCGCGCACAAGACCGCCTTGTATCCGGCGACATTCGCCTGAGATGACAGCGCGTCCATGGTCTGGGCGCGTGAGATCCGGGGCACGGCTTCCATCGCGAATCCGTGCACGCCGGCCCGTTGTAGTTGCTCGCCGATCTCCGGCCGGGTGCGCGGTGCCAGGAATCCGATCAGGCGGGACCCGGGTTTCATGCGTCCGATCTCCACACCCGTTGGCGGGTTCACCTTCACCACGACATCGCACGCCCACGGATCGCCGATGGCCGCCCCTGCTTGGCCGTAGTCTTCGTCACGGATCAATGCCTGATCTCCGGCCCCGGCCTCGACGACGAGGTCGTGGCCGGCCGCCCGGAGGCGTTCAACGACCTTGGGCACCAAAGCCACTCGCCGTTCGTCGGCGGCGGTTTCGCGAGGCACTCCGATGACAGCCATATCCCTCTTTCTTGGCCGGGTCGGGGTATAGCGCCCGAACGGCTCGGATTTGGTCGCAGTGCCCCACGGCCCGCTCAAATTGCACTGGTCTACAACATACAAGCTCGGCATACTGTATGCAATGATGGCCACGTGACTGCTTTTGGGTCATTTCGGATGATTGCAGACCCGATGCGACAGGAGAGATTATGAGGATTGCAGTCGTTGGCGCCGGGGCGATCGGCGCCTATTGGGGCGCCGCGTTGCACCGCGGCGGTGCCGAAGTCCACTTGATCGCGCGAAACGAAAACTTGCGCGCCATCAGGAGAAACGGCGTCCGCGTGATCAGCCCGCGCGGCGACTTTCTGTCGCATCCCCACGCGACCGACTCGCCCGCCGAGATCGGACCGGTCGACTACATCTTCTTGGGGCTCAAGGCCCACAGCTACCCGACGTGTGGTCCGCTGGTCGAACCGCTGCTCGGTTCCGATACCGCAATCGTGGCCGCGCAGAACGGCATTCCATGGTGGTATTTCCACGGGCTCCAGGGTCCCTATCAGGGACACCGGATCGAGGCAGTGGATCCCGGTGGCGCGACCAGCGCCGTGCTGCCTCCGCACCGGACCATCGGTTGCGTGGTCTATCCGGCAACGGTGCTCGAGGCTCCCGGTGTGGTACGGCATATCGAAGGCACGAGATTCTCCATCGGTGAGCCATCCGGCGAACAGTCCGAGCGGTGTAAGGCGTTGAGTCAGGCCATGATCGCGGGCGGCTTAAAATGCCCCGTCGAAACCGACCTGCGTAACGACATCTGGATCAAGCTGATGGGCAACGTCGCGTTCAATCCCCTCAGTGCCCTCACCAGGGCGACGATGGTGGAAATGTGCCAGCACCCGAACACCAGGCAAGTGGTGATAAGCCTGATGGAAGAGACCCTCGACATCGCCGCCAGATTGGGTTCCACGCCGGACATCTCGATCGAGAAGCGGCTGCGGGGCGCCGAAAACGTCGGCCATCACAAGACCTCAATGCTGCAAGACCTCGAGGCGGGCAAGCAGTTGGAGTTCGACGCCATCGTCTCGGCGGTGGTCGAGCTCGCCGATTTGACCGAGGCCGCGGCGCCGACCCTGCGCACAGTCCACGCCGCCACCGAATTGCTGGCCCACACCAGCGGACTGGCGCCGTCCCACAGTCGTGGCGGCGCCGTGTACGAACAATCCCAATCGGCTCTGCGCTAAGGGAAAGGAAACCTGTGATGCGTACAACCAAGATCGTCTGCACACTGGGACCCGCGACTGCCACCGCCCCACGTCTGACCGAAGTCATCGATGCCGGAATGGATGTCGCGCGACTGAATTTCAGCCACGGGACGCACTCCGAACACCTTGCGTTCTATGACCTGGTCCGTCAGATCGCTGCTCAACGCGGTCGCTCGGTGGTGGTACTCGCCGACCTGCAAGGCCCCAAGATCCGGCTCGGGCGGTTCGCGGCCGGGCCGGTGGTGTGGAGTGTTGGCGAGCAAGTCGCGATCACCACCGAGGCCTGCTCGGGTGATCACGATCGGGTGTCCACCACCTATGACGGTTTGGCCTCGGACGTGAAGGCCGGAGATCGGCTGCTTGTCGACGACGGCAAGATCGACCTGACGGTGATCGACGTCAACGGCTCCGACATCACCTGCGAGGTGATCCACGGCGGACCGGTCAGTGATAATAAAGGCATCTCACTGCCCGGGATCGCGGTAAGTGCTCCGACGCTGTCGGACAAGGACATTGAGGATATGAAGTTCGCCCTCAACCTGGGAGTGGACATGGTTGCCATGTCGTTTGTGCGCGCTCCTGAGGAGGCGCAGTTAGCTCACGTCCTCATGGATGAGGTCGGCAGGCGCGTGCCCGTGATCGCCAAACTGGAGAAACCGGAGGCGGTTTCGTGCTTGCCGGCGATCGTCGGGGCGTTCGACGGGTTGATGGTGGCCCGTGGTGATCTCGGTGTCGAGATGCCTTTGGAGAAGATCCCATTGGTCCAGAAGCGAGTCATCCGTCTGTGTCGCGATGCGGCGAAACCGGTCATCGTGGCCACTCACATGCTCGACTCGATGGTCTCCGACCGGCGTCCGACCAGGGCCGAAGTGTCCGACGTGGCCAACGCGGTGCTCGACGGCACCGACGCGGTGATGCTGTCGGCCGAAACCAGCGTCGGGGCGTATCCGGCGCACGCCGTCGCGACGATGGCACGCATCGTCGAGGAGGCCGAGGAGGCGCTGCACCGCGGTGAATCGCCGTACTGGTCCGGTCGCCTCGATGGCGACCGCGACATGTTGGGGGACGCGATGTTCGCGGCGGCGCGCGCGGCGCGCTGAGGAGACTATCCGTCTCGGGTTTGCGCATAACCGGCCCGCCAGTGGGTAATACACCCGCGGTCGTGTTCGCCCGAGCGGCCCACTGATCCCGACCCCAAGGACTTGTGCGATGCAACAGTCCATGCTGACCCTCAATCCGGCGCGCGATCCGGTGGTGGCTGGTTCGCGGGGGCGGTTGGAGCGTCCGGCGCCGTTGCGGGAGGCGGCCTATGAGGCGCTGGTGGAGATGATCATCCTGCGCGAGTTGCAGCCGGGTCAGCATCTGGTGGAAAACGAGTTGGCCGCCCAGCTCGGCGTCAGCCGCCAGCCGATCCGAGAGGCCTTGCAGCGCTTACAAAGCGAGGGCTGGGTCGACCTGCGCCCAGCGTTGGGCGCGTTCGTACACGAACCCACCGACGCCGAAGCCGACGAACTGCTCTCGGTGCGCACCCTGCTAGAAGCCGAATCGGCACGCCTGGCCGCGCGCGCGGCCAAACCCGACCAGATCGAACACCTCTGGCACCTGCACCACGTTGGGGAACAAGCCCTCGCCGGCGGCGACAAAGACGACCTGGTCGCCGCCAACGACGCCTTACACACCTCGATCGTGGCCATGTCCAACAACAGCGTGCTGGCCAACCTGATCGCCCAGGTCGCCCGCCGAGTGCGCTGGTATTACCAACCCATCGCCTTGACCCGCGGCAAAGACGCCTGGGACGAACACGCCGAACTGATCACCGCCATCGCCGCCCGCAGCGGCAAACGCGCCGGCGACCTCATGCGCCGCCACACCGAACGCACCCGCGAGATCTACCACCAACGCCGTCAAGAAGCCGACGGCGCCGCCTGATCCACCACCGACG
>NZ_JAFAUS010000520.1 GCF_019243155.1 Mycobacterium sp.
ACCCTGGCGGCCCCGGGGGCCGGTCGCCGCGTCCGGGAACGGCACGGTGTCATCGAGGCGCGACAGCAGCGAATAGAGCTCTTCCAGCGTCTTGACCATGGCTAGCGCCCGGCGCAGCTCCGGGCCGGCGGGAAAACCGTGCAGGTACCAGGCGACGTGCTTGCGGATGTCGCGCATGCCCTTGTCCTCGCCGAAGTGCGCGGCCAGCAGCTGCCCGTGGCGGCGGACGATGTCGGCGACCTCGCCCAGCGTGGGCGGCGTCGGGGACGGGGTGCCGGTGAACGCGGCCGACAGTTCGGCGAACAGCCAGGGCCGGCCCAGGCACCCCCTGCCGATGACTACGCCGTCGCAGCCGGTGGTGGCCATCATCGTCAACGCGTCGCTGGCGTCGTAGATGTCGCCGTTGCCGAGCACCGGGATCGTCGTGACGTGCTGTTTGAGCCGGGCGATCTGCTCCCAGTCGGCGGTTCCCGAGTAGCGTTGCGCCGCCGTGCGGGCGTGCAGGGCGACCGCGGCCGCACCCTCGGACTCGGCGATGCGGCCGGCGTCGAGATGCGTGTGGTGCTCGTCGTCGATGCCGACGCGGAACTTGACCGTGACCGGGATGTCGGTGCCTTCGGTGGCGCGCACCGCCGCGGCGACGATCTGGCCGAACAGCCGACGCTTGTACGGCAGCGCCGCGCCGCCACCCCGCTTGGTCACCTTGGGCACCGGGCAGCCGAAATTCATGTCGATGTGATCGGCGAGGTCGTCGTCGACGATCATCTTGGCGGCCGCATACGTGGTCGCCGGGTCGACGGTGTAGAGCTGCAGCGAGCGTGGCGACTCATCCGGGGAGAACGTGGTCATGTGCATGGTGACCGGATGACGCTCGACGAGCGCACGAGCGGTCACCATCTCGCAGACGTAGAGGCCGCTGACCGTGCCGGCCTTGGACTGCTCGAGTTCGCGACACAGCGTCCGGAAAGCGACGTTCGTCACGCCGGCCATCGGTGCCAAGACCACCGGGCTGGCAAGCGCGATGGATCCGATGCGCACCGCTTGATTACCGCCGGCTCATGGTCAGCGTGCCCGCGGTCTCGTGAAGCTCGCGGGCGGTCACTTTCTTGCCCGTGCGGGCTTCCCGGTCGAGCTGGCGCTGCTTCGAGATCTCGAACTTATCGCAGGTTTGCTCGAGTTCCTTGATCAGCAGTGCAAGGTCGTCGCGCATGGCGGCCGCCTCACCAGTGAAGTCCTCACGCTCGAAGATGCGCCATTTCTTCAGCACCGGCATGACCACGTCGTCGAGGTGGATGCGCGGGTCGTAGACGCCGCCGACGGCGATGAGCACGGCCTTACGGCGGAACTCGGGCACCTGGTAGCCCGGCATCTGGAAGTTGCGCAGCACCTTGTGCAGCGACTTCATCGCCTGGTTGGGTGCGGCCGCGAACCCGGCATCGCTGACGTCGCGATAGAAGATCATGTGCAGGTTCTCGTCGGCGGAAATCTTGGCCAGCAGCTGGTCGGCGATCGTTTCGTTGCAGGCCTTACCGGTGTTGCGGTGCGAAATCCGGGTCGCCAGCTCCTGGAACGTGACATAGATGACCGAGTCGAACAGGCTCTCGGCGAACAGGTCGGCCCGGATCTGCTGGTTCTGGCCAGGACTGAAGCCCCGATTCACCACCTCGATGCGCAGCTTTTCCAGCTCGACCGGGTCAACCGCGCGGGTCACCACCAGATAGTCGCGCAGTGCGATCCCGTGCCGATTCTCTTCGGCCGTCCACCGGTTGACCCACTGCCCCCATGCGCCGTCCATGCTGAAGTTCATCGCGATCTCGCGGTGATACGAGGGCAGGTTGTCCTCGGTCATCAGGTTCTGCACCATCGCCACCTGGGCGACGTCGGTCAGCTGGGATTGTCCTGGCTCCCAGTCCTGCCCACCGAGCGCGTAGTAGTTCTTGCCGTCCGACCACGGGATGTAGTCGTGCGGGTTCCAGTTCTTGTGCATGCTCTCGTGCCGGTTCAGGTACTTCTCGACGAACGGCTCGAGTTCGTGCAGCAGCTGTAAGTCGGTCAGCCGGGCTGACATACGGCCTCCAGTTATCTGTGTCGATGGGTAGCACTCAATATATCTGTGTACTTCAGTAGCAACAAGTTCCCGCACCCGCGCGCCAAATAACAGTTTTTGACCAATTTCGAGGTGGGCGCGAGCCCGTTTACTGCGCCGTGCCCAGCTCGGTGGCGGGAACGTACGCGGCGGCCGTGATGTACAGCATGTCGACGCAGTAGTCGATGAATTGCTTACGGGTCGCCCCGAGCTGCCCGTTCAGATACGCGGTGAACAGGCTCTGCAGGCCGCCGAACAGGCTGGTGGCGATCATCTTCTGCAGCACCGGGTCGTCGACGCGGGACAGCTTGCTCTGCAGCAGGTCGATGAAGCTGGGCATCCACTCCGCGCCCGAGCGCGTCAGTATCGGCTCCACCGCGGGCGCCAGCAGCAGCACGCGCCCGCGCACGGGGTCGTCGACCATCAGCGCGACGAACTGTTCGACGGCTTCCCGCGGGGTCGGCGCCGACGTCAAGGCGTCCATCGCCCGCGTGCAGACGTCGTCGTAGACCGCGCGGACGAATTCATCGCGGTCGGAGAAGCTCTCGTAGAAGTAGCGTTCGGTCAGCGCGGCCTCTCGGCATACCGCGCGCACCGTCACGGCGGGTCCCCCTGAGCCGCCCAGCAGCTGCACGCCCGCGGCGATCAGGTTGTTGCGACGAAGGGCGAGGCGACTCTCCCGGGGGACGCCGGCCCAGCGGCCACGTCGTTGACCGGTCAGCACATCCCTCCTAAGCTAAAACTGACAACGCATGTAGTCATTTTGCCGAAACCTACAGGAAATTGATAGTGACTCAAGATACGTCCGCATCGTGCCCGCTGACCAGCGACGCAGCCGCTAGCACTGGGTCGCAGACCGCGTCCGACGGCGTCACCGCCAGCTGCCCGGTGTCACCGCTGGGCTATGACACGCCGCCGAGCTGCCTGGGTCCCGACTCCCTGACGTGGCGATACTTCGGGGATTGGCGCGGCATGCTGCAAGGCCCGTGGGCCGGCTCCATGCAGAACATGCACCCGCAACTGGGCGCGGCGGTGATCGACCACTCCACCTTCTTCCAAGAGCGCTGGCAGCGGCTGCTGCGCTCGCTGTACCCGATCGGCGGCGTCGTGTTCGACGCCGACCGCGCTCCGGTCACCGGCGCCGAAGTGCGCGACTACCACACCGACATCAAGGGTGTCGACGAGCAGGGGCGCCGCTACCACGCATTGAACCCCGACGTCTTCTACTGGGCCCACTCCACGTTCTTCGTCGGCACCATTCATGTGGCCGAACGGTTCTGCGGCGGCTTGACCGAGGCGCAGAAGCGCCAGCTGTTCGACGAGCATGTCGACTGGTACCGGATGTATGGCATGAGCATGCGGCCCGTCCCGGAGTCCTGGGAGGACTTCCAGTCCTACTGGGATCACATGTGCCGCGACGTGCTGGAGAACAATCTGGCCGCACGCGCCGTGCTCGACCTGACCGAGTTACCCAAACCGCCGTTCGCTCAATGGGTTCCGAATTGGCTGTGGGCAGCGCAGCGCAAGCTGCTCGCACCGTTCTTCGTCTGGGTGACGGTCGGGCTTTACGATCCGCCCGTCCGGGAGCTGATGGGCTACACGTGGTCGCGCCATGACGAGTGGCTGCATCGCCGCTTCGGTGATCTCGTCCGCATCGTCTTCGCTTGCGTGCCAAGCCGATTCCGCAAGCACCCGCGGGCGCGCGCCGGGTTGGACCGGGCCGCCGGCCGCATCCCGGCGGACACGCCGCTGGTGCAGACTCCGGCGCGCAACCTACCGCCCTTGGGCGAGCGCGAAAACCCGAAGCACTACAGCCCGAATTTCTCCTAGGGCACGCGGTTACGCGTGCTTGTGACCGTGAACGTCTTCCACGCCCGCCTGGTGCACGTGCGGGTGGGTGTGCTCGGAGCCGTCGCCGTGGGTGTGTGAATGCTCATGCTCGACATGGTCGTGCTCGTGCGCGGTGTGAGCATGCTCGTGCGTGACGTCGCCGTGCTGGTGTTCGTGCGCGTGTGGCGCGTCGTGGGCGTGCTGGTCGGTCATCGGTATCTCCCTTGTGTGTAAAACATTTTGTGTCTACTGGTCTTTCACTGACTTCAACGCGCGGTTCCCGCGGTGATGCCCTGGAACCCCCGGGCCGGCATGCTCGGCGTTGAAGACCGCGTCCATGACGAGCTGACGGACGTGGTCGTTCTCGAGGCTGTAGAAGATGGTGGTCCCCTCCCGGCGGGTGCGCACCAGGCGTGCCATCCGCAGCTTCGCGAGGTGCTGGGAAACCGACGGCGCGGGCTTGCCCACGTGTTCGGCCAGTTCGTTGACGGCCATCTCGCGGTCGGTCAACGACCACAGCACCTGCACTCGAGTGGCGTCGGCCAGCATCCGGAAAACCTCGACCACCAGGCTGACCTGGTCATCAGGCAATCGGCCTCCGCTACTATCTGCATGCATACGCAAATAATAGCGAAGGTGCCGCGGCGCTGCCAGAGATTTCGGTTCAGTTTTCGGGGACTACCGTCGACTCGCGTTGGCGGCCGTTGCGCTCGTACCAGGACTCGTAGACCTCGATCGCGCGCTCGGCGTGTTCGTAGCGCATGGGCAGGCGTCGCTGGTCCCAGCTCTTCGCGAACTCGTCGTAGAAGGTGGAGACCTCGAAGTATTTGCGGTCATCGAGGTAGTACTGCTCGTAGGCGTCGCGGGTGATCAGGAAGACGACTTCCTTGGGCGAGCAGTAGTACAACGAGCCCAGGCACATCGGGCATGGGTGCGCCATCACGTAGATCGTGGCGTCGACCAGGTGCTCGGTGCCCAGTTTCATGCAGGCCTCGCGGATGGCGAGGATCTCCGCGTGGGCGGTCGGATCGTTCGTCTGGGCCACCTTGTTGGCGCTTTCGGCGAGGACTTGGCCGTCTTGGACGATCACGGTGGCGAACGGGCGTCCGCCCTCCTCGACGTTTTGGCGGGCCAGGTCGATCGTTCGCTGAGCAAAATCCGTCACACCGTCGGAGGGTAGTCCTGGAGGTGCGGCGCTATCGCTGTGCTACTAACTAGACAGTCTATGTTTTTCGACGAGGGGGTTGCATGGGGCGCACCGATCGTGATCGTTGGGATCTGGCCACGAGCGTGGGGGCGACGGCGACGATGGTCGCGGCCCAGCGTGCAATTTCCTCCGACGAGAAGTTGATCGACGATCCCTACGCCGCGCCGTTGGTGCGGGCGGTCGGTATCGACGTCTACGTCCGGCTGGTGGACGGCCAGATTCCCGTCGGCGGCGAATCCGACTTCGACCCCGCTCGCATGGCTCGCGGAATGGCTTGTCGCACAAGGTTTTACGACGACTTCTTCGTCGACGCGTCACAGGACGGCATCGGCCAGGCGGTAATCCTCGCGGCGGGGCTCGACGCACGCGCTTATCGCCTGCCGTGGGCGGCGGGCACCGTCGTCTACGAGGTCGACATGCCGGAGGTGATCGAGTTCAAGACTCTGACCCTGGATGACCTCGGCGCCGAGCCGACCGCCCAGCGGCGCACCGTCGCCGTCGACCTGCGCGATGACTGGGCCGCCGCGCTGCGCGAGGCGGGTTTTGACACGGGGGCGCCGTCGGCGTGGAGCGCGGAGGGACTGCTGCTGTACCTCCCCGACGAGGCTCAGGACGCGCTGTTCGACAACATCACCGCTTTGAGCGCGCCAGGCAGCCGGCTGGCGTTCGACTCCGTGCCCGACACCGCGGTCTTCAGCGACGAGCGGTGGCGCTCACATCACGACCGCATGAGCGAATTGGGCTTCGAGATCGACTTCAACGATCTCGTCTATCACGGCGATCGCAGCCATACGTTCGACCATCTCGCCCAGCGTGGCTGGCGGACCTCGTCGCGGACCGTCGGGGAACTGTACGTGGCCAACGGCTTCGTCTATCCCGACGACGACGTCGCAGAGGCGTTCGCCGATGTGACGTACAGCAGCGCGGTACTCGGCGTCAGCGGATAACCAGCTCGTCTTTCAGCCGGCTGCTGAGCATCTGCTGAAACGCGGTGTGCGCCGGCTCGCACAGAGCCTCGAACGTCGAAAGCACTACGTCGCCGTCGTATTCGGGGATCTGCCGGACCGGCGTCCAGAAGCTGTCGATGTCCAACAGGAAGAACGGCCCGGCATCGACCGGCAGCGTCCGGCGCAGGTAGAAGTTCGGGTCGAGGGCCTGACCCATGCCGGGGCCGTAGCGCAAGATCATCGATCTGCCCGGTTGCGTTTCCTGGTAGACGGCGGCGCCCTGCAGCTCGGTGAGGCTCAGAGTGTCGGGCGCGATGCGCTGCGGCCCCAACAACGGCTCGGCGATCCAATCGGTCCACTCGACGCGGCCATGCCGGCCCGCCGACGCCCGCAGCTCGAGGATGTAGCGCAGGCCGACTCGTTCCACCCCGGCAACGGGAGACACCGCGTGGCGGGCATCCAGGACCCTCATCGCGACCTCTACCAGCGTCACAAAATCGGAGTAGGCGGTGGTTTCGATCACGATCGCCTGGGACCTCATCGACGCCGCAAGCGTGTTGTCCTGGTTGAGGAAACGAGCAAAGGACTCGGTGGCCAGTGTGGGGCCCCCGCCGGGGCTCGCCGCCCAGGCCGCGTCCTGGGCCTGGCGCTCGATGGGTAGCTCATCGAGAAGTAGCTCTTTGAGCGCTGCGGTCGACGACTCGCTGAGGGAATCCGTTGCCGGATGACGGATTTCCATCGTGACCAGGGCTACGGGCGCGGCCCCCGCCGCGTCATCGCTCATCGACGAGAGCATAGCCAAGCGGTGTGGCGGCCGCATCGCTTCGGCGATCAGCCGTCTGCCGCGGTCATACCGGCCGGAAAACGTGCTTTGGTGCCCCCACTAGGACTCGAACCTAGGACCTGCGGATTAAAAGTCCGTAGCTCTACCAACTGAGCTATAGGGGCCGCGGTGATTCAGGATACTTGGACGCAAAACGTGGCTCGTTTGAGGATTCGGGCCACGGTGACCTAAGCTGGCGTGGCTCCCAACGAAACCACGTTGCGAGTACCCCCGAAGTGATTCGGTTCTGGCCCCCATCGTCTAGTGGCCTAGGACGCCGCCCTTTCACGGCGGTAGCACGGGTTCGAATCCCGTTGGGGGTACGCGACGCGGTAACGCGGAGCAGCAGCTAGGCCCTGTGGCGCAGTTGGTTAGCGCGCCGCCCTGTCACGGCGGAGGTCGCGGGTTCGAGTCCCGTCAGGGTCGCCAGCATGGCGAGGCATTCAATGCCTTCCGGCCAGGTAGCTCAGTCGGTACGAGCGTCCGCCTGAAAAGCGGAAGGTCGGCGGTTCGATCCCGCCCCTGGCCACCACGATCCGCGGCGGTATTGATCTTCCGCCTGCCACCTACAGTTCGGCTATTAACGGGAAGCGCGTTCACGCTGTTGTTGCGCGGCCCGCAGGATCGATCCCGCGAGCATGAACGCCGGTTTGTCTTGATCGACACGCTCAATGGGCAGATTCGCGGCGCGGCGCAGCACCATCAGAGCCAGCGCGGCGTGGGTCGCGTAAGAAACGATCAGCAGATTGGCGCATGCACTTGCGCCGCTGACGGTCATCACGTGCTGGCGTTTGCCTTCCCAGCCCGGCCAGTTGAGATCGGGTGGTCGTTGCAGCGACGACCAATTCACATTGATGCAGGTGACGGCCCCGAGCAGAGGAGTCAGGACCGCAACAACCTCGGGTAGTTCATTGGTAATGCGATCCGCTCGGGGCCACCACGCGCCGTCGATTTCGCTACCGAGCTCGCGAGCCACCGACAGCCGGATGGGATTGGCTTGGCGACGTGTCCCGATCGCATGAATCATCGGAGGTACCGCAGCCGGCAATTCGCGCAGCCGAGGGTCACGGGCGCGCATACAGAACTTCGCGTGCATAGGTGTTGGGCGATGGCCCGCGTTGCATAACCCATGGGCAGTTCCTTCGCGCTCGGCGTCGTCGGGCCCACGGACGCGGGACAGACGGAGGAATTCACATTGCCCGTGGATGTCATCCGCGCCGATCGCGCATTGGACCACCGCTGAC
>NZ_JAFAUS010000531.1 GCF_019243155.1 Mycobacterium sp.
TGCCACCACATTTGTCTGTGAATCGTGAGGACGGACGCGATGGTCGACGCCGATGACGAATTCATGCACGCACCGGGGCCACACCGTGACTGGCAGGAAAGCTTCTTCTTCAGTTGGTTCGACGCCGGATCGGACGCAACGGGTTTGGCCCGCATCGGATATCGGCCCAGCAATCACACCGCTGACGCGCTGCTGTACACCATCCGGAATGGCAGAGTTGAGGGCGGCTACGCCAGACTCAACGCCCGCTACGCCGATACCCCTGATCCCAGCCGCTTGAAGGTGGGGGCTCTGGAGTTTCATATGAGCGAACCGCTGTCACAGTGGCGGCTAAGGCTGCGGGGCCGCGACGAGGTGGACCTGACATGGACAGCGCTGCACTCGCCATTCGATTTTCGTGCCGAAGCGCCTGCCGGGCTGTACATCCCGCCCGGTATCGCCGATGTGCACATGGAGCAGTCCGGACGGGTTACCGGCACCGTAACGATGAGCGGAGCGACGTACGAGATCGATGGCCTCGGACAGCGAGACAAATCCTGGGGGGTCCGCGAGTGGCGCACCATCGAGGGCTGGAATTGGATCCCGATGCTGTATGGCCCAGACTTCACCATGAATTGCACCCAGCTGATCAACGGTGGTCGGAAATATCTGTGCGGCTACATCTTCCACAATGGCGCCAACCATCCGGTGACGGAGTTGACCGTAGATTACGGATGGGCCGGCCTTCACGTGCCGGGTACCTCGCGCATCGCGGTCACCGACACCAGCGGCTTGCGGCTGGAGATCCAGGGCAGCGCAACCGCCCAATCATGCTTGTACCGAAAGGGTTTGGTGATCCAAGAGTCGGCGTCACGCTTCGAAACAACCATCGACGGTCAGCGCCGTACCGGTGTGGGTCTAACCGAGCACGCGTGGCACGGCGGCCCGCCAGGCCTGCTACGGGTGCTGCCGCGCCTGCGGCCAGCGATGCGGATGGTCATGCGGTGACCATCGGCCTGGCTCTCACCACGCTAGCCGCCGCCCGACTCGAACGATCACCAATTCGCTGTCATGGCATTGCATCTGCCCAAGCTGTGTGCCCGTCAAACTGAAGCGATCTCGCCATCTCGCGGTGTCGATCCCTGAAGCGCGCATAGGCCACGGCATCGCCGTGAGCCTGCGCCAGGAGAGCTCGTAGTCGCAACAGCCAGATGTCGCGCACAGCTAAAGCGTCGTCGGCCGGCGCCGCCGCCAACCGCTCGACTGCGGCTTCGGCTTCGGTCACGTCGGCGTCGGTCCCGCGGCCCAGCAGTATCTCCACGAGAACACCCGTTGCTTGAGCCCCCCATGCCAGCAGCTGCCCTTCGCGGAACAGATCATCGACGGCCGTGCGCACGAGCGATATGGCGCCCTCGTGATCTCCACCGCTAGCCCGCTCACGTGCCAAGTACACGTTGACGATCGGCAATTCGCCGAGGTTGTGTCGGCGACGCGTGAACACGTCGCCGACTTCCGCCAGGAGCTTGTGTCCGCGCTCATGCTCCGAAGCCTTTTCGCGGTTCACCAGCGCGACGCCGAGCGCCATCCGGGTGAAGGCCAACGCGAGGTCGTCGCCGGATCGTTCGACAATTTGTAGGGCATCTTCGGTTTCGCGCACCGCCCGATCGTCGGCCGTCAGGACTCCGAGCGGTATCCCGGGGTTGTAGATGTAGGCGACGACCAAGGCGTACGACATAGGGTCTGCGCTGCGGGCCATGGCCAGGCCGTGCTGAAGGTCGTCTGCCCATCCGGGAAGACCCAGGTAAATACGGGCAAGAGCTCGCGTCGAAAAAGCGAGCGCAAGCGGAGACCCGATGATGAAGTTGCCTTTGGATGGGTCACCGTCGGCCAGGTCGATGACTTTCTGCGACGACTGCAGCACTTCAGACCACTTGCTGTTCTCCATCATGGCAAAGAGCAGCGGCATGGACAGCCCCACCGTCAAGGTCGGATCGCCAACCGACTCGGCCAGTGCCCAGGCTTCCGACGCCAACTGCGAGGCCACGCGCATCCGGGCCTGGTGCGCATGATCCATCACCAGCCCCCCCATTGCGATTGCCAGCGACGCTTTGTCCCCGGTGGCGTTGCACAACTCCCGCAGCTCGTCGAAGCCGTCGCCCGCCGGATGTGCATGGACTCGCCAGGCGATTCCGCACAACATGGTGCGTGGGGCGATGCGCATGGCGGGTCGGTTGGGATCCTCCGTGGGTAGGGCGTCGGCGATCGTTTGGGCGCGCTCCCAACTCAGTCGTGCGGCGTTGATGTCGCGGTTGGTCGCCCACGCTGCGGCGCGCAGATGCCAGCCGTAGGCGGCGTACCCATCGCCGGCGGCCCCCAGGTGCTCGGCGATCAGCGCCGCGTACTGGTCGGCCGAATCTGGCTCGTAGGCTTCGATCATGGCGGCTAACTGCCGATGCATCTGGGCGCGAGTGGATTTGAGTTGTGACTCGTAGGCCACGGTTCGGATCAGCGGATGCCGAAACGCATATTCGGCGCGCGGGGTGAACCGCACCTGGTCGATGAGCTCGGCGTTGATCAGCTCATCGATGCGGGGATCGATGCCGAGGCTTGCCAGCATTTCGTAGCTGAACCGCGACCCGATGACCGCGGCCGCGGCCAGGGTGTGTTTGGCCGCCGGGCTGAGCCGGTCGATGCGCGCGGCGATCGCCGCCTGCAGCGTTGCCGGCACGCCGACTGCTGCCATATCGGTGCGGCATGCGTAGCCGCCACGCTGTCCCACCAGCACACCGCGTTCGGCGAGTTCCCGTGCTATCTCCTCGGCGAAAAACGGGTTGCCGGCGGAGCGGGCGGCGATGATTTGGGCGACGTCGCCGACGGACGGATCGGGGCCCAACAGTTCAGCGACCAGCATTGAGGTTTCCGATTTGCTCAGGGGGACCAGAGCAATTGTCTGCGCGCCGACGACATGATGGAGCGCTCCATGGTATTCGGGGCGATAGGTGATCAACAGCAACGAGTGAGTCTGGGGAATCACCGCTACAAAGTCGGCCAGCATGGATTCGCTGGCCTCGTCGATCCAGTGCGCATCCTCCACGATGAAGATTGCCGGTCGGGTGCGTGCCAGTTGGGCTGTGTTGATCAGCGCGGTCAGCCGCCGCCGCCGCGCGTCGGGGTCGATCTTGGGTAGCTCGACGTCGGGATCGGCGATGCCCAGCAGGTCATCAAGCAGTAGCAGGTCTTGCGGATCGGCATCGGGAAACTGCGCTCGCACTCGCCCGCGGGCCGTCTGATCGTCCAGACCGCTGAGCTGTCCCACGGCACGCAGCAGGCGCGCCACCACCCGGAACGGGACGTCGCTGGCGTGTGATTCGCAGAAGGTGAAAAATACCTCGGCGCCCTCGTCCTCCGCCAGCTGCACGGCTTCGCGCGCAAGTCGGGTTTTCCCGATACCCGCAGGGCCGGTCACACCCACCACCGACCCGCGTCCACCTATCGACCGATCCAGCAGCGCCGTCAGGGTGCCCAACTCCCACTCACGCCCCACCAGCGTCGAATACGACGGACCGGCCTGCGTTCGCTGCGCGGCCACGCCCAGCAGCCGACGCGCCGGCACCACGTGGTCGCCTTTGATGTGCACCATCTCCGGCGGTCCCAGCACCGCTGCGCCCTCGACCAGCCGCGCGGTGGTTTCGCTGAGCGTCACCCCGCTCGGCGGAGCCACGGACTCCATCCGCTGAGCCATCCCCACCTGCTCGCCAATTGCGGTGTAGCCCATACCAGCCGAACCGACCTGGCCTGCAATGACCTCGCCGGAATTCAGCCCTATCCGCAGCTGCAGGTCAACTCCGTCCCGGTCACCGACCTCAACTGCCAGCCGCTTGACCTCGTCCTGAATGGCAAGAGCGGCCAAACACGCCCGCAGCGCGTGGTCCTCCAACGCGGCCGGGGCACCGAACACGGCCATCATGCCGTCACCGGTGAACTTGTCGACCGTACCGCCGTAGCGGTGCACCACCGTGGAAGAACGGTTGAGTAGCTCGGTCACGATCTCGCGCCACCGCTCGGAGCCAACTGCTGCCGTGATATCCATCGAGTGCACCACGTCGGCGAACAGGACCGTGACCTGCTTGTACTCGGCGAATGTGCCCGACACCGCAACCGGCCCACCGCACTTATGGCAGAACTTAGCGTCCGACCGCAGTTCTGCGCCGCAGATCATGCACGCGAACGTAACCGGCATGTAGCACCATTCGATCCCGGAGAACCACCAACACTATGTCGAAAGCGTATCGTCGACGCCGCTCGTATGCGC
>NZ_JAFAUS010000083.1 GCF_019243155.1 Mycobacterium sp.
GAAGCATGTGCGTCCTCTCGCAAACCACCGGGTACCACACGATTTTGCCTGCCGGGCGCGCCTTCAGGCGCAAGCACCGATCGCCGAATTGACCGCGGCTATCGTTACGAATTCCTTGATCTTGACTCGGAGACCCCACTGAACGGAGGTAGTCGACGGCATCCGGTCAACCCGCGGAGCCGGTCGGCGTTGCCGACGCCGGCTCGCGGCGGTCGGCCGGATTGATCAAGCTGTCCGGCAATGGATTTGGCGTGTACCGACGGCTCCGATGATGCCCGGCACGCCGCACGCCTAGTGGCCGTCCGCGAGCGCCCGGGGACACTATCCCCATCCTGTATGGTCAGCGTGTCTACCGGCGCGAACGGAACAGAGGGCACTCGATGGCGAACAAGACCGGGAAGGCCTTCACCTCGCAACAGGTGCTGGATCCCGGTCTGCGCAAGGTGGCCCCATTCCTGCCTCGTGGATACGCCCTGCACCGTGGCCTCAAGCTCCAGCGGGCACTCATGCACCTTATGGGGAACGCCGGCCGACTGCGTGACGTGCCGGTTGCCGCCGTCAACGAGCACGTCAAGGTCCGCCTGCATCGCCCGGCAGGCCTTCCCGCGCGAGCGCCCGCGTTGCTGTGGATCCACGGCGGCGGCACCATCATGGGCCATGCCGCCCAGGACGACAAATACCTCCGCAAGCTCTCGCACCTCACCGACGTCGCGATAGTGGCGGTGGAACACCGACTGGCTCCCGAGCATCCCTATCCGATACCGGTCGAAGACTGCTATGCAGCGCTGCTATGGCTGGCACGCCAACCGTGGGTGGACCCGGATCGAATCGCCATCGGTGGCGCCAGTGCCGGTGGACATTTCGCGGCGGCGGTGGCCCAACGGGCTCACGATCGCAAGGACGTCAAACTCGTTTACCAGATGCTGGTGTACCCGATGCTCGACGACCGCACCGGCGCCGGCCGCGACGGCCAAAGACGCATCATGTGGACCGACAGCGACAACCAACTGGCGTGGCGTTGGTATCTCAACGGCGCCGATCCCGAAGAGGCCGCCCCGGCACGGCGGGCGGACTTGACCGGCCTGCCACCCGCCTGGATCGGGGTCGGGACAGTGGACCTGTTCTACCAGGAGTGCCGGGATTATGGGCGGCGGCTTCGGGAGGCGGGCGTTCCCGTCCACGAGGAAGTCGCGGCGGGTGCCTTTCACGCGTTCGACCAGGTAGCGGAGAAGGCCCCCGTTTCGGTGAGATTCTTCGCCAGTCAGTGCAATCACCTGAGAGATGCCCTCGCTCCCTCCGGGACGTAGCCCGACCCGGTTGGAAATGGCCGGATCCGCCTGTCCACGAACAGTTTTAAGCATCGCACCGTCGCGGGCGGCGCGGCCCTCACCGAACGACCGCAGCCCGACCCTGCGCGATTTGACTGCAAAATGTGCAGAATGTGCAACTATGGACGTCGTGGTCGTCAATCAGATGGGTCTGCGCGAGCGCCGTCGCCGCCAAACGAGCGCGGACATCCGCGATGCCGCGGTGCGCCTCACGCTGGAACGCGGATACGACAAGGTCACCATCGACGAGATCTGCGCCGAAGCCGGAATTTCGACGCGCACCTTCTTCAACTACTTCCCCAATAAAGAGTCAGCGATCGCCTACGGCCCCTCCGACATACCCCCAGAGTTGGTGGCGGATTTCGTCGCCGCGGGGCCCGCTCCTTATTCGGTGGTGCTCGCGGAGCTGATCACCCTGGCGGCACACCACCTCCGCGACGTGCCGCCGCGGCGCGAACACGCGGCCCACATGCTCGAACTCGCCAAGACGTCCCCTGCGGTGCTGGCCGCGTTCCTCGCGGATCTGGAACGATTTCAAAATCACCTGACCGACGTCGTCGCCCGCCGGCAGGGCATGCGGGCCGACGACGAGATAGTCGCGTTGGTTGCTGCGCTGGCACTGACCGCGGTGCGTTCGGGCATCGAGCGCTGGTCGCGATGCGAGACGCACGATGCCGACGACACGCCGATGCCGCACGTCGAACGGGCCGCCGCGCTGGTCAACAGCATCTTCACAAAGTGATTTGAAACACGGACGGCAAACGTTGCATGATGTGCAACATATGCAGAACATGTACTAGGCTTTCCTTTGCGGTACCTGAGAACGCTTCCTCAATCTCATAAGCCTCGTGTCGGCGCTGGGGGCGACAACCGGTGTGCTCGGGTGGCCGCAGCTCGTGACCATCGAACCTGTTCGGACCGCGTGAACCGCCGAAACCGTTGCGGTGCACAGTAAGTCGTTGCACAACCGGCCATGACCTCGGGGGCGGGTCACGCTGACGCCGGCCGCGTCGGGTGTGCCGTGATGAGAAAGGGAGTCGGGTAGTTGCAGATCTCGAAGCTTGTTCGCAACGCATGGCTACCGCTGTTGATCGTGGCGGTCGTCGTGGTCGGCGGGTTCGCCGTGGTCCGCGTGAAGTCCTTCTTCGGCGCCCAGGACACCGGTGTCATGACAAGTCCGCGGCTGGATGATTCCAAACCGTTCAAGCCCAAGGTCGTCAAGTACGAAGTCTTCGGTTCGGCGAGCCATGCCAACGTCAACTACCTGGACCTGTCCGCCGACCCGACGCGGGTCGACGGTGCGCCGCTGCCGTGGACCCTGGTCCTCAAGACAACCGCTCCGTCGGTTTTCCCGAATCTGTCGGCGCAAAGCGACGGTGACTACCTCGGTTGTCGCATCACCATCGATGACGAAGTCAAGGACGAGAAAACAACCACCGGCGTGCACGCCCTGACATTCTGCTTGGTGAAATCAGCATGAGCGCATTCTCGGACGACGCCCGTACCGACAGCATCCCCGTTGCCCAAGAGCCCGTGCGGGACAAGATCCCGCGCCTCATCCGGGCTTTCGCCATCCCCATCATTCTCGGCTGGATCGCGATCATCGCGGTGCTCAACGTCGTCGTCCCGCAGTTGGACGAGGTCGGGAAGATGCGCTCGGTGTCGATGGCACCAGACGACGCGCAATCGGTGGTCGCGACCAAGCGCATGGGTGCGATCTTCAACGAATACAAGTCCAACAGCTCGGTGATGATCGTTCTGGAGGGCCAGAATCAGCTGGGCGCCGACGCCCACGCCTACTACGACCAGATCGTCAGGAAGCTCGACGCCGACACCAAACACGTTGAGCACGTTCAGGATATGTGGAGCGACCCGCTGACCGGCGCGGGCGCACAAAGTAACGACGGCAAGGCCGCGTACGTCCAGGTGTACCTCGCCGGTAACCAGGGCGAGGCCCTGGCCAACGAATCCGTCGAGTCGGTGCAGAACATCGTCAAAAGCGTTCCCGCGCCGAGTGGGGTCAAGGCTTACGTCACCGGGCCCGCTGCGCTGTCAGCGGATCAGCACACCGCCGGTGACCGCAGCCTTCAGGTCATCACGACGGCCACGTTCACCGTGATCATCGCGATGCTGCTGTTGGTCTATCGCTCGATCATCACGGTGCTGCTCACCCTGGTGATGGTCGTGCTGGAGCTCTCGGCCGCGCGGGGAATGGTCGCATTCCTGGGTTACTTCAAGATCATCGGACTGTCGACGTTCGCCACCAACTTGCTTGTCACACTGGCGATCGCCGCCGCCACCGACTACGCGATCTTCCTGATGGGCCGATATCAGGAAGCCCGCTCTCTCGGCATGTCCCGAGAAGACGCGTATTACGACATGTACAAAGGCACCGCGCACGTGGTGCTCGGCTCGGGCATGACCATCGCCGGCGCGACCTTCTGCCTGCACTTCACGAACCTGCCCTATTTCCAGACCCTGGGCATCCCGTTGGCCATCGGGATGGTGGTCGTCGTGGGTGCGGCACTGACGCTGGGCCCCGCGGTCATCTCGGTGGTGACGCGCTTCGGCAAAACCCTGGAACCCAGGCGGACAAACCGCATTCGGGGCTGGCGCAAGATCGGCGCCCTCGTCGTCCGGTGGCCAGGGCCGATCCTGGTCATGACGATCGGGGTAGCGCTCATCGGCTTGCTGACGCTGCCCGGATACCGCACCAACTACAACGACCGCAATTATCTGCCCGCCGACCTGCCCGCGAACGAGGGTTACGCGGCGGCGGACCGGCACTTCTCGCAAGCTCGCATGAATCCCGAAGTGCTGATGATCGAAAGCGACCACGACCTGCGTAACTCCGCGGACTTCCTTATCATCGACAAAATCGCCAAGACGATCTTCCGGGTGCCCGGAATCGCCCGCGTGCAAGCCATTACGCGGCCTCAGGGCACGCCGATCGAGCACACTTCGATCCCCTTCCAGATCAGCATGCAGGGCGTCAGCCAGCAGATGAACCAGAAGTACCAAGAAGATCAGATGGCCGACATGCTGAAACAAGCCGACATGATGCAGACGACCATCGACAGCATGGTCAAGATGCAAAGCCTGACCCAGCAGATGACCAACGACATGCATCAGATGG
>NZ_JAFAUS010000131.1 GCF_019243155.1 Mycobacterium sp.
AATGTGGTGGCTGGTGGTCACCGACGCCACTCCTTTCCCCATGATGAGGGGCTTTTCTGGCCGTCGGGCATCCCCAACGGTTCATCCGCGCGGATAGCGCGATGCTAGGGGAACTCCCATTCTGCCGCTCGGTCGTTGCGCGGCCTCGACGTAAACGGTTGGGAAACGTTTGGGGTCTCGCCGTTGGCAAGCCGGCGCCGCGATCCGACCGCGAGGAGGCGCCGTCAGCGCCTTCTAGCTGCGGCGATAACCGGCCGCAGGAAGGGCGCTGAGAGGCGCTTGCCCGGGTATAGCCGGGCCGCGGCCGCTTTAACTCCGCGCGAGTTTTTGCTGAACGAGTGGACCGGCGCCCGGTGTGACGTAAGCAATTACGCACTTGTAGATAGGTTAGGCTACATTTACTAACCGTGACCGAGGTCAGCGTCGAGAGAAGTTCCGCAGGCTCCACGTCACCGTCGATTCCGCTTCCCGCACACATCGACCCGGCAGACCTGGCGGCCGAGTTGGCTGAGGTCCTGCCCGAACGCGTCGGAGCGGAGTATTTGCTCTACGAGCGCGACGGTCAATGGGTGTTGGCCAGCGGTGTCCGCGGGCTGATCGAGTTGGACAGCGACGAATTGCGCGTGACGCGTGACGGCGTGACCCGGCGGCAGCGGTGGTCCGGGCGGCCTGGCGGGGTCCTCGGTGAAGCCGTCGACAGATTCTTGCTGGAGACCGAGCACGTCTTCGGCTGGATCGCGTTCGAATTCGGCGTCTACCGCTACGGGCTGCAGCACTGGCTGGCGCCGCGTACCCCGCTGGCTCGGGTGTTTTGGCCGAGCAGCCGCATTGTGGTGACAAGGGAAGCGGTCCATCTGCTGGATGCGCCGGAAGCCCATCGCGACGTGATCCTGGGCGTTCTCGGTGACGGTGTGCCCTCGATGCGCGCGGCGCACGGGGTCGACGTCACCGCCGACCCGTCCGACTATCGGAATCGGGTGGCAACGGCCGTTGGCGAGATCGGCGCGGGCCGCTACCAAAAGGTGATCCTATCCCGTTGTCTTGAAGTGCCTTTCGCGCTCGACTTCCCGTCCACCTACCGGCTGGCGCGCCAGCACAACACCCCGGTCAGGTCCTTCTTGTTGCGACTGGGCGGAATGCGGGCGGTGGGCTACAGCCCCGAGCTCGTTGCCGCCGTCGGTCACGACGGAGTCGTGGTGACCGAGCCGCTGGCCGGCACCCGGGCGCTCGGCCGGGGCGCGGTGCACGATCGCGCGGCGCGCGATGATTTGGAATCGAATTCCAAAGAGATTGTGGAGCACGCGATTTCGGTACGAAGCTCCCTGCAGGAGATGACCGAGATCGCGGAGCCGGGTACCGCGGTCGTGAGCGATTTCATGACGGTGCGGGAACGCGGAAGCGTGCAACACCTCGGCTCCACGGTCAGCGCGCGCCTGGACTCGTCGAGCGACCGGATGGACGCGCTGGAAGCACTGTTTCCCGCTGTCACCGCGTCGGGCATTCCCAAGGCCGGCAGCGTCGAAGCGATCCTGCGCCTCGATGAGGGCCCGCGCGGGCTGTATTCCGGTGCGGTCGTGACGTTTTCGGCAGACGGGGGACTGGACGCGGCGCTGACACTGCGGGCGGCCTACGAAAGCGACGGGGAGACGTGGTTGCGCGCCGGCGCCGGCATCATCGAAGAGTCCACGCCCGAACGCGAATTCGAAGAAACCTGCGAAAAGCTGTCCACGCTCGCGCCGTATCTGATTGCACGTCAGTAACGTTCTGCCGCATGCTTGTTCGCCGACGTAGCGGTTAGGTAGGTGTCTAGACACAGATAAATTGCGCGTTGCTGACCGCCACGGATAACTCCCCCTTAGCCGGCACTGAACGCGGGGGCCGGTGAGCCCGGCCCGACGCGCATCACCTGCAACAAGACAAAAAGATTATCGTTGAATGAATATGGACCGTTTTCATGACTTTCGGTGCGGCGCGGGCGTATCGTGAGCCATCCCGGGGGTTAGAGAAGGCGGTGGCATGTCTAATCTCAAGTCCAAAGTTCTCGTTGCCCTGATGCTCACCTTCAGCGCCCCGATGTTGGCGACGTGTGGGACGATCACGGTCGACTGCGCGCCCCTGACCTGCGTGCTGGCTTAGCGCCACGCGCAACCGGTCCGACCGCCGTTCACGCGGATGGGCTGGACTCGAGGTAATCCGCGAGTATCCGGCCCACGAGTGACTCGATGTTGGCTTCGATCGACGACGCGAGCGTGGCGGTGACGGTCGCCACGGCTTGAGTCCGAAAGCGCACCAGCATGGTGATCAGCTCGGCTATCTCCGCGTCCGGCGGCAACGGCTCGCCGGGCTTGATGCGGTCGATGACGTGTTCGGCTCCGGCACGCACCAACATGTCGCTGATCTTGTCGATCTCGGGCACGACCTGCTCGTGCAGGTCGATGAGCTTGTCCAGTTCGACCCCATAGCCACGGATTTCGTTGAAGGCCTCGATGAGTTTCGGCCGGGTGACCGTCGCCTGTTCCCCGTCGATCCGGATGACCTGCAGCGCCACCAGACGCTCGAAAGCCCGCGGGTCGTCCACGAGTTGTTGGGCGTCGGCCAGCGCCATGGACTCCGGCTTCTCGGTGGTCCAGGTGCCGACGATGGCGGTCTCGAGCCCGAGAACGTCGCCGAGATTCTTCCCCTCTTCCCAGGCGCTGAGCATTTCCCGTACGTGCGCGATGTTGTATCCGCGGTCGAGCATCGACGTGATGAGTCGCAGCCTGGTCAGGTGCGTGTCGTTGAACAACGCGATCCGGCCGACGCGCAACGGGGGAGGCAACAGGCCGCGGTCACGGTAGACGCGGATATTGCGGGTGGTGGTGCCGGCCAGCCGGGCCAGGTCGTCGATCCGGTACTCGCCAGAAGCCGTGCCGCCGTTGGGATGCCGTACCGCAGCGTCGAAGAGCTGGGACGCCGCGGTTTCAAGCAGTTGGCGGTATTCGCGCGATTGGCGCCGAACGCGCTTGGGCGCACGCCGGACGTTGTACAGCACGCTGGCGATCGTGCCAGGTTCGGGCCTTGCAGGCCGGTCGAGCGGTGCCATGTCAGCGCGGCATGTCAGGCCGAAGAGACGGCATATACCTGAGTGCGGCGGGCCACCGCCTGGTAGTCCTCATACCGGAAATCCCTCATCTGGCGAAGATACTGCGTCGCGAAACCCGGGTACATCGAGCCGTTGAATCCGTCCGCGGTGAGATACCAGCTGCGGCACCCCGACATCCAGGTCGTCTTGCCGAGTCGGCGCTGAATACTCGCGTTGTGGCGGCGCTGGACGTCGGATCGCACGTCGAGGTAGCGCAGGTCGTTGTCGAGGATCGTCGTGATGCCGCGCACCGCGTAGTCCAGCTGGCCCTCGATGTAGACCAGCAGCGAGTTGTGGCCCGGCCCGGAGTTGGGTCCCGTCATCACGAACAGATTCGGATACCCATGCACGTTGATGCTTTTGTAAGCCTGTGCGCCACCGGCCCATTCGGTGGCCAGCGACCGACCGCCGAGTCCGGACACTCCGAACGGCGGTCCGGTGAGATGAACGTCGTAGCCGGTGGCGAACACGATGCAATCGAGGTGATGCTCGATCCCGTCGCTGGTGCGAATGCCGACCGGGCTCAAAGTGGCGATCGGCCAGTCGATGAGCTTGCAATTGTCGCGCTGCAGGGCGGGGTAGTAGTCGCTGGAGATCAGCATGCGCTTGCAGCCCGGTGTGAAGCTCGGCGTGAGCTGGCGGCGCAACCACCGATCCTTGACGGTGCGCCGCAGGTGGAGCTTGCCCAGACCCGCAACCACATTCGTCAGCGGCGAATTCCACACCAGCGCAAGCGCA
>NZ_JAFAUS010000519.1 GCF_019243155.1 Mycobacterium sp.
GGCCGCGACGCGGGCGGCGGTCTCACGGGCGCTGGCGCGCTCCAGCACCGGCCGGGCGTCGTCGAAACCGTATTTGAGCATGCCCGCGTAGTCGGCGTGGCCGGGCCGCGGCCGGGTCAGCGGCGCGTTGCGCGCGATGTCCGCCAGCTCCGCCGGGTCGACCGGGTCGGCGGCCATCACGGTTTCCCACTTCGGCCATTCGGTGTTGCCGATCTCGATGGCGATGGGGCCACCCAAGGTGACGCCGTGCCGCACCCCGGAAAGCATGGTCACCGCGTCGCGCTCGAAGGCCATCCGCGCGCCGCGACCGTAACCAAGCCGGCGGCGGGCCAATTGGTCGCCGATGTCGGTAGATGTGACCTCCACGCCGGCGACCATGCCCTCGAGCACGGCGACCAGCGCGCGGCCATGCGACTCCCCAGCGGTAATCCAGCGCAACACGAGTCCCATTCTCCCATGTCGGGCGGCCTGGCTTCGCCACGGTGGGATGACTGCCCCGGCCGGTGCAGATGTGACTGCTGTGGACTGCTGTGGTCAGAAGAAGCTGGTTTCGGGCAGCGCCGCGCCGTTGACGGCGATATCGCCCAGCACCCGCGCCTTGTAGACGGTCGGATTGTGCGAGAACAGCGTCCGCAGGTTGCGCCAGTGCCGGTCAAGGCGCGCCGACTCCTGGATCGCGGAGGCACCGCCGACGTCGAAGACGCGTGACGCCGCCCGCAACGCCGGTTCCTGGATCGCTACCTTGACGCGCGCCGCGGCGATCGATGCCCGATTCTCCAACTCGGGATTGATGCCACCTGAGCGCGCGGCGTCCAGCGCGGGCGCGAGGTCGGCCGCAGCGCTGCGCACCAGGGCTTGCGCGGTGTAGGCCACCGCGTCGATCTCGCCGACGATCTGCAGTAACTGCGGGTCGGCGGTCGGCGTGTCGACGGCGGCGAAGGTGTAGGTCCG
Organism: Mycobacterium sp.; assembly: GCF_019243155.1. Taxonomy (GTDB): domain Bacteria; phylum Actinomycetota; class Actinomycetes; order Mycobacteriales; family Mycobacteriaceae; genus Mycobacterium. The sequence goes on from NZ_JAFAUS010000519.1 coordinate 952, forward strand.
GCGGCGCCCGCGCACCAGCGCGGCGGCGTCCTCCGCCAGGGTCCGCAGGATGCCGGCGGCGATCGCGTGCAGATACAGCTGCATCAGCGCACCCCGGGCGCGATCCAGCCCGATGTTGGCGCCCAACGGAAAGACTTCGTCGGACGCGACCGCGACATCATTGAAAACTGTTGTGCCACTGCCGGTTAGGCGCTGGCCGATGCCGTCCCAGTCGTCGAGGTGCTCGACGCCGACTCGGTCCACCGGGATCACGACCGCGGTCGGGGTGCCGTCGTCGTCTTGCGCGGTGATCCGCAGGTAGTCGGAGAACTGCGCGCCGGTGCTGTAGAACTTTCTGCCGCGCAGCCGCAAGCCGGCGGCGGTGCAGACCAGTCGGGTGTCACGGTTGTTGCCTCCCACCGACTTCTGGCTTTTTTCGGCGTTGGCGCCCCCGATCAGCCCGCCCGCGGCCACCACCGCGATCCACCGCTCGCTGCCCGGCTGCTGCGGCTTGACTTGCAGCTCCTCGACCAGCGAGTAATGAATCCGCAGGACGTGCGCCAGGTCGGGATCGGCCGCCGCGAGCGCGATGAGGTGGTCGAAGAATTCGGGCACCGAATAGCCCAGGCCACCGAGTTCAGCCGCCAATCGCGCGGCGCCCAGCCGGTGGTCACGGACGAGTTTGAGGCCGCGCAGCGGAGGCTCGGTTCCGCCCTCGGCCAAGCGCGCGCGGTAATCCGCGGCGATTTCGGTAAGCACGACCGAAAGGTAAGCGGGCGCAGGCACACTGGCAACGATTTCCTACGTCACAATTTTTAAGCGAGCCATTGCCACCGCTGCGCCAGCCCCACACCCGCCGCGCAGGCCACACACATCGACGGGCCGTGCGGTACGGAGCCCCCGCGCACTGCCGCGGCCACCGCGACGGTCAGCAGCGGTGCGGCCAGCGCCGCCAGGAACCACGCATGCACCCCGAAGCAACCCGCCAGTGCGCCCAGCCCGATCGCCAGCTTGACGTCGCCGGCACCCATGCCTGCCGGGGCGACCAGGTGCACCAGCAGATACAGCCCTGCCAGAGCCGCCGCCCCCGCCAGGGCCGCCGGTCCGCGACCGGCGAATCCGGCGGTCAGCAGGATCACGACGGCCCCGAGCAGCGTCAGCGCGTTGGGCAGCCGGCGTTCCCGAATGTCGTAGCAGCTCAACGCCGCCAGCCAGACCGTCACCAGCGCGAGAGCCGCAATACGCATACCGCGGCAGGCTATTCCAACGCGTCCAGCGCGCAAGTCATCGCCGCGCGCGGCGCGGGCAGCCCGGTGAACTGCTCCACCTGCGCGAAAGCCTGATGCAACAGCATCTGCAGGCCGCTGACCACCCGGCCGCCGGCGGCGGCCACCGCGGCCGCCAGCGGCGTCGGCCAGGGGTCGTAGACCGCGTCCAGCAGCACCGGGACCGCGGCGAACGTGCCGGCGTAGCCCGCCGCCACGTCCGCCGGAATGGTGCTGACCAGCACCTCCGCTGCGGCCACCGCGTCGGGCAGCTCGCCGCTGTCCAGGGAGCAGAACCGCGTCGGCACGCCCACTCGCGTCCCGAGGTCCACCAGCCGGGCCGCCTTGTCCGGGTTGCGCGCCACCACGGTGATGCCAGGGACGCCGAGTTGGGCCAGCCCCACCACCGCCGCGGGCGCGGTGCCGCCCGATCCACAGACCAGAGCTTGTCCAGAGGCGGACCCGATGGCGCCGGCCACGCCGTCGATGTCGGTGTTGTCGGCGCGCCAGCCCGTCGGCGTGCGCACCAGGGTGTTGGCCGATCCGACCCGCTCGGCCCGTTCGGTGCGCTCGTCGGCGAACCGCAAGGCGGCGAACTTGCCCGGCATCGTCACCGACACCCCGACCCATTCGGGCCCGAATCCGCCGACCACACCCGGCAACTCGTCGGCCCCGCACTCGATGCGCTCATAGGTCCAGCCGTCCAGGCCGAGCGCGCGATATGCGGCCAGATGCAGTTGCGGCGATTTCGAGTGGGCGATTGGCTTGCCGAGGACCCCGGCCCGTCTAGCGGGCCCCCTAACGTGCGGAGTCGAGGACACCGTTGCGCTTAGCCAGCTCGATGTTGGCCAGATGCTGCTTGTAGTCCCGGGTGAACAGCGTGGTTCCCTGGGCGTCGATGGTGACGAAGTACAACCAGTCACCGGGCTCGGGATGTTCGGCGGCGCGCAGCGCGTCGACCCCGGGCGAACAGATCGCCGTGGCCGGCAATCCCTGCGACACGTAGGTGTTCCACGGCGTCTTCTGGGCCCGGTCGGCGTCGGTGGTGGCCACCTCGCG
>NZ_JAFAUS010000209.1 GCF_019243155.1 Mycobacterium sp.
CTTATTCGGCAAGGGCCGCAGGCATTTACCGATCATCCGCCAGCTGCCGACGATCAACGAGCGGGTTCCGTTCTTGCTGAACCCCATGTGTCCGGTCACCTCGACCAGATCGCCGAGATCGATCGCGGCGGTGAAGTCTGCGGTTCGTCCTTGCTCCAGTTGTGAATTGTCCAGCAGCACTTGCATTTCGCCGGACCAGTCGCGCAAGTCGGCGAACAACACCCCGCCGTAGTCGCGTATCCGCAGGATCCGGCCGGACACGATGATGGTCTCCTGATCGTCGGCGTCCATCGCGCGGGCGATCGTGTGGCTCGGCGCGTGTCCCACCGGGTAAGCGTCCACGCCGCTACGACGCAAGATCTTCAGCTTGGCCAGTCGTACCCGAACCTGTTCGGGCAGGCGGGAATTCGAGTCCAGCAAGTCGTCGTCCGAGCCTCGCAGCCCGCTCACGTCGGGCGCGGAGCCGTCCGGATGCAGCAGGCCCGACTCCGCGAGCCGAGGGGGCACCGCGGGGTAGTGGCCGGTGTGCACCTTGTCCCGCCGGGTGAACGGCAACACAAGGAAGCCCTCCGCGAAGGCGGAGGCGACACCGACCCGGGGGATCAGCCGGGCGTCCTCGTAGCAGGCGTAGCGCGGAACCCAATCGGGTTGGTACTTCATGTTGGAGCGGTACAGCGTCTCCAGCTGCCACCACCGGGAAAAGAACAGCAGCAATCCGCGCCACAGCCGGGCGACCGGGCCGGCGCCGAGTTGCGCACCCTGCTCGAACGCGGACCGGAACATGGCGAAGTTCAGCGAGATCCGGATGATCCCGAGAGCCTCCGCATTGAGCGCGAGCTCGCTGACCATGAGTTCGATGGTGCCGTTGGGGGACCCCGGCGACCGGCGCATCAAGTCCAGGGATACGCCGGTGGCCCCCCACGGGACCAGCGACAGCATCGCGACGACCGCGCCGTCACGGTCCATCGCTTCGACCAGCAGGCAGTCTCCGTCGGCCGGGTCGCCCAGCCTGCCCAGAGCCATGGAGAAGCCGCGTTCGGTTTGGGTATCGCGCCACGAGTCGGCGCGCGAGATCGTCTCGGCCATCTCTTCGTCGGAGATGTCGCGGTGCCGCCGGATGCGTACCGTCAGCCCGGCCCTGCGGGCTCGGGTGACCGCTTGGCGCACGCCGCGCATCTCGGGGCCGGACAGCCGGAAGTCGGAGGTCCGCAGGATGGCCTCGTCGCCCAGTTCGAGGGCGTTCAGGCCGGCCTCACGGTAAACCCGCGCGCCCTGGGAACTGGCGCCCATCACACCGGGCGCCCAGCCGTAGGTCTGGCACAGCCCCAACCAGGCGTCAATCGCCTGCGGCCACGCTCTGGGGTCGCCGATCGGATCGCCGCTGGCCAGGCAGACGCCGAGCTCGACGCGGTAGGTGACCGCCGCGCGGCCGCTCTGGGCGAACACCACCGACTTGTCGCGGCGGGTGGCGAAGTAGCCCAGGGAGTCCTGTTTGCCGTACAGCTCGAGCAGGCCGCGGATGGCCGACTCATCCTCACCCGTCAGCGCGTTCTCGGCGCGCTGCGATTGGAACAGCACGATCGTCGCCATGATCAGCGCCAGCGCGCCGAACAAACCGAAGATCGCGTTCAGGATCAGGTGCGGCTTACCGGTGAACAGGTCTGGATCGGCGAGGGCGAAGCCGACGACCCGGTTGGCGACGTAGGGCAGCCGGTCCTGCCGCTCGAGGGTGCCGGGGAAAAGCTCGACCAGTCCCCAGGACACCAGGATGCCGATCACATCGCCGGCGACCAGCACCGCGGCGGCCTTGACCAACGCGCCTTTGCGGACCTTGGCCCAGAACTCGCGATACGCCAGCAGCAGCAGCACCGCGACGACGACGTGCACGGCGAACCCGAGGTTCTCCCCGAACGTCTCGGCCGCGGTGTTGTCGCCCGCGGCGATGTCCGCGGCGTTCCAGAACGCGGCGAGGATCATCTGGCCGAGCAACACGAACCAGGCGATCCGTTTCCGGGCGGTCAACGCCGCGGCGAGCAGAGCCAGGACGAATGACCACGCGATGCTGGTGTCCGGGAAGTTGAACAGGTAGTCGTTGATGAACTCCCGCGGGACCTTTATCACCCATCGGACCAGGGGCGACACGCTGGCCAACAGCGAGATGGTGGCGATGACTCCCACGGTCCAGCCGGCCGCCGCCGGTACCCAGCGATACCGGGAACGCGACCGGTTGCGAGGCCCGGAAGGTGGCCCCGGACGAGGTGATGTGAGTGTCACAGACCGCGAGGATATGCCCTCAATCCGTGAAAAGCTTGACGAAGCGCTGAGAGCGGCCAGCACTCGGCCGTGTTTGCTCCGACCCGAATACCGTCGCCAAACCGTGGTCTGGCCGCCGAAGTGCTAAAAGCCACCTCGCGGCTGCTAAACTGGCCGCTGCGACCATTCCGGCTAAGGCCAGGAACAGTTAAGTGGAGTCCCACTCCCACCGCTAGCCAGAAGATTTTCAAGGCTCAGCGGTCCGGTCACAGACATCGAGTATGTCTGTTCCGCGGGTACCGCGGGCGGCTGACGCCGTGATCGGTCGGCATTGGGCCCTGCTTCTGCAGGGCTTTTTTGCTGGTGGTGTGTGTTTCCGCCGCTGAATCCGAACCCGACCCAGCGTCGTGATTGCAGGACACACCAGAAGCCCAACAAGGGAGGCCCCATCAGCACTGAGACCCGCGTCAACGAGCGCATCCGCGTGCCTGAAGTTCGATTGATCGGCCCAGGGGGAGAGCAGGTAGGCATAGTGCGCATCGAAGATGCACTGCGCGTCGCTGCCGACGCCGATCTCGACCTTGTCGAAGTTGCCCCGAACGCCAGACCGCCGGTCTGCAAGATCATGGACTACGGCAAGTTCAAATACGAGGCGGCGCAAAAGGCGCGCGAATCCCGCCGTAACCAGCAGCAGACCGTCGTCAAAGAACAGAAGCTGCGACCGAAAATCGACGATCACGATTACGAGACCAAGAAGGGCCACGTAATCCGCTTCCTGGAGGCGGGATCGAAGGTGAAGGTCACCATCATGTTCCGCGGACGCGAGCAGTCACGGCCCGAGTTGGGCTACCGACTGCTGCAGCGGCTGGGCGCCGACGTCGCCGAATACGGCTTCGTCGAAACGTCCGCCAAGCAGGACGGCCGCAACATGACGATGGTGCTGGCACCGCACCGCGGTGCGAAGACTCGCGCCAAGGCGCGGCACCCCGAAGGGCCGGGCGACGCGGCGTCGGATTCCGACGCGGCCGCCGACGCCAGCCCTTCACAGAACTGACCTGACAGCGAGAACAGCGAGAACTAGAGGAAACATGCCTAAAGCCAAGACCCATAGCGGGGCTTCAAAGCGGTTCCGGCGCACCGGGACCGGCAAGATCATGCGTGAGAAAGCCAACCGCCGGCACCTGCTCGAGCACAAGCCGAGCAAGAGAACCCGTCGGCTCGAGGGCCGCACCGTGGTGGCCGCCAACGACACCAAGCGGATCAACAAGCTGCTGAACGGCTGACCTTCAGACCGGCTCAGACCCATTTAGAAGACCATCACTGCCTGAACGAGAGTAGGAACATCCATGGCACGCGTGAAGCGGGCGGTCAACGCCCACAAAAAGAGGCGCAGCATTCTGAAGGCCTCGAAGGGCTATCGCGGCCAGCGATCCCGGCTCTACCGCAAAGCCAAAGAGCAGCAACTGCATTCACTGAACTACGCCTACCGCGACCGTCGTGCGCGTAAGGGCGAGTTCCGGAAATTGTGGATCTCGCGTATCAACGCTGCTGCTCGCGCCAACGACATCACGTACAACCGGTTGATCCAGGGCCTTAAGGCCGCCGGTGTGGACGTGGACCGCAAGAACCTCGCCGACATCGCGATCACCGACCCCGCGGCGTTTACCGCCTTGGTCGACGTGGCCCGGGCGGCGCTGCCCGAGGACGTCAACGCGCCGTCGGATTCCGGAGAGGCTGCCTAGCCTCCGACGCCGATGCCGGAGGTGCTGACCGAACGCTCGACCAGGGTCGTCGCGGCGGTCAAATTGCATCGGCACGTCGCGCGTCGGCGGGCCGGACGATTTCTCGCCGAAGGCCCAAACCTGGTCCAGGCCGCGTCCGTTCGCGGTCTGGTCCGGGACGTCTTCGTCACCGAGGTTGCGTCGCAACGTTATTCGTCACTGCTCGCTTCGCTGGCTTCGGCGCACGTTCACCTGGTGAGTGAGCGGGCCGCAAAGGCCCTCTCCGACACCGTGACCCCCGTCGGGCTGGTCGCCGTCTGCGAGATGCCGGCGACGAGTCTGCAGGACGTGCTGGCCGACTCGCCCCGGCTGATCGCGGTCGCCGTCGGGATCGGCGAGCCCGGCAACGCCGGGACGCTCATCCGTATCGCCGACGCGATGGGCGCCGGGGGAGTGATCCTGGGCGGCCAGAGCGTGGACCCGTACAACGGCAAATGCCTGCGCGCGTCGACCGGCAGCATGTTCTCGATTCCGGTCGTCGTCGAGCCGGACACCGGGGCCGCTATCGACGCGCTGCACGCCGCGGGGCTGCAGGTGCTGGCCACCACCGTCGACGGCGAGGCGCGCCTCGACGAGATCGGGGAGACGCTCACCAAGCCGACGGCCTGGTTGTTCGGGCCCGAATCACACGGTCTGCCAAGCGAAGTCGCGTCGTCGGCCGACCACCGCGCGCGGATCCCGATGTCCGGTGGCGCCGAAAGCCTCAACGTGGCTGCCGCCGCGGCGATCTGTCTCTATCAGAGCGCCCAGGCCTTGGGCCTGCTCAAGCGGCCCTAGCCGGCTTCTTCGGCCGGCCCCGCGCGGCCCGCAGCCCGGCCAGCGACAAGGTCGTGTGCATCAGCGACCCGGCGCGTTCCATCAGGACCTTCGCGGGCCGCAGCGAGGGGCCGAGGGACGGATACGAACTCGGCGGGAAGTAGTGCATCGGCAGTCCGCGCCGGTCGCGTGGCGGCGCCATGAACGGCGGCGCCTCGGCCAACGGGGCATCGTTGGAAAGCCGTCCCTCGGCGCGGCGGTAGGCGGCCAGCGCGCGGGGATGCAACCGGATCTCGTCGGGCACCGCCAGGAAGGCCACCTCGACCAGCTTGCCGAACAGGCGCAGCAGCACCTCGTCGCCCGGAGTCCAGTGCATTCCGGCCTTCTCGCGCAAGGCGGGCTCGAACAGCCCCGCCGCGATCCAGCGCTGACCGGCCACCAACGGTTTGAACAATTGGTCCCAGATCGGGGTGGGCATCAACACGAACCTCGGTTTCGGGATCCGGATCTGGAAGATGTCCAGGGTTGCCTGGTTGACTTCCAGCACCTCACGGCCGACCCGTTCCCAGTACTCCTGAAATTCGTCCCAGGACTTCGGAACCGGGCGCATGCTCATCCCGTACATCCGGTACCACTGCACGTGCTCGTCGAACAGTTGCCGCTTCTCGGCCTCGGTCAAGCCGCCGCAGAAGTACTCGGCCACCTTGATGATCAGCATGAAAAATGTCGCGTG
>NZ_JAFAUS010000309.1 GCF_019243155.1 Mycobacterium sp.
CGCGGTGAACCTGCTGGCCTCCGGTGGCATCGAGGCGGTCAACCCGGGAACGGTCGATGCCGACGGCGTCGCGGCGGCGGTGGCCGAGTTCGAGGCGGCGGGGTTGCCCACCGTGGCCGTCATCTGCGGCACGGACAAGCGTTACCAGGACGAGGCGTCCGGCATCGTGCAGGCCGCCCAAAGCGCCGGCGTAGCCCGGGTCTATCTGGCCGGGCCCGAAAAGGCCGTCGCCGATGCCGAGCACAAGCCCGACGAATATCTGACGGCAAAGATCAATGCCGTCGAAGCACTGTCGAATCTGCTCACCAGGCTGGGGGCGTAACAACCATGACGACCACCGCACCCGCCGTCGGCAGCTTCGCCGATGTGCCGCTGCACTCCGAGCGGCCCGTTCAGTCTCCGACCGAAGCCGCCGTCGAAGAGCATGTCGCCGCCGCCGCGGCCGCGCACTGGTACACACCCGACCAGTTGCAGTGGCACACACCGGAAGACATCGAGGTCAAACCCGTCTACATCGCCGCCGACCGGGCCGCCGTGGAGGCCGAGGGCTATCCGCTGCACACCTTCCCGGGCGATCCGCCGTTCGTGCGCGGGCCGTACCCGACGATGTATGTCAACCAGCCGTGGACGATTCGGCAGTACGCCGGATTCTCCACCGCGGCGGAGTCCAACGCGTTCTACCGACGCAATCTGGCCGCGGGCCAGAAGGGATTGTCGGTGGCCTTCGACCTGGCCACCCACCGTGGATACGACTCCGACCATCCGCGCGTCCAGGGTGACGTCGGAATGGCCGGTGTGGCAATCGATTCCATCCTCGACATGCGGCAGCTGTTCGACGGCATTGATCTGTCGACGGTGTCGGTGTCGATGACCATGAACGGCGCGGTGCTGCCGATTCTGGCGCTTTACGTGGTGGCGGCCGAGGAACAGGGTGTGCCGCCGGAGAAGCTGGCCGGCACCATCCAGAACGACATCCTCAAAGAGTTCATGGTGCGCAACACCTACATCTATCCGCCCAAGCCGTCGATGCGCATCATCTCCGACATCTTCGCCTACACCAGTGCCAAGATGCCGAAGTTCAACTCCATCTCGATCTCCGGATACCACATCCAGGAGGCCGGTGCCACAGCGGATTTGGAGCTGGCGTACACGCTGGCCGACGGGGTCGACTACATCAAGGCCGGCTTGGACGCCGAGTTGGACATCGACAAGTTCGCGCCCCGGCTCTCCTTCTTCTGGGGCATCGGGATGAACTTCTTCATGGAGGTCGCCAAACTGCGGGCGGGCCGCCTGTTGTGGAGCGAGCTGGTCGCTCAGTTCGATCCCAAGAGCGCCAAATCGCTGTCGCTGCGCACGCATTCGCAGACTTCGGGCTGGTCGTTGACCGCGCAGGACGCGTTCAACAACGTCGCTCGCACTTGCATCGAGGCCATGGCGGCCACCCAGGGGCACACCCAGTCGCTGCACACCAACGCGCTGGACGAGGCGCTGGCGTTGCCCACCGACTTCTCGGCCCGCATCGCCCGCAACACGCAGCTGGTGCTGCAGCAGGAGTCGGGCACCACCCGACCGATCGACCCGTGGGCGGGTTCCTATTACGTGGAATGGCTGACCCATCAGCTCGCGCAACGGGCCCGCGCGCACATCGCCGAGGTCACCGAGCACGGCGGCATGGCGCAAGCCATCAGCGACGGCATCCCCAAGCTGCGCATCGAGGAGGCGGCCGCACGCACCCAGGCCCGCATCGACTCCGGGACCCAGCCGGTGATCGGCATCAACAAGTACCAGGTCGAAGAGGACCAGGAGGTCGAGGTCCTCAAGGTCGAGAACAGCAGGGTTCGCGCCGAGCAGCTGGCCAAGTTGAAGGACCTGCGGGCAAGCCGCGACCAGCCGGCCGTCGACGCGGCGCTGGCCGAATTGTCCCGTGCCGCAGCCGCGCATGGCCGCGCCGGCGAAGACGGTCTGGGCAATAACCTGCTGGCTCTGGCGATCGATGCGGCGCGTGCCAAGGCCACCGTCGGCGAGATCTCCGACGCGCTGGAGAAGGTGTACGGGCGGCACCAGGCGGAGATCCGTACCATCGCCGGGGTTTACCGCGAGGCAGCCGGAAAGGCCGGAAACATGGCGAAAGCCACCGAACTTGTCGAGAAGTTCGCGGAAGCCGACGGTCGCCGCCCCCGAATCCTGGTGGCCAAGATGGGCCAGGACGGCCACGACCGCGGCCAGAAGGTGATCGCAACGGCGTTCGCCGACATCGGTTTCGACGTCGACGTCGGATCGCTGTTCTCCACGCCCGAGGAGGTGGCCCGCCAAGCCGCCGACAACGACGTGCATGTGGTCGGGGTGTCCTCGCTGGCGGCCGGTCACCTCACGCTCGTGCCCGCGTTGCGCGATGCGCTGGCCGAGGTGGGACGGCCCGACATCATGGTCGTGGTCGGTGGGGTGATCCCGCCGGGCGACTTCGATGAGCTGTACGAGGCCGGGGCCGCCGCCATCTTCCCGCCCGGCACCGTGATCGCCGATGCCGCAATCGGCTTGCTGCGCAAGCTCGCCGAGCGGCTGGGTTACAGCCTGGACTAAATGACGTCCCGGAAGAACGACACCGTCGAAGAGTTGGCGGCTGCGATTCGCAGCGGCAACCGCGCGGCGCTGCCGCGGGCCATCACGATGCTGGAGTCCACTCGCGCCGATCACCGCGAGCAGGCGCAGCAGCTGCTGCTGGCCTTGACGCCCGACTCGGGGGACGCCCACCGGGTGGGTATCACCGGAGTTCCGGGGGTGGGGAAGTCCACCACGATCGAAGCGCTCGGCATGCACCTGATCGACAACGGCCACAAGGTGGCGGTGCTGGCCGTCGATCCGTCGTCGACTCGCACCGGCGGCTCGATCCTCGGCGACAAGACCCGGATGGCGCGGCTCGCACAGCATGCCGACGCCTACATCCGGCCGTCGCCGACGTCCGGCACGTTGGGTGGCGTAGCAAAGGCCACCCGCGAGACCGTGGTGTTGTTGGAAGCCGCTGGGTTCGACGTGATCCTGATCGAGACGGTCGGCGTCGGGCAGTCCGAGGTGGCCGTCTCCAACATGGTCGACACGTTCTTGTTGCTGACCTTGGCGCGGTCCGGTGATCAGTTGCAGGGCATCAAGAAGGGCGTGCTGGAGCTCGCCGACGTCGTGGTGGTCAACAAGGCAGACGGCGATCACCTGCCCGAGGCACGCAAAGCCGCCCGGGAGCTGTCGTCGGCGCTAAGGCTGATCTACCAGCACGAAACCCTCTGGCGGCCACCGGTTCTCACGATGAGCGCGATGGAGGGAAGCGGCCTGATCCAGATGTGGGAGACCGTCGAGAAGCATCGCAAGGTGCTCACCGAGGCCGGAGAGTTCGAGGCGCGCCGCCGGGCCCAGCAAGTCGACTGGACCTGGCAGATGGTGCGGGACACGGTCTTGGACCGGGTGCTGTCCAATCCGAACGTCCGCAAGATGCGGGCCGACGTGGAACGACAGGTCAAGGCGGGGGAGCTGACCCCGACGCTGGCGGCCCAGCAAATCCTGTCAGCCGCGTCTGACTAACGGATAGGTAAATAATCTAGATTTCGCTCCGGCGAGGTGTGAAATCGAAGTAAATTCAAAAGCGTGACATTAGAATCCCGAGTCGATCGCCGAGCGGTTGAAGGAGACGATGCCCCTGACGCGGGGCATCGCGTGTCTGGATCGGCGGACTCACACTTTGGATGCGTCGTTCGCAGCTTCGCCGCCATGTTCCCCGCGCGCCGGTTCGGCGGCGGCGCTCTGGCGGTCTACTTGGACGGCGAACCCGTCGTCGACGTGTGGACGGGTTGGTCGGACCGGAGCGGTCATCGGCCGTGGACGGCCGACACGGCCCCGATGGTGTTCTCGGCGACCAAGGGCATGGCCGCGACGGTCATCCACCGACTCGCTGACCGGGGGCTGATCGATTACGAGGCGCCGGTTGCGGAGTACTGGAAAGAGTTCGGCGCCAACGGCAAGGCGGACCTCACGGTGCGCGAGGTGATGAGGCATCACGCCGGCCTGTCGGGTCTGCGCGGCGCCGCGAAGGAAGACCTGCTCGATCACCTTGCGATGGAGGAGCGGCTGGCCGCCGCGGCGCCGGGCCGGCTGCTGGGCAAGTCCGCGTACCACGCTCTGACGTTTGGTTGGCTGATGTCCGGGCTGGGGCGGGCCGTCACCGGCAAGGGTATGGGCGCGCTGATCCGCGAAGAACTCGCCGAGCCGCTCGGCACCGACGGCCTGTATCTTGGGCGGCCGCCTGCCGGTGCGCCGACGCGGGCCGCCGAAATCATTGTTCCCCAAAGCATCGTCGGTAACCCGTTCGTCAGCTACGTCTCGCGCATGGTCGCCAACGAACTCTCCGGAGGGTTCCGCTCCATGTACTTCCCGGGCATAATCGCCGCCGTCCAGGGCGATGCGCCGCTGCTGGACGCCGAGATCCCGGCGGCGAACGGCGTCGCGACCGCGCGCGGGCTGGCGCGGATGTACGGCGCTATCGCAAACGGCGGCGAGGTCGACGGCGTCCGATTCCTGTCCCGCGACCTGGCCGCCGGCCTGACCGGTCAACGGAGTCTGCGACTGGATCGAAACCTGTTCGTGCCGTTGGCGTTCCACCTGGGCTATCACAGCTTGCCGATCGGGAACGTGATGCCCGGCTTCGGCCACGTCGGGCTGGGTGGATCCCTCGGATGGACCGATCCGGCGAGCGGCCTGGCGTTCGCGCTGGTGCACAACCGGCTGCTGACACCGCTTGTGATGACCGATCACGCCGCCTTCGTCGGCATCTACGCGCTGATTCGCAAGGCGGCCGAGAAAGCCCGCAAGCGCGGCTTCCGACCGGTCACGGAATTCGGGGCGCCATTCAACGAACCAGGCGCCGTGGCGGGATGAGGACAAAGTCTTCGCGAAATGTCCAATTTTTCGCAGGCTGTCCGTAGGCGGATTTCCTGCGGTGGCGAACTACCCGATGGGGGATAGACCGCCGTGACCGGTCGCTTCATTCAATTGGCGCACTGGCCCGTTCGACAGTTGTCGCTGATTGCGCAGTTAGCTGGAGGACTTCGTCCAGCAAATATGTGGTAGATGACGTAGAGTCGGCGGAGACCGCAGTGGAGCCGTCCGAAACCACGGCAGCCGGGAGGCAAAATACTCAAAGCTTGCGGAACCTATTGCAACGATCCAGAAAGTATGTAAAGCTGCCGGGAAGGGGTGCCATGGTTTTCCGTGGTCGCCGGGGCCGGGACCGGAATGCCCTCTCCCATGACCAAGATGAAGGGCGGACAGTGATGAGTCTTATGACGCAAGGTGTCGGTCGTAGGAATCCGGCAACGAGCAACCACGCCCCGAGTGGGACCGGGACGCGGCCTGTCGCGCTTTTCGTCTTGGGAATGGGGCGATCCGGAACGTCTGCGCTCACACGAGTGCTCTCGCTGTGCGGCGCCGCGCTTCCCGTCGGGATGATGGGAGCCGACGAGGGGAACCAGCGTGGCTACTGGGAGCCGCGCGCATCACTCCTTCTCAATAGGGCAATCCTAGAGCGCCACGGCAGCGCCTGGTGGGATCCGTCATTGCGGGTGCTTGAGGAAGGCGTCTTCAGCGACGAAGAGAAGGCCGCCTGTATGGCCGAGATCGGGTCGTATCTCAACAAGCTTCCCGCAGCGCCGGTCGTGGTCATCAAGGACCTGCAGATCAATGTGCTCGCCGACATGTGGTTCGAAGCGGCACACCAGGCCGGAATGGACGTCGCGGTTGTCATCGCCGTGCGCCGCCCGCAGGAGGTCATCCCGTCTCTGGCCAGCCTGGCAGGGGCGTCGCCGGAACTGGCAAGTGCCTTGTGGCTCAAGGGCAACCTGGTTTCCGAGCGGCACACCCGCGGGGTGCCGCGCGTGTTCGTCGAGTACGCGAACCTTTTAGCGGACTGGCGCAAGGAAGTACGGCGGATCTCGACGGCGCTGAACGTCGATCTCACCCCGCAAGACGAGGCCGAGGTCGACGGCTTCCTTTCGCCGGACCTCCAGCGCAACCGAGACTGCGGCCCGCTGATGGATCGGTTCGGCACCGACTGGATGTCCGTCGTCTACGAATCGATGCATGCCGCAGCGCAGGACCAGCCGTGGGAAGATTCGGCGCTGGATCGCGTCTTCGAGGCGTACCGGGCGAGCGAACACGA